>JACVJF010000029.1 GCA_015711855.1 Candidatus Solincola quzhuomuensis | reverse complement strand
ATAACGATGAATAAGAATTATAAACAATTATATACGCCCCCGCACGGAACTTTTCACCGGCCCTCTGTACGCGCCGTCCCGAGCACCCCCGGGAAACGGCGTTTCGGATCAACGCTACCCTTCGGTGATAACCTGGGTGAAATCGATATACGCCCCCGCACGGAACTTTTCACCGGCCCTCTGTACGCGCCGTCCCGAGCACCCCCGGGAAACGGCGTTTCGGATCAGCGCTACCCTTCGGTGATAACCTGGGTGAAATCGATATACGCCCCCGCACGGAACTTTTCACCGGCCCTCTATACGCGCCGTCCCGAGCACCCCCGGGAAACGGCGTTTCGGATCAGCGCTACCCTTCGGTGATAACCTGGGTGAAATCGGCGAACTCCAGAAAGAGAGCCGCGGCTTTTCGGAGCAGCGCCAGGCGGTTGTCGCGCAGGCGGGTATCCTCCCCCATGACGAAAATCTCCTCGAAGAAGCGGTCTATATCCGGGGCGAGTTCCAGTAGAACCCCCAGAGCGGCTTCATATTCGCCGGCGTCGAGGTACCCGCGAAGCGGCTCCTGGGCCCATATAAGCCTGGAATAGAGGTTTCTCTCCGCCTTTTCCCGGAGGAGGTCCTCATCCAAGCGAACGTCGGACGCTTGGCGGGACAGGTTGTAACAGCGCTCGAACCCCGTATAAGCCCTCTGCAGGAGGCCGCGGTTCCGCGCTTCCTGAAGAGCCTGGAGCCGGAGACGCGCCTCGTAAGGGTCCCTGAGGGCTATGTCCAGCACCGCGGCCACCAGGTCGTAATGAAAGCCCTCGGATATCAGATACTGTCTCCACCTCTGCCTGCAGAACTCGCCCACCTCTCTGGCCACCCCGCCGGGATCGGAAAGGCCCAGCAGCTCTGCGGCCTGACGCAGGAGTTCCGGCAGATCCACGTGAAGCTTGGAGGCTGTGAGCACGGATAGCACGGCTAGGGACTGGCGCCGTAGGGCATAGGGATCCTCCGAACCGGTAGGGACCAACCCCACGCCGAAACAACCCGCAAGGTTGTCCAGTTTCTCTGCCAGGCAGAGGACGGCGCCGGGAAGGGTGCGGGGAAGGCGGTCCCCGGAAAAGCGCGGCAGGTAATGTTCCTCTATGGCGTACGCCGTTTCCTCGTCCTCGCCCCCTGCCAGGGCATATATCCGGCCCATGGTGCCCTGCAGGGAGGGAAACTCGATGACCATGGAAGTAACCAGGTCCGCCTTACAGAGAAGAGCAGCCCTCCGGGACTTCTCCTCCACTTCCCGGTTAAGATGAGCGGACCGGCATATGGCGGAGCAAAGCTTCTCCAGCCTTTCGCACTTCTGATAGAGGCTTCCCAGACGGGCCTGCCAGACCACCGACTTGAGGTCCTCCAGGCGCTCCGTTAGGCTCCGCCGTAAATCTTCCTGATAGAAGAAGGAGGCGTCCTCCAAGCGGGCCTTTAGCACCCTTTCATGCCCCCTGCGTATGGTCTCTTCCCGGG
Organism: Candidatus Solincola quzhuomuensis; assembly: GCA_015711855.1. GTDB lineage: Bacteria > Actinomycetota > Geothermincolia > Geothermincolales > RBG-13-55-18 > Solincola_A > Solincola_A quzhuomuensis. Next base: position 23,533 of record JACVJF010000029.1, on the reverse strand, counting down.
AGGGGTCGCCGTTGTGCACCACTAGGAAGAAGGGCGCCAGCGATCCTTCTTTGTCCTCCACCGGGAAGTAGCGCTGATGTTCCTGCATGGCCGTCTCCAGCACCTCCCGGGGCAGGTGGAGGAAGCGCTCGTCAAAACTCCCCAGGATAACGTGCGGATACTCCACCAGGTCCACTACCTCGTCGAAGGTCTCCGCGGCGGGTATGGCCTGCAAGCCGCGGGCGGAAAGGGCTTTCTCGATTTCAGAGTGTATGGTCCGCCTCCTCTCATCTTCATCGGCCAGAACGAAGGCCTCCCGCAACTTCTCCGGATATTCCCGCGGGTTTTCTATCCGCACCATGCCGGGTCCCAGGAAGCGATGACCCCGGCTGGAGCGGCCCGCCTGCAATCCCTCGAAGGAAAACGGGACCACCTCTCCGCCGAAAAGGGCTACCAGCCACCTAACGGGCCGAGCGAAGCGAAACTCCCCATCTCCCCAGCGCATGGACTTACGGAAAGAGAAGGACCGCAGCAGCTCCTCGATGATGCCTGGCAATATATCCCAGGTATCCCTCCCTTCCTCCCTGAGGAGGGCGAAGACGAAATCCCCTTTATCGGTGGGCCGAATTTGCAGCTCCTCCACCCTTACCCCCCGAGAGCGGGCGAAACCCTCCGCTGCCGCCGTGGGCTTGCCGTCGGCGTCGAATGCAGCGGCACAAGAGGGACCGCGCACCAGCTCCTCGCGGTCGGCCTGCCTTTCCGAAAGCCCTGTAACCAAGGCGGCCAACCGGCGGGGAGTGGAATATACGAGCATCTCACCGTGGGCTATCCTCTCCCGTAAAAGGAGCGCGGTCAGGGTCTCCCTCAGGTGCATGCGGCCGTCCTGCACCGCTCCCCAGGGAAGCTCCTCCGTGCCTATCTCCAGAAGGAAATCCCTTACTCCCGTCCCCGTCATTCAGCTTCCCTCCCTGAGCAAGGGGAACCCCATCTCCTCCCGCTGGGACAAATAGGCCGAGGCCACCCCTCGGGCCAAGTCCCGAACCCTGGCTATATACCCGGTGCGTTCGGTGACGCTGATCACCCCTCTGGCATCCAGGATGTTGAAGTAGTGGGAGCACTTGAGGACGCAGTCGTAAGCCGGGAGCACGAGCTCCTTCTCCAGGAGTCTCTTCGCTTCCTTCTCGTGGCGGTCGAAGAGCTCGAAGACCATCCCCGTGTCCGCTTCGTCGAAGCAGTAGGTGCTCCATTCCACCTCCGCCCGTCTCTGCAAGTCACCGTAGGTAAGATCCGCGTTCCAACGCAGGTCGAAGACGTTGTCCACCTCCTGGACGTACATGGCCAGGCGCTCCATCCCGTAGGTCAACTCCACGGAAACCGGGCGGCAGTCCAACGAGCCTACCTGCTGGAAATAAGTGAACTGGGTTATCTCCATCCCGTCCAGCCAAACCTCCCAGCCCAGACCCCATGCGCCGAGGGTAGGGCTTTCCCAGTCGTCCTCCACGAAACGCACGTCGTGGTCGGCGGGATCGATGCCCAGGGAACGCAGGGAATCCAGGTAAACGTCCTGAACGTCGTCGGGGCTCGGCTTGAGGATCACCTGAAACTGGGTGTGCTGGTGAAGCCGGTTGGGATTCTCCGCATAACGGCCGTCGGTGGGACGCCGCGAGGGTTCCACGTAGGCCACCTTCCAGGGCTCGGGACCCAGGGCGCGCAGGAAAGTTGCGGGGTTGAAGGTGCCCGCCCCCACTTCCACGTCGTAGGGCTGGACGAGCACGCAGCCGCGCTCCGTCCAAAAGGACTGTAAGGCCATGATCATGTCCTGAAAATACACGCCCCCACCTCTCGCAAGTCGACTCGAGAACTCACAGACCCTTGAACGGTTTGGCTTCGGCGGGGGGCTCCACCTTGACCTCGACCCCGTATTCAGGTAGATCCATGGTCAGCTCCACCCTTCCCCTGGCGGGCAGAAGACTCCCTCCCGCCAGCCCTCTCAGGTAGTCGAGAGACATGTCCGCGGCAAGATAAACCCTCCTGATGACAGGCTCCTTCTTCTGGAGGAAGACCCGCAGGACCAGTCCGGAAGCGGAGAGGCGTTCGACCAGTTCCTCGAAGGAGATCTCCGCGCTTGAGGCCAGCTCCTGCACCGCTTCCAAGCCGGAGAGGGCCTCCAAGTCCAGCGTCACCTCCAGCTCGTCGCACTCATAATCTCCCACCTTTTTCACCCCCACGGGGTTGACGTTCGCGGAGTCGAAGAGGAACTCGGGCAGGGCTACTAGAAGTCCGGAAATGGCCGAGGATAAGTTCTTTGCAGTCGCCTCCGTAGATTCGCCGTATAAAACGTACCAGTTCCCCCCTAAGAGGAGAAAGGCCTTCCCTTCCACGTAACGGAGGGACAACTCCATACCCAGGACGGTGAGGCGGGCCTCTGCAAGGAAAGTGCGCAAGTCCACCCAGGCGTCACCCTGCAGGGTGAGCCCCAAGCCCGACTCCCCGGCCGCCGGGATCACGGTGCCGTTCAACTGGAGGTGGGCGCTTCCGGCCTCCACTGCTGCCGCGGCGGCGTCCGCCAGATCCCGTTTGTAATCGCGCTTCTCTCCTCCGCATCCAGCCAGAAGGGACAAGCAGAGGAACAAGGTCGCTGCTGCGGTCAGGGGAAGGGTGATTCTTTTGGGCAATCTCGCCTCCTTTCCTCATGAAGAACGCCGGTAAAGGGTGGTGGGTTCCGGTTTGGCGATGTCCACTTCCCGGTTATAGATGGGAAATTTTATATCCATAATGACCTTGACCGTGAAGGACTGGGTATCCTCGTCCCCTTTGCTAGTCATCTCGATGTGGTAAAGGGTGCGCCTAAGGACAAGGAATTCCTTGTCGAACCAGTACTCGTAGTTCACGCTGGCCCCCTTCAGCCCCTGCTTTATCTTCTCCAGCTCGGAGAGGGTCGTCTCGTCTAGTTCCTCTTTTCCCCCTTTGATCATATTCAGGAATTCCTGGTTCTCCATGATGGCGTCGAAATTGGGGACCATGGCGATGTGGTAGCAATCCCGGCCGTCGACCACCTCGTCCTGCAGCCTGGTTATCCTCTGAAAGTTGTCCAGATACTCGGCGGTGTTCCTGGTTATCTGGGAGACGCTGGGAATGCGCAGGGTGGATCCGGAGGGCAATTCGTACCACGTGTCGCTGTCCGCCAGGCGGTAATACTGGACCCCCTGAAAAAGGACGTAGTCGAACTCTCGCTCGAAAGTGGGCCAGATGATGTGGGCCATGGCGTTCTCCGTCGCGGCGTCGTAATCCCCTTCCCCGCTAAGCTTTACCTCCGCCGGATAGGGCTGCTCACCGGTGGGCGGGACCAGGAAGGAATACTCGAAGACGTAGTGGAGGGTGCGCACCTCGTCCGTGGCGTTCAGGCCTTCCAACATTATCTTCTCCGGGGTGGCGTTCTCCGGGAGCTCCCTTTTTAGGAGGCCCTCGGAGCTCTCCTTTCCGCATGCGGAAAAGACCAAGGCCATGACGACGTAAAGGACGAGCGCGGCTTTCAGTCCCCTACAACCCCTCATTCCCTCATCCTCGCTTTCCACTCTCCGTTTCTCCCCGGCGGTCGTCCTTAAGAATATAACATGTACGCCTCGGCTATTAAGACGTGTGCAGCTCTCCGCCGGTTCACGAAACGGACCATGCCGTTCTCCACCCGCGGCCCTCGCCTTCTTGGGTATCCACGCCCTCACGGACCGCCCGCGCCAGTGTACATTGAACGGGAGCTGCCACCCCTCGACTCCCATGGCCTTCCTCACGGACCACGCCGCCCTTCACCCGTTCGGAAAGGGAAGGTGCCCGCCTTTCGCCCGAGGTACCCAGTCGCGTTGATCGTCCAGGATGTGAACCACTTTCCAACCCCGTTCCTCGAGCGCGGCCGAGATGTGGCGCCGGTGACACTTCCAGGGAAAGAGCTCGGCACAGATTATGACCGTGGAGGCCTCCTCCGCCAGCCTCTCCAGCTCCTCTACGCCCCGCCGGAACTCGGGGCTCTCCATGTAAGTTCGATAACCCCCTCGACGATACCCTCCGAGGAGTTCCCCCAACCAGCGGTAGTCAACGCCCCTTTCCCGAAGGAAGGCAGATAGCTCACCGCGGGAAAAATGCGGGTACTTCCGACTGGTGGGAAAGGCCCTCACGTCGCAAACGCGGCTTATGCCCCTCGAGAGGAGGAGGGATATGAAATCCTCCCGGCTGCGGGTGCTGGTGCCCAGGGTATATATAGTCCTCTCCCCGCTCCGGCACGGGGGGTCATCCCCGCTTCCGGCCGTCCGGTCTCCCATCCTCTCCCTCCGCGCCCTCCAGAATATCTCGGGCTCTTTCCAGTATTTCCCTTTCCCCCTTGTAGGAGAGGGTTTGCAAGGCTTCCTTTAAGGGCATCCACTCCACCCCCTCCACCTCCCAGTCGTGGTCGCGCTCGCTGCCCCCGCGGTAGCGCAGGAGATAGAAGTGGACCAGCTTGAAATAACGGGTGTCCTCTTCCTTGGAGTAATAGTAATATCGGATATAGCCCAGAGGGGCGACCAACTCCCCTTCCATGCCCGTTTCCTCGCGCACCTCGCGGAGGGCGGTCTCCTCCGGGCTCTCCCCCCTATCCACCAGTCCCTTGGGCAGGGCGGTGACCTTTCCTCCCGAGAGGCGTATGACCGCCACCTCATATCCGCCGTCCGCGGGGCGGAAGAGCACGCCTCCCGCCGACACCTGTTTACCGTACTTCACGAGCCGACCTCAAAATCCCTACAGGGAGTAAAGCTCCTCGTCGGTCATGAGCTCGAAGCCGCCCTCACGGAGCACCTTCTCCGCCTCGGGTATCTTCTCCACCTCCACCACCAGCACCGCCGTGCCGCGGTCCTGGACCACGAAACCGTAAGCGTCCTCGATGTTGACGCCGCTCTCCCCCAGGACCCGACACACGCGGTGCAGGCCTCCCGGTCGATCCTCCATGATCACGGCTATGACCTCCTTGAGGTAGGCGGAGAATCCCTCCCGGAGGAGAGCCCGGTGCGCCTTCTTTGGGTCGTCCACCAGAAGCTTCACCACCCCGAATTCCTCCGTTCCGGCGATGGTGATGGCCCTGATGTTTATCCCCTCGTCCTTAAGGACCTCGGTGAGCCTTTCCAACCGGCCGGGCCGGTTCTGGGCGAAGACGTTCACCTGATGAGCCATGCTCATTCCTCCCTCACGTGTTCCCTCTTGTCCACGACACGCACCGCCTTGCCCTCCCCCGCAGGCAGCGTCCCCGGTTCCACCAGTTCCACCAAGGGGGTGACCAGGATCTCCCGGCGCAGCTGCTCGGTTATCCTGCGGCGCAACCGGTTGAGCTCCCTCACCTCACCGTGCCATATGTCGCCGGAGACCTCCACCAGGACCCGCATCTCGTCGCGCGAGCCCACGGTGTCCAGCACTATCTGATAGTTGGAGCCCACTCCCAGGATGCCCAGCAGCACCCTCTCCACCTGCATGGGAAAGATGTTCACGCCCTTGACGATGAACATGTCGTCAGTCCGCCCCTTGATGCGGGATATCCGCCGGTGGGAACGCCCGCACCGGCAGGTATCCGGATACACGTAAGCCAGATCCCGGGTGCGATATCGCAAGAGCGGCATGCCTTCCCGGTGAAGGGAGGTGAACACCAGCTCGCCTTCTTCCCCTACCGGCACCGGTTCAAGGGAATCGGGGTCCAGGACCTCCAGGATGAAGCTGTCCTCCCATACGTGCATGCCTTCCTGGAACGGGCATTCGAAGGCCACTCCGGGTCCGCTCATCTCCGAGAGACCGTAAGAGTTGTAGGCCTTGAAGCCGTAGGACTCCTCAAGGCGAAGCCGCAGGCTCTCCGTGTGCGGCTCGGCGCCGATGAGGGCGATGCGCAGGGCGGTGTCCCGCTTTGGATCCAGACCCAGCTCCCTGAAAACATCCAGGAGATAGAGCGCGTAACTAGGAATGACGTGGATCACGGTTGTGCCGAAATCCCGCATTAGCTGGATCTGGCGCCTGCTGTTCCCCGACCCGGCGGGTATGACCAGGCAGCCGATCCGCTCCGCCGCGTAGTGAAAACCGAGGCCGCCGGTGAAAAGGCCGTATCCCATCATGTTCTGGAAGACGTCGGAGCGGCGCACACCGGTCATGTACATGCACCTGGCCACCAGTTCGGTCCAGGCCTCGATGTCCCGGGCGGTGTGGAAGACGACCGTGGCCTGACCGGTGGTTCCTGAGGAGGAATGAAGGCGCACCACGTCCTCCAAGGGCACGGTGAGGAAACGGCGAGGGTCGCCGCCCCGCAGGGTGTCCTTGTCCATGGGCGGAAGGGAGCGCAGATCGGCGAGGGAGCACACCTTGTGCGGATAAAAGCCCGCCTCCCGGAACCATTCCCGGTAGAACGGACTCCGCTCGCAGCGTTCCAACACCTCCCGCAGCCGCTTCATCTGCAGGGCCTCTATCTCACCGCGGTCCAGAAGCTCCATCTCCGGGTTCCAGAAATCTCCCTTGGGCATCCTTTCCTCCCTCGTCCGTCTTCCTCGTGCATTGCTCCCGGGCCGTCCAATCCGTGCCCTGCGGCCGCGAGATCACGGTGACCATCACTATTAAATCCCATACCAGCCGGGTAATGAAACGCCGAGAGGTCAATCCCGTGTATAATAACCTCCGTTATAACCTCTGTCCGGGAGGGCACAGAAAGGGAGGGAGGCACATGCGCGATTCCGTCAAACGCTACTTCCAGATGTTCGGCAACCGTAACCTGGAGGGGTTCATCCACGGCTATCTTTACGGCAGGTATCCCAACGCCTACGTATACCGCCTGGGGAAGCTGGTCAACCTGGTGGAAAAGGAACCTCCCCACGACCTCCCCCCTGAGCTGGAGGACCTTTTGGACGTGGTGGTGGGAAAGGTGGCACGGGAGACCATCGACCCGGCCACCAGCACCTACCACGCCAAGGTGGTGCGCACGGAACATGCCGTGGACCTGGTGAGCGTGAAGGAGAACGTCCACCTCCCCCGCCAGGAGAAGGTGATCCCCTATCCCATAGCCAACGACATCATCCTCGAGGACCCCGACCACATCGGGGTCATGGAATGTCCCTGCAGGCAAACGCAGAACGACCCCTGCCTACCCCTGGACGTTTGCCTGGTGGTCGGGGAGCCCTTTCTGGGCTTTTTGGAGGAACACAGGCCCAACAACTTCCGACGCCTCCTTCCCGAGGAAGCGATGCGCATCATCGAGGAGGAGCACAAGAGAGGTCACGTGCACTGCGCTTATTTCAAGGACGCCGCCGGGGGCCGCTTCTTCGCCATCTGTAACTGCTGTTCGTGCTGCTGTGTAGGCATGAAAGCCTACCTGGCCTTCGGATCTCCCAACATATGCTCCTCCGGTTACGTGGCCCGGGTGGACGCCGAGGAGTGCAGCGGATGCGGCAACTGCGTTAAGGCTTGCCCCTTCAGGGCGATTGAACTGGACGGCGACCTCGTGGCCCGGGTGGACGCCGCGAGGTGTTTCGGCTGCGGGGTATGCGTTTCCCGCTGCGAGCTGGAGGCGGTGACCCTGGAGCTGGACCCCCAAAAGCCCGCTCCCCTGGACATAAAGGCCCTGATCGCGGAGGCGGAGGGGGGAACCACGGCTTAAAACCCCTGCGCGAGAGGGGCCTCGTCGCCACGGGGGCAAGGGCGGCTAGGCGCGGAGGTTCAGTCGAGAAACACCGCCACCAGGTGAGGCCAAAGTTCCTTAAAACCGAGGCCCCGGTAAAGGGAAAGCGCGGGGACGTTATCCGCCCTGGCTTCGAGGCGTACCACCTTGCCCAGGGAAAGGGACCGGGCGCAGAGCAGGCTGCAGACCGCGGCCGCCAGTCCTCGCCGTCGGAACTCCGGCAGGGTGTAAACCCCACCGAGCTCGTCCGCGAGCGGGGTCATCGCTTCCATCTCCGCCTTGGCGACCGGTCTTCCCTCGCCACGGGCCAGGGCCAATGCACGCGACTCCACCAGGCGCAGCGTGCGCAGCCGGATCTCCCAGTCCCTGGAAACCGCTCCCAGGTACTCGAGCTGGAAGGACATCTCCAGTTTCACCAAGGACTCCACGTCCTCCTCTCGGGCCTCCTCCGCCCTTTCCGGCCCGCGCGGCGCGAAATCCTCCATCCTCAGAAGAAGGGTGATTTCCTCCTCCCTTCGCCGCACGCTTCCCGACAGCTCCCGGAACTCCGCCAGTACTCCCTCCACCTCGGTGCGCCGACCGGCCATGGCCCTCGGCGGTCCCCAGATATCCAAAGCGGCGCGCACTAGCCCCGATACCAGCGACTCCTCGGCGGCCAACCTCCACAGACCCAGGTTGTCCCTGAAGAGCAAGCCCCGGATGAGACCCTCGGAACGAGCGGCCAGAAAACGCCCCTGCTCGGCGAGACCCAGGTTGAAAAGGCCCCACCGGCGCAGTGCGTATACCATGCGGAGGTTCTTGACCGCATCGCGCTCCAGGAAGTCCAGAGCCTCCCTTTCCTGGCCCGGCCGCAGCTCCTCGAAAACGACCTCGCCGCACAAGACGATCGTATCCCTCCCAGCGCAGATGAAAGGACCGCCATCAGACGAGATTACAACAAAGGGTTCGGGGAGGTCACGATCCTTTGACCGGCCGCTCGCCGGGGACACCGGCTGGTCGCGGACGGATGCTGACCTCCACAGTACGACCCGCCTCCGCCGAGTCTGTTACAATGAATCTCGTGGATACAGGAAAAGAGCTTGGTGAGATCGCGGAATTCACTTCTCGCTACACCTTCCCCCTGGACGATTTCCAGCTGGAGGCCATCCGACACCTAATGCGGGACCGCTCCGTACTGGTGGTGGCGCCCACGGGCTCGGGGAAAACGGTGGTGGCGGAGTTCGCGGTATGGATGGCCCAGAGATCGGGTCTCAAGACTTTCTACACCACACCCCTCAAAGCGTTGAGCAACCAAAAATTCCGTGATTTCTGCGCCCTCTACGGGACGGAGAACGTGGGGCTGCTAACCGGAGACAACAGCATAAACCCGGAATCTCCGGTGGTGATAATGACCACCGAGGTGTTGCGCAACATGATCTATGAGCGCTCGCCCAACCTTTACGGCCTGCGCTACGTGGTGCTGGACGAATGCCATTACCTCATGGACCCGTTCCGGGGCCCGGTCTGGGAGGAGATCATCATCCACCTGCCGAGGGACGTGAAGATAGTGGCTCTATCGGCCACCGTCTCCAATTACGAGGAATTCGGAGATTGGCTCAATGCCCTGCGGGGGGACGTGGAGGTGATCCATCATACGCGACGACCCGTACCCCTCCGCCATTATTATCTCATCGGCGGAATCATGGTTAACCTCCTCTCCGAACGCGCTCCCCGGGTCGTAGAGGAATACGAGCGTTCCATGAAGGCGCGGGGCCGCGGGGTGAAGAGGCCTCGCGCTCGGCACCTCGTCCCCCGCCGCGCGGACGTGGTGGAACGGCTGCGCAGGTCGGGTATGCTCCCGGCCATCTACTTCATCTTCAGCCGGGCCGGATGCGACGCCGGTGTGGCCCACTGCCTGGAGGCGGGGATCGACCTGACCACCCCCGAGGAAAAAGAGGCCATCGAGGAACAGGCTCTCTCCAGGGTGGCCTGGCTTCCGGAGGAAGACCTGAAGGTCTTCGGCTTCGACCTGTGGCTGGAGGCCCTCAAGAAAGGCCTGGCCTCCCACCACGCCGGGCACCTGCCTCTCTTCAAGGAGATCGTGGAGGACCTTTTCGCCCAAGGCTTGGTCAAGGTGGTCTTCGCCACGGAGACGCTCTCCCTGGGCATCAACATGCCTGCCAAGACGGTGGTCATCGAGTCGCTCTTCAAGTTCAGCGGAGAATCCCACGAGTTCCTCACCCCCACCGAATACACCCAATTCACCGGCCGTGCCGGGCGGCGCGGAATCGACAAAGTGGGGAACGCGGTGACCCTCTACAATCCCATGATCCCCTTCTCCCAGGTCCAGAGACTGGCGGAAATGGAAAGTCTTCCCATTACTTCCAGCTTCAACCTCTCCTACAACATGGTGGTAAACCTTCTGCGCTATTACGACGTGCCGACCGCCGTACACCTCTTGAACTCCAGTTTCGCCCAGTTCCACGCCGATCGTGACGTGGTCAAGCTGGAACGATCGCGATCCCGCCTGCTCAGGCGAAAACGGGATCACCACAAGAAGATCGACTGTCGGAAGGGCGATCCTCTTAGCTACCTGCACATGCGAGCGGAGATCTCGCACCTGGAAAAGGAGATGGCCGAGGAGCGCCGAAGGAGGAGGAGGGAACTGGTCAACCGCGAGCTGGAGGAGCTTTTGCCCGGGGACGTCATCGTCCTGCACCGCAAGGGCTCACGCCGGCCCGCCGTGGTATTCTCCGTCTCCGAGGACCAGCGCGGAAACCCGCGGCTGAACACCATGGACGACCGAGGCCACTTCCTCAAGGTATCTTACCAGCACTTCCCGCTCCCTCCCCAGACCATCGGCCACCTCGGGAAACCGCTCTTTCCCCCGCAGGGCAAGGCAGGTGAGAAGAGGCTCCGCCAGGCCCTGGCCAACTTCCTCGTCCCCCCACCCCAGCGCTGGGAGGAGGAGCACGCCTTCCCACACCGGGAAGAGATCGCGGCGCGGAGGGAGGAGCTGGAGGAACACCCCTGCCATACCTGCGAGAGGAGAGAGGCCTGCATGGAGGTCTGCCGGAGTATTCTCAACGTCCAGGCGGAGATCGAGCGCATCGAGAGGCAGATGGAAGCGCGCAGCGACGTTTCCTCGCGCAGGCTGGTCAACGTCATGCGGGTCCTGGAGAGACTGGGTTACCTGGAAGGGGATAAGCCGACCCGCAAGGGAGTGATCCTCTCCCGGATCTACAACGAATGCGATCTCCTGCTGGTGGAGTGTCTGGAGGAAGGCCTCTTTCTCGCTCTGGACGCTGCGGAGACGGCGGCCTTCGCTTCCTCCTTCGTGTTCGAGACCCGGGAAGGCCCCGCCGCCCGCAGGCGGGGTGGAAGATTTTACCGCGAACCGGCCGTTTCCTCCACCTATCCCACTCCCGCCCTCGCGGAGGTCGTCACCGCAGCTCGCTCCTTGGAAGGGAAGATCAAGTCCCTGGAAGCCAGGGAAAGGCTGGACCTCCTGCGTCCCCTGGATCCGGGTTTCATCCCCGTGGTATACGACTGGGCCAACGGGGAGGACCTATCCTACATCTCCACCACCTACCCCCAATACTCCGCCGGTGACTTCGTTCGTTCCATGAAGCAAGTGCTGGACATCCTACGGCAGTTGAAGGAGGTCGCCGAGGATCCCTTGACGGCGGCCAAGTTCTCGGAAGCCATGAACCTCCTGCACCGAAGCATTGTGGCTTACACCAGCGTGGTGGATGCCATGGAGCTGGAATTGGAAGGCGAATCGCCACGCTGAGGGCGAACGACCGCGTCCCGCCCGCCGACGCCTCATGAGAACGGCGCAGGCAAACAATGGTAATATCCGGAAGACGGTCAAGGGAAGGCCTAAAAGCGCCGATATGTTAAAATTGACGAACGGAGCAATCGTTTCCTATTTCAGGAAGTAGGCGATAAGAAGGGGGAGCGGGTGATGAAAAAGGTCATGGTTATCTGCCTTCTCTGCGCCCTGCTGGTCGCCATGCTCATGGGCTGGTCATGGGCGCAGGGGAACGAGAAGGGCGAGAAGACGACGGAGAAAGCGGAGGGAGTCGAGCAGGAGGTGCCTGAACCCACCAAGCCCCACGTTACCTGGGGCGATTACCGGTATGTCTTCGACAACGTGGTGCCCTCAACGGATCTGGATCCTCAGAGCGTGATCATGGACTGCTGTTCGCCTCTGACCTCCGAAGCCGGATGGCAGGGAGCCAACTATGTACACCTGTACATCACCGTGCAATGGATGACCAACGACCGCCCCCTCGACTACATGCCTTTGCAGCTGGTACTCCACAGCGGGGGTAGATCTTACATCCTCTTCGGGAAGGGCTCGGCGTCAGGCTCCTACCTCTGGAGGAGGGGCAACCATTACCTGAACGACACCGGGGCCCACTATCCCGACTACATGGGAGGAGAGGCCAAGCTCTTCTTCACTTTTGACACCAACGGGGCGGCTATAGATCCCTCCACCTCCTACATCGAGGTGAACGGGTTGCTGGAGGTGTGGGATTGGAGCGAGGCCAGCCGCCTCTATACCTATCATGAAAACATCTACGGATACGTCACGCCTTTGCCCTGGCATCGTCACGGGAGCAGTCGTTTCACCTCCACCCACCTGGCGGACATCTCCCTTTCCCAGATCCTGCAATAGATTTTCATGCGCAATCGCAACCGAGGGGCGGGAAGACCCGCCCCTCGTCATCCCGTAAAAACGGGTTAAGAACTTCCCGCGCTCGCCCAGCGCCCTCCTCTTCGGCCCCGAGAACGTGGGCCGTCCGGGGCCAGCGGGTTTATCAAATCCGGAAGGTCCTCGGTCGATTTACAATATTGGCGGGAGTTGGCTAACGGCCCGCCGTTAGGGTCACGAGTTCCGCGGCGTCGGGCCGTTCCGGCATTACGATTAATCGGGTGGGATGTATGGATCTGTCGAGGAGGCTTGCGGGCCTGTTTACCGTGACCGCGGTCATCGCCATACCCGCGGCGGCCTTCCTCATACACCTCCCTCACGCGCAGAAGATGGACCATTCCATGCTCTACGTCGTCCTCGCCCTCCTTTCCCTCTTCGTCCTGGTGTACAACTTGGGCTTGCTCTACCCCAGTAAGCACGGCCGGCTTTTTCCGCGCATACCGCCTTTCTTCATGGGGCTGGCCGTCTACGACCTGTTCGCGGCCGTGGCCGTCCTGTTCGGCGGGGGGTCGTCCAGTTCCCTCTATTACGCCGCGCTCCTGGGGCCCACCGCGGCCGGGATCTGCCTGGAACTGACCCCCGCCCTTATCAACACTTCCCTGATGGCCGTCCTCTATTTGGGGGTCACCCTCGGGGCCGAGCCTCTCACCGTCGTCCGGCTGCAGGACCTGGCCTTCGACCTCTTCTACTTCTACTTGATCTGCGTCCTCGCCAACCGCATGGCCCTCGAGCTGCGACGGATGGAACAATCGCGGCAGGAGGTGGCCGTACTGGGCGACTTCATCCGTCGTCTGGAAAAGACCAAATCCGATTACGTCTCCATAGTCTCCCACGAGATAAGAACCCCTCTCACGTCCATCCAGGGATTCAGCGAGATCTTGGCCACCAAGGACATGGAGCCGGAAAAGCGCGAGGAATTCTACCGTATCATCCTCACCGAGTCGGAACGTCTCTCCCGCCTGATAACCAACCTCCTCAATCTGTCCAGGATAGAGGCAGGTCTGGAGCTAAACCGCGAGCTGGTGAACGTACCCGAGCTGGTCCTCGAGGAAGTGGAGTTCTTCCGGGCGCAGACCGAAATACACCAGCTTAGTTATTCGGGATCGCGGGATATCCCCGCCGTCTACGCGGACCCGGAAAGGCTTCGCCAGGTGGTCAAGAACCTCCTCAGCAACGCCATCAAGTATTCACCGGAAGGCGGCCCGGTGGAAGTGAAGACCGAACTGGAAGGCAAGTACGTGACTATTTCCGTCTCCGACCGGGGAATAGGGATCCCCCCCGAGGAGCTTCCCCGGGTCTTTGAGAGATTCCGGCGAGCGGAGAGGGAAGAGGTCGTGGGCATCAGCGGGACCGGCTTAGGCCTGACCATAGTCAAGCACCTGGTGGAGCTGCACGGAGGCAAGATAACCGTGCAGAGCGAACCGGGAAGAGGAAGCACCTTCACCGTGTATCTTCCCCTAAGGGGAAGCCAGGAAACCCGGATATGAGGGCAGGGAGGCGCGACCGGAGATGCAACGACGGAACCTGACCCGGGTGCTGGGGGGCTTGCTGTGGATGGCGATACCCGTCGTCTGCTTCCTCCTCTTCCTTCCCCATCGTCTGGATATGAACCTGCTCGCGGCCCTCTTCTTGCTCTTCTGTGCGCTAATGGCAAATATCACCATAACGATCTTTCCCCAAAAGGAAAGCGTGGCCAACCGGCTCTTCACGCCGCTGATCCTACTCTTCTTGGCCTCCATCATCGCCCTTCTCTGTGGGGCGACCTCTTTCACCGGCGGCGTGCACAGCCCCATATTTCCCTTGCTGCTGTCGATAACGGCCTTCGGCAGCGGACTGGTATCCTCTTCCGGTATCGCCTTTTTCCTCACCCTTTTGGCCGCGGCCGGGCATTTGGCGGCCTCCGCCGTCCTCAACAGCCTCCAGGCCGGTGAGATACAGCTCCTCGCCTCGCAGATCTTCTTCCTTTTTCTATTCTCCTTCCTCTTCGACAGGCTAGACGCCATCAACAGGCTACAGGCCATGGAAAGGGCAAAGGCCATGGACGAGCTGCGCGGGCTTGCGGAGATGAACCGGGCCGCCTCCGGTTTCGTCTCCGCGGTGAGCTTCGAGATGCGCACGCCCCTCACTTCCATTTTGGGCTTCAGCGAGATGCTCGTCTCCAAGAGGCTTGACCCGGAAACGGAAAGGGAATACGTGGAAATCATAAGGAGAGAGGCGGAAAACCTGAACCGACTGGTGGAGGACCTGCTGGACGTTTCTCGGTTGGAATCCGGAAAGGCCCCCCTGAACAAGGAGCCCTGCCGGCTGGACTACCTGCTCGAGGCCAGCTCGCCTTTCCTCGAGCCGGCCTGTGACCCCCGTACCGTCCTGCCACAAGATCTGTCCGGTCTACCCCCGTTGTCCGTAGACGTCCGCCGCATGCAACGCGCCTTTCAGGGAATCTTCAGCTTCATAGCCCGTAGGTTCGGTTCGGGAACGGAGACAAGGACCTCCGTGAAGCAGGAGAACGGGGAAGTGGTGTTCACCCTGAACGTGCGCAATCGCCAGGCCACCCCGGAACGGATCGACGGAAACCGAACGCTTATCATGCATCGGGACGGCGGCGAGGAGGACCTCGACCTAGCCATCGCCCGCCGCATAATCCTGGCCCACCTAGGTAGCTTCAGCGTCATAAGGGCCTCCGGGGGTTGGCTCACACTGGTCGCCCGATTGCCGCTCCACGCCGAGGAAGGGGATATCCCCTCAGCCTCTTGAACGGTAGAAGTCCCGGGAGAGGCGCCGCCGGATCAGGGAGTACCCGGCTAAAAATGCCTTGTGCCTCAGCGCCCTAACCGCGAAAGTCCCGGGAGAGGCGCCGCCGGGCCCAAAAGACGAGAAGCCCGGCGCAGGGGTTTGAGACAAGCTGCAAGCCTTTCCGTTAAACTGGATTCCATGGACGCTACGGTTCCCGAAGCGGTAAAAATAGTGGAAGGACGCTGTCGCATCTGCGGCGCGCGGACCGAGGTGCTGCGCCTTACCGAATTCAACCTCAAGGTCTGCCCGCCGTGTTTCCTTCGCTTCTTCGAAAGGCGCATACGAAGGGCCCTGGAAAAACACGCCATGGTCGGCGAGGGAGAAAGGGTGGCGGTCGCCGTCTCCGGAGGAAAGGATTCCACGGCTCTGCTCTACGCCTTGAAGAGGCTCGGCGTGGTCATGGGCTTCGAGCCGGTGGCGCTGCACTTCCATTTGGCCATGGGCGGTTATTCCGACCGCAATCTGGAGGTGGTGAAGGAACAATGTTCGCGTGCCGGCATACCCCTGAAAGTGCTCCTCATCGGAGACCTCGGCCTGCGCGTGCAGCGGGTCAAGGGATGGACGCCCTGCGCCGTCTGCGGAGCGATCAAGCGATCCCTCTTCAACAGGGAAGCGCGGAAAATGGGGGCGCAGGTCGTGGCCACCGCCCATACCCTGGAGGACATCCTGCTCTTCGCCTTCAAGAACCTCCTCTCCCGCAATTTCCGACTGCCGCCGCCGGTGCTTCCCCCCGGCGACGGACTGGCGCGCAAGGTCAAGCCGCTGTACTACATGCCGGAAAGGCTTAACCTGGTTTATTGTCGCCTCAGGGAATTGCCCATATTCGAGGAGAAATGCCCCTTCTGGAGTCCCCACGGCCACGCGCTCAAAGAGGTGTTCGAGCACATGGAGAAGGTCGTGCCCTCCAGCAAGCTCCAGCTGCTCCTCTCCCTTCGCGAAGTGCTCTCTCTCGAGGGAATGACCTTATCCGGCCCCAAGTCCCCCTGCCTCCGCTGCGGGGAACCCTCCTCGCAACCGCTGTGCGCCGTATGTCAGCTCGGCGACTGGTTCCTCCGCGGGGGGAGGCGGACCGGCGATCCGTCGTAAGAGGCGTGTGACCGCTCGAGGGACGGTTTCCACCTGCCGGAGACGTCAGAGGAGGATCTCCTCCAGGCTTTTCCGGCTGCGCGGCTCGGGATCTTCCCGGGGATACCCCACCGGGAGGAGTATCAGCGGTGGGCATTCGGGCGGGAGGGACAGTATCTCGGCCACCTTCTCGGGAACGAACGCCCGCACCCAGCAGGTGCCGAGCCCTAGGGAGGTGGCGGCCAAGACCATGTTCTGCACGGCTATACTCACGTTGATGCAGGCGCTTATCAGGTTCCTCTCCTCCAGGTCCGCTCCGCCTTCCCGGCGCAGGAAACGAAGGATCATCTCCAGGCTCGGCTTTACCGCTCCCGACCGAAGAAGCTCCAGCGTTCTTTTGGATCTCTCCCCGAAGGCGGAGAAATCGGCGCAAGCTACAATGACCACCGGTGCCCTTTCCACGAATTTCTGGTCGAAGGCGGCTTCTCGGAGTTTTCGCCGCAGTTTCTGGTCGGTCACCACCTTGAACTTCCAGGTCTGCAGGTTGCTGGCCGAAGGCGCAAGCCTCGCGGCTTCCAACAACTCCCTTATCGTCTCCTGGGGCACTTCCCTGTCTTGAAAACGCCTGATGCTCCTCCTCCTGTGAATGGCTTCCAGGACATCCATCGCCTTCATCCCTCCCGGGAAGAGCGTAACGAAAGCAGCTCGAGCACTTTTTCCACCAGAGCGTCAACCCCGGCGCTCTTGGAGACGAAATCGCTTGCCCCCATCCTGGTCAACTGTTCTATGGACTTGCGCCTGGTCAGGACGGAGAAAACGACTATGGGCACACCGCTGGTCCCCTCGCCCTGACGGAGACGCTTCAAGACGTTGAATCCGCTGCCCCTGGGCATGTGTATGTCGAGGATCACCAGATCGGGATGAACGCGCGCGGAAACGTCCGGTGCGCTCGCCGGATCCATGCAGACATGAGTGTGGAATCCCCTGCTTCCGAGGACTATCTCGATGAGCCTAGCCATGGAGCGATCGTCTTCGATCACCAGGATGGTTTTCTTCTCCATGGCTATGAGTATAGTAAGGGCGGCCGTTTGCGGTCAAAAAGAAGAGCTCCCGCTTTCCTTCCTTAGATACTGCCTAACGAAATCCGCGAGAAAAGGAGTCGGCGGGAGCTGGCCGAATCGGAACGTTTACTTCTTGGCTGCGGTCTTCTTCGCCGCCGGCTTCTTGGCGGCGGTCTTCTTGGCGGCGGTCTTCTTGGCCGCGGTCTTCTTCGCCGCCGGCTTCTTGGCGGCGGTCTTCTTGGCGGCGGTCTTCTTGGCCGCGGTCTTCTTGGCCGCCGGCTTCTTGGCCGCGGTCTTCTTGGCGGCGGTCTTCTTGGCCGCGGTTTTCTTGGCGGGTTTGGTAGCCATCTCATCACTCCTTTCAACGAAATTTCTTTTCCAATTTTCTTCTCTTGACGATTTTTTCCTTCTTCGTTCTATAGGAAATTTTTCGACAGGCAGAATAGCGGACATAAGGGCGTCTTCGCACATCGTCAACGTCGATGAACGATGAGAGGAAGAAGGATTTGAAGAAGTTATTCCCTACACGAGAGCGGGTCGTGACCACCTACCGGCGCAGGGACCCGTAATCGCTTTCTGCGACTTCTTTCCTTCGTCCGTATTCCTCGAACGCCGCCTCGAGATGCTCACGCCTGAAATCCGGCCAAAGAACCGGGGTTATCAATATCTCCGCATCCGCCATATGCCAGAGCATGAAATTGCTTATCCTCCGCTCCCCGGCGGTGCGGATGAGAAGGTCCATGTCCGGAAGGTCGGGTGCGTAGAGGAAATCCCTCAAGCGGAAATCGCTTATCTCGCGGGAATCCAGACGCCCTTCTTTCACCGCTTGCGCCGCCCGCAGTCCAGCATCCAATATTTCCCTCCGTCCGCCGTAATTGAAATTTATGTTGAGGTTCAAGCCCTTGTTCCCAGCGGTGACTCTCGCCGCCAGGTCGAACCAGGCCAGTATCTTATCCGGGATGCGGTCCCTTCTTCCCAAGTGCCGCAGTCGTATGCCCAGGGACATGAACTCCTCCAGACGCTTGCGCAGGACCTCGCGGCTCATGTTGACCAGGAAGCTCACCTCTTCCTCCGGGCGCTCCCAATTCTCGGTGGAAAACGCGAAGAGGGAAAGCGCCTTTATACCCCGCTCCGAACAGACCCTGACGGCCTCCATGATGGATTCCTCGCCACAGCGATGACCTTCGATGCGCGGTAGCCCCCGCATCTTGGCCCAGCGGCCGTTTCCGTCCATGATGATGCCCACGTGCGCGGGTAGAGTGCCTTTCAACTCCCCTCCCGTTAATCCAACGCCGGATAAGATTATATCTCACGGAGGCCCGCTGAACGGACAGGGGCGCGTTCAAGTAAGCAGGACTCCTTCCGATATAAAAGGGAGTGATGGGATGGATTGCGCAACAGGGAAACGACGTGAGGTGAAGAACGGTGGAAAGGATCACGGAGCACGAATCCTTGGGAACGCGAAGTCGAAAGGTCTTCAGGAGCTACTTCACCAAGAAACTGGAGCGCAAACTGGAGGAAAAGGGACTGGACGCTCCCCAGCACCTACTTAACCTCATGGACGTCCCCTTCGAGGAATTCACCCCGGAAGATCGGGAGCTGTACGAGACGGAGTTCAAGCCGCTGGCCTTCGTCTTCGCCGACCACCTTACCGAGGTCTACCGGTCCATGGGCAGCCCCCGGCAAGGATGGGAGGAAATGCTGGAACGACTCAAAGATTCTCCGGCCAAGGTGGTGGCCAAACTGGTCATCCACGTGGAGGAGAAGATCCAGACCGTAGAGGAACCCACAGAACTCGAAGAGGAGCCGCCTCTGGCCCCCACGGGTAAAAGCAAGATAAACGTGCGCACTTACCGGAACAGGGAGCAGGAACGATCCAAGGAACGATGGTGGGAGAAGAAGATCTTCTGACCGCGGGCCCGGTAAGCACGAGACGCCGAACGTTCGCCGCCCCCCTTCCTTCTCTCCCTCAGCATCCCTCGGAGAGAGCGGTTCTAACCCGTTCGCGCAAGGTTTAAGATGGATTAAGCCGGCGGCCACGTCGATATCCCGCCGGACGGGGAAAGGTACGGGAGGAAAGGCGGGTGCAAGCGATGGGCGATGAGGGATATCTGCGCGAGTTGATTTGCGAGATCGGAAGGAGGGTCTGGCAGCGGGGGATGGCCTCCGCCAACTCTGGAAACATCTCCGCGAGGCTGGATAAGGACACGGTCCTCATAACTCCCACCTTGGTGAGCAAGGGGTTCATGCGTCCCGAGCAGATCCTGGCCGTCAACCTCGCCGGAGAGGTGCTTCGGGGCGAGGGGCATCCCACCACGGAGACCCCCATGCACCTCCGCGTGTACCGCGAGCGCGAGGACATCGGTGGGGTGGTGCACGCTCACCCCCCGCTGGCCACCGCCTTCGCCGTGGCCGGCAAAGCGCTTGACCTCCACCTCATCCCCGAAGCGGTCATCTTTTTGGGGGAGGTACCTCTAGTCCCCTTCCAGCCGCCCGGTAGCCCGGAGCTGGCGGAGGCGGTGGTACCCTACCTGGAAAGATATGACGCGGTGCTTTTGGAGAACCACGGCGTCCTCTGTTGGGGCAGCGACGTGGAGCAGGCCTATCACCGCCTGGAGACGGTGGAGTTCTGCGCCTCGGTGACCCTTTTCTCCCAGCTCCTGGGAGGAGCGCGTGAGCTCCCGCCCGAACCCCTGGCCAACCTCCTGGCCCTACGCGAGATGATGAAGGGAAAAACGAGCTAAAACATGCCCAACGAAGCGCGAGCACGGGAGAATCTCGGCCCTGCGCTCGGGATGACGAAGGTGAACGGGCTTCGCGAGCACCGTCTCCAGCGTCGTTCTTCGCGACGAGCGGTCCTGCGGCGTAGAGGCCTTAAAAAGGGACGGATGCGAACCGATAAAAAATGAAAGCCTATCTATTCGGTCCGGCCAGGAAACGGGTATACGAAAGGTCGTCCCGTGGGAGCGGAAGGACCGAAGTAGCGGCCAAAACCCGGAAATATTCGGAGAAAAACCGCGCATGAAGGGGACAGACGAGTAAGAGTGGAATAAATTGGAGAGGGTGATTTTCATCCCTCAGGCGGTAAAAGAATACATTTGGAACGTTTTTGTGTTGCCCTAGCGGGAAAATGGTCCCATAATAGAGCTTGCAAAGGGTTGCTCGGCTGAAGGAGGTGATAAATTTCCTAAATCCCAGAGTCCGTCTCCGAGGTAAAAGGATCCGTTTCTTCGAATCCATCTCCAAGGGCTGGTGAATCTGTTTCTTTGCATAGATTAGTGGGGTGAGACCGAGGAGACAAGTAAGCGAGCTCGGGTTCGAAGTGGAGGGGGGTCGTGATGAAAAACGTCACTCGTAACGCCATCCTGGCCGTAGTCCTCGCCGTGGTGGCCTTTTTTTGGATCTGGTTCCATGAATACCTGGGAGCTAAGGCCTACTGGGTGGCGCTGATATCTTTCGGTATCTGCCTAGCTTACGGACCGGCTCTCATGCGTTCCCTACCCTGGATGACGCTGGGAGGGGTTCTGGGAGTGATCGCCGGCCTGATCACCTTCGTTCTCTACATGCAGGTTTTTCCACTTTACTACGGCCTATCCGTGGCCCTGGCCGGGCTCATCTTCATCCTCATCGCCGGCCTCATATCCATCCCCAAGCTGCGGGAGATCCTTCCCATGTACCTGGTGGGCTGGGGGTCCTTCCTGGGCGCCATCTCGCGGTTCGACTACCTGTTCGCCGAAAAGCCGGTGGAGGCCCTGCCCCGCGCCCTGACCACCCTTCTGGGAAGCATACTGTCCCTGCTCTTCGGGATGCTCCTGGCGGCGGTGTTGAGCGTGGTCATCATCCACCGCCGGGAGGAGGCCGCGGAGACGGTGGAGTCGGCGAGGGAATAGGGAGGTGGTGAGCATGAAACAAGTGAAGAGATCGCTGGCGCTCCTCCTCTCCCTGGGGCTGGCGGCGACGCTCGTCATGGCCCTGCCCGCCGGAGCCACCACCACGAACGCCGAGAAGAGCGACGTCGTGGATTCCGAGTTCGTCTTCTGCACCCTGGACTGGTCGGGGGAGATCGAGGAGGTACAGGTCTTCGAGATACTCTCCCTCAAGGGAGACGGCACCTTCGACGTGCGGGAGAAGAAGGCCTTCGACGAGGACACCTCCTGGCAGGGGGTGAAGGGCTTCACCAAGCCCAAAGTCGAGGGCGATTACCTGGTCTGGGAAGGACTGAAGGCCGAGGACAACGCCTGCTACATAGCCAGCACCAAGTTCTCCGAGTCCATGGTCGAGGAGACCAAGACCCGCATCCCCCTGGAGGTGCGCTTCAGGTACAAGTTCGACGGGGTGGAGGTCACCGACCTCAACGAGATCACCGGGAAGAGCGGGCGCTTCGAGATGGAGGTCACCTTGCGCAACACCAGCAAGGAGAAGACCCGCGTCGAATACAAGGACCCGGACACCGGGGAGATGAAGGAGACCGAGGTGGAGACCTACATGCCCTTGGTCATCCTCCCCTACGACTGGTACTTCGACAACCGCATCTTCTACAACCTGGAGGCCGACCCCACGGGGATCGTGGTGCCCATGCCCGACTTCTACAACGTGGGTTGGAGCATCCCCCTCTTCCCGCCGGCCACCCAGGAGAGCCACACCATCTGGGTGAAGGCGGACGTGAAGAACTTCCAGATGCCGCCGCTCACCCTGGCGGTGACCTTCCTCTTCCCCCACACCAACCAGACCGACCCCACCTCCCTCTTCAAGGCCGGGCTGGAGCAGCTCTACGGGGGCGTCAAGCAGCTCAATGAGGGCGTGGGCGATCCCTCCAAGGAAGACACCCTGCTCTACGGCATCACCGCCGTGGACGAAGGCCTGAAGATGATGGCCGACGCCCAGGAGGGCCTGCCCTACGCCAAGGCCAACCTGGACGCCAAGATGATCCCCGGCGTGCGGCAGGCGGCGGCGGGCATCGGCTCCGCCACCACCGACGGCACCCTGCTCTACGCCGCGGCCCAGGTCATAGCTGGACTGGAACAGATGAAAAAAGGCATAGGTGCCTACGACGAAGCCAACACCCTCTTCTACGCCATAGCCAAGATGGAGGAAGGACTGGTGCAGATCGCGGGAGGAATAGGTAGCACCGAAAAGGACGGCACCCTGCTCTACGCCATGGCCAAGATGGAGGAAGGACTGGAGCAGATCAAGGAGGGGATCGGGGATCCAAGCATCGTCAACACCCTGCTCTACGCCGTGGCGGCGGTCCAGAGCGGCTTGAACAACATGCTCATCGGGGCTAACCAGATGATCGCTGGCATCGGGGACGCCTCCACGCCGGGCACCCTACTCAACGGGCTGGCGCAAGTCATCGGGGGCATACAACTCATGAGCAACGGGTTGGGCGACACCTCTAACCCATCGTCCATAATCGGGGGCCTCTACTCCATAGCCACCAACCTCAACGGCTCACTCATCCCGGGAGTGCAGCAAATCCAAAGCGCTCTCAGCCCGGGAGGAGGTAACAGCACCCTCTACGATTACACGTACAACGTAGCCAAGCCAATCACCGATACAGTAGACCCCAACATCTGGCTTACGCAGCAGGCCATGATGAGCGGTTATGCGACGGGGTTGGGAAATATAGCCACGGGACTGCAGACCATATACGATGCCCTGACCGCATCGCTTCCCAACGGCATCATCGCCAACCTGCAGTACGCCAAGACCATGATGGACACCCAGATCATCCCCGGCCTGCAGCAGATCGTCCTGGGTCTGGACAACCCCTCCGGATCACCGCCGGGGATCAAGCAGGGCCTGCAGCAGATAGTGGGAGGCATAGGTAGCCCGTCCACGCCCGACACGCTACTTTATGCCATGGCCGCCATCCAAGCCGGGCTGGAGAACATAGCCGCCGGGATCGGAGAGCCTACGGTGGAGCCCACCCTGCTCTACGCGGTGTCCCAGGTCCAGGGCGGACTTATGTACATCCTGGGGGGCATCGGGCCCGGCACGACGAACGAGACCGATACCCTGCTGGAGGTGGTGGCGGTCATGCAAGCCGGGTTGGAGGAAATCTTGGCCGGGATCGGTGATCCCAAGGTTAGCCCCTCGTTGCTTTATGCTGCCGTGGCGGTGCAAGGCGGACTGCTTCAACTGCTCAACGAAATCGTAGGGGGCATCGGGCCCGGCGAAACGCCCGAGCCCGACACCCTGCTGGAGGCGGTGGCGGCCGTGGAGGCCGGGCTCGCCCAGATGAAGGCGGGCATCGGGGACGCAGCC
>JACVJF010000028.1 GCA_015711855.1 Candidatus Solincola quzhuomuensis | reverse complement strand
GCGTTTCTCATAAACGGCCCACCCCTCATTCCTCGGGCTGCCGGCAACGCCCCCCGGCAAGTGATATTCTACCCCATACCCCTTCCGGGAAAGCAGCCTTCGATCCCCGGCTGCGTGGGGAGGGCCGGAAGTTAATGGCGGCAAGGGGGGAAAGGGGAGGGGATTTCCCCTCCCCTATCCCGATGTCACGGATGTGCTACTTGGCGCGGGCGATTCTCAGCGCTCCGAGCAAGGCGACGACCACTCCCGCCGCCAGAAAGGCCCCCATGAGCGCCAGGAAGAAGACCATGGCGAAGCCGGTCGCCGGTAGAACTTGCGTACCTCCGCCCACCTGGGGCGGGACCGGGGGCGTCACCACCTCACCGGCCACGGGCACGTAGTTGAGGAAGTCGACCGTCCTCTCCTCGCCCGGTACCAACTCAAGAAATACCGACTCCGGGGAAGAGGCCGTGTAGCCCTCGGGAACTATCTCCCGGACCGTGTACTCCCCGGGCATCAACCCGGCGAAAAGGTAGGTTCCCTCGGCGGGAGTTACCCGGGACTCCAGGACCTTCCCCTCTCCGTCGAGCAGTTCGATGGTCACGCCGGCCAGGCCGGTCTCCGTCTCGTCCACCAGGCCGTCACCGTCCAGGTCCAGGTACTTGGTGCCCGCAATCGACGCTAGCGGCGCGTTCAGGAAGAGAACTCTGGCCGTCTCGCCGCCGGCGATCTCCACGTAGAGCGCGGGATCCGAGGTTGGATAATACCCGGCGGGGACCACTTCCTCAACCTTGTAGGATCCGGCTTCCAGGTCTTGGAAAACGAATCCGCCGTCGCCGCTGGTCAGCACCTCACCCACCAGCACCCAAGAAGTCCCCGCGCCGGTGAAAGCGCCTTGGAAGGTCGCCTCCGCCAAGACCAACCGATAGATACGGACGGTCACGCCGGCCAGGCCGGTCTCCGTCTCGTCCACCAGGCCGTCACCGTCCAGGTCCAGGTACTTGGTGCCTTCCACGACCCCCGCCTTCTCCTGGGGGATGCGGTGGTTGAGGAAGGGCTCCGACAGGTAAAAGACCTCTCCTTCGACAACGGAGAACGCTTGGCTGAGCGGACCGCTGTTGATGATCCCCGCCGTGAGCACCTCCTTGACCTCGTATTCGCCCGGCTCCAGCCCGGTAAAGGTGAAGCGGCCAAGGGCGTCGGTTTCCGTCTCCCCGACCTTGGTCCCGTCCTTCCAGAGCTCGAAGGTTATACCCTGCCAGGCCCCCTCTCCTTCGTCAAGGACGCCATCCATGTCCAGGTCCTCGAATTTATACCCGATGACGCCGCCCGTCCCCGGTTCCTCCTCTTCCTTAACCAGGATCTCCACGTCCACTTCGTCCTCGAGCCCGTCGAGGACGGCCTTGTTGTTCAGCGTGTACTCTCCCGCCTGCTCCGCGGTCAACTCCTTGGTCACCACCACGGTGTAGGGCGCGGCGGAGAGATCGAGTTCCCAAGGTCCGGTCAAGGAGGCCGCGGGAGAGCCGTTTATGGTCACCGACTTGATCTCGTGAAGGAGACCGTCGGCCGGATCCACGGCCTCGACATCGTGGAGGACGGCCGCTCCCGGTTCCCCATCCGCCGGCTTGTCGAAGTCCTGCCGGCTGTGGAAGGTCCAGCTCTGCATGCCCGGCTTGGGCGGGTCGGGCTTGTTGCTGATGGTTATCTCGATCAGGTTGCTCATGGCCGTCACGCCGCTCAAGGGAACGGGCAGGGTGAAGGTTCCTTCGTAGGCATAGATATGCGTCCCTCCGGTGGGTATGGCGTCGTCTCCCAAGGGTACGGTGGTGGTTATGCTGGAAGGTGCTTGTATCCACACCGGACCTCCGGCTTTGTACCACACCGTGTCGGAGACCGCGGTGACGTCCGCCGGCCAATCGCCGGTGTTGTCCACGAATATGTTTCCGCGGATGTGATAGGCGTCGCCCGGAGCCTCCTCTGCCCCCACTTCAATGGTGAAGACGACCTCGCGCGTCTCGCCGACCTCCATCTCCAAGTGGGTCTCCGAGGCCCTCTTTTCCAGGGTCAGCCGATAACCCGGCGCGGTCACCTCGTCTACGTCCTTCCAAATATCCAGGCTGGTGACCTCCCAGGGAACCTGATCCACCGTCAACCTTTGGCCGAACGTCTCTTCCCCTTCTGAGGCGCTGTCCTTAATCGGGGTTTGAGACTCGCCGTCGGTCGTCATGCCGGCGTAATCTGTGTTCGACGACGCTCCTTCGCCTTCCGCTGCCGGTTCCGGCACCTCGCTTAATTCGGCGGTGTTTTTCCCCGCCCCCCATACGTCCTCGGCTGGCTCGGAAACGGCCGCCGTCATCAGGGGAAAAGCCAGCAAAAACGCCAGTAAGGCTATGAACGCCGCGTTCAGCAGCCTTTGCCATCTTCCTTTCATTTCCATCTCTCCTCTCGTGACTCGCGTCTTTGTCCGTCGATTACTGTCTTCCTTTTCAGGACCTTGCAGGTCCTATTCACAAGGCCCCTTCCGGAGCCGAATAATCCTTTCGGCATTTTGGATCCTTTTGAATCCTCCCAAACGAAACCGGCCTCTTGATCCAAGAGGCCGGTTTCACCATTAGCTCCGAGCGATTGTCGGGTGACCAGTCTTCAATCGCTAATCACGGCTTCCCCTCGGCAGTTCTCGCTTCTCTTCAACCATACTACTCTGTTCAATTCTTTTTGTATAGTAACCCCAGCAGGTCGATCCCGCCATGACCTGGCTCATACGCTTGTCCTCCTGGCCTGCATCAGCTCATAGAGCGGGTTGGGATGTAGGGTCTGGAACCGGAAATAACCGCGGGCGATGTCCATCTTCAGCTGTTCGTAAACCACGTCCAGGAGCTGCATCATCTTCACGTCCCGCCAATATTTCTCCAGGTGATAGTCGGTCACGTACCCGTAGGACCCGGTCAGTTCCATGGCCCGGTTTATGCCCCCCACCGACTCCCGGAAGCAGAGGGAACGGACCAGGGAAGCGCGAGAGAGCAAGGTGATGGTCGCTCCGTCGTCCGCGCCGGCGAAGGAATCGAAGACCAGTGCCGCGTTTAGGTAAGCGTCCCGCCCCGCCTGGATGCCCGTGGCCACGTCGGCCAGGATGGCGGCGCACACCGTGTGCTGGCGGATGGGCTTTCCCGCCGCCAGACGGTCGGAGGTGAAGGCCAGCACCTCCTCGAAAGCGCCCTGGGCCATTCCCACCGCGGCGGCTGCGGCCAATAGTCGCCCGAAGGCCACGTTCTCCCACAGGAGCCGGGAATCCTCGCCAGGACCCGCCGCCCTCCAGCCGTCGGGGACGCGGACCCCCTCCAGGCGCAGATCCCCGACGGGAGCGGACAGCAACCCGGTCTTCCCCCTGCTACCCAAAACGTGCAAGCCCTTGGCGGGGATCTCCCCGTAGACCAGGGCTATGCCCTCCTCGTCCTGTCCGGGTTCGGTGGTACCCGCCACGCAGAGCATCCCCGCCCAGGGGGCATTCACGCACCAAGCCTTGCTGCCGGAAAGCGAGAGGTACCCGTCCTTTTCCTCCACCCGAAAAGACAGCCCCCTTCCCACCAGGTCCGGATTCAGGGCGTCCCCGGTGGCGACGCCCTCGTGGACGGCGAAACATCCATAAAAGTGCTCCTTCTCGTCCAGGAATTGGGGGGCGAAGCGCCGGAGAACCTCGCCGTTGCCGGCGACCACCGCCGGACGCAGGGCGAGTAGGGAAGCGGAGAGCACGGCGCAAAGCGATCCGTCTCCCCTCCCCAGCTCCTCCGTCGCCAGGCACCAGGAAAGACAGGAGGTAAGTCCCTCTCCCCCGTATTCCTCCGGAAGCAGCGCCCCCGGCATCCCCAGGGCGCGTATCTTCCGGTTCAGCCCTGCGAAGATACCGTCTTCTCCACGACGCGCCTCCGCGTCCAGATCCCGCCTAACCGGCAGGACCTCCCGTTCCACGAGATCCCGCAAGGACTCCATCAGGAGCCGGTCCGTCGGCCCGAGGACTCCGGGCGGGAAGCGCATGTTCTTGTCCTCCCGGGAAACATCGGTCATCTCCTCACCCCCTCCCGGGACCGGATATCCGTGCCCGCAGCCGGTCGGTACAGCTCGTTCTCGTAGAACTGGTCATAGGGATAATATCCCCGGGCCACGTCCAGCTTCCCTAACTGGACGCCGCCCTCCCAGAGCTGGATGATCTTGTTGTCCCTCCAGTATTTCTCCACGTTGTAGGCGGGGTCTCCTCCGCAGGCCCCCATGATCTCCATGGCCCGGTTGGTGACCTCCACGGCCATGTCGCAGCAGAAGACCTTGGCCAAGGTGGAGCGGGAGAGCATCAGCCGTGAGGTGCGCACGCCGTAGGTCTCCGGGTGATCGAACATGTAGGCGGCGTTAACGTAGGCGTCCCGCCCTACCTGTATACCTATAGCCATATCGGCCAGGGCGTTGGCGATCTCCGTGTGTTGGCGGAGGGGCCTGCCGGCCAGCTTGTGGTCCCGGGTGAAGGCCAGGACCTCGTCGAAGGCGCCCTGGGCTATGCCCACCGCCCAGGAGGCGCTGAAGAGGCGAGCGAAGATGAGGTTGTCGTGCAGGAGCACGGCGTCTTCCCCGGGGCCTGCCGCCCGGTATTCCTTGGGGACCCTCACGTTGTCGAAATAGAAATCCCCCTCCCGGCTGGCGCGGAAACCGGCCTTGTCCTCGAAACGCCCAAAGGAGAAGCCCTCGATGGGAACGGGAACGTAGATCAGGGCGATACCCTCGTCC
Organism: Candidatus Solincola quzhuomuensis; assembly: GCA_015711855.1. Taxonomy (GTDB): domain Bacteria; phylum Actinomycetota; class Geothermincolia; order Geothermincolales; family RBG-13-55-18; genus Solincola_A; species Solincola_A quzhuomuensis. Next base: position 21,383 of record JACVJF010000028.1, on the reverse strand, counting down.
CCCAGGGAAGGATCGGTGTTGCACACCACGCAGTAGACGTCGGCGATGCCCGAGTTGGTGGGCCACACCTTGGAGCCGTTGATGACCCATTCGTCTCCGTCCAGCACCGCCCGCGTGTTTATGCCGCGCCCCTTCATGTCCACGTTCTCGATGTTGCATCCCCCGGAAGGCTCGGTCATGGCAAAACAGGCCACGTAAGGCCGATCGCCGGTGAAGCGGGGGCCGAAATCCTCCAGCACGGCGCGGTTCCCGGCGATGACCGCCGGTCGGAAGGCCCAGGCTCCGCCCCCCAGGGCGGCCACGCAAGCCGGCTCACCCCGACCGAACTCCTCCACTATCAGGCAATAGGTGAGGGCCGAGGTTAGATTCCACCCCCCGTACTCCGGAGGGAGAAAGGCGCCCTGGAAACCTAGGCTTACCAACTTTCTCTGGATTTCCTCCACCAGGGAGAAATCGCCCCTCGTGCTCTCCTCCATCTCCCTCCTTATGGGCATGATCTCCCTCTCGATGAAATCCCGGACCAGCCCCATAAGGAAACGGTCGCCGGGCCCCACCAGCTCGTGCATGAAGCGGTTCTCGGGTACCTCTATACATGCCGGTTCCATGACCTCACCCCCTATCTTCTTTGCCCGCCAGCGAACTTTCTGGAGTTTTATCCCAAATATGGATGGCGATCCCTTCCCCGGCCAAACGCCTCGTCTTGCGGAATGCAGCCCATCACTCCGGAAGAGCTCTAAGGAATTGTTACCCTTATCCGCTTCTCGTTCCCCCTTGAAAGACGACCGTCTTCCTGCCCTCCCAACGGACCGGGCGCGCCCCTATTCCCGGTTTTCTTCCGGGGAAAGCAGGTAGGATACCCTGGAGGCCCCCGCCTCCGACCATTCTATGCGGGCCTTCTTACCCTCCACGGCCTGGTAGAAGGCCCCCAGCCTTCCCGCCATGAGCAATTCGTCGTATGGGTTGTCCACCCAAACCCGCAGTATCCCTCCCGAGGTGTGCTCCACCTCGCTGGCTAGACCGTATCCGTAAACGGGAAGCTGCGCCAGCATCTCCTGCAGAAATTGAACGCGCTCCATCTCCGAATAGCTCAAAAGGCCCAGTTCCTCCAGCATCCGGAGGGTCCTGTGCCTCTCCGCTTCCACGATGATGGGGGCCACCTCTTCTCCCAGTTCCCGCACCAGTTCGCTTATCACCTTGCTGACCGAATGGGCCTCCCAGTTTATCATGCGCGTCCCCCTCCGGCGGTCCATGATGATCCCTTCTTCCTCCCTCCATTCCAGATTCCTTATCTGGAGGGGTACGCCGCAGCGGGGACAGACGTGGTGCCGGAAATTGCCCTCCCGCAAGGGAGGATATTCGACCTCCAAACGTTCGGATATCTCCGGCTTATGCTCCACCGCCTCCACCCGAAGGAGGTATTCCTCGCCATCCTTCTTCCAAAACGCGCGATAGGGACAGCCCTCCAGGGCCTCGAAGGCCCCCACTACCACCGCGGCCATGAGGTCCAAGTCCCAGGGGTTGCGTAGGCGGGCTACGCCGTATTTGCCGGGTCTGTATTCCACGGTTCGGGAATGTGCCGTCCCGGTCAGTGCGGAAAGCTGATGAAAGAAACGCACCACTCCCCGCTTGAAGGGCAGTATGTGAAGAAAGGCGCGTCGAGCCGGGTTCTGCAGGAGCCCCTGCACCACCTCCCGCACGGCATTGCGTTCCGCCTCGTAGAATATGCGGTTCACCGGGAACCCCAGCCCTTCGGATATGCGCTTGCGCAGTTCCGGGAGGAGTTCGGCCTCGAAGAAGATCTGCCGGTAGCGAGGATTGCCCAGATTGACCACCGTTCCGTTGGGCTTCCACCGGTTGAGGCGTCCTACGATCTTGGGGACCCCACATATGGGACAGCGCCTGAATCTCATCCTCCCTCCCTGGCCGCTTGGGGTAACCGCGTTCCTCTTTCTGCCCCAAACTGGCCCGTGCCAGGGCCCTTCTCCACCTTTATAAAACTATAGATACCCTCGTGCAAAGCGGATTTAAACAACCGGACGCCCTGCGCTAGCGGCAATTCCACCCGGTTCGCTCTTCGGATTTCAGAGCCGCCCGAGGAAGGGCAGGTCCCCGCTCGCCCTTTTCCCGAAGATGAAAACGCGGCCGAATAAATGGTGCCCGGGGCGGGAGTCGAACCCGCACGGGATTCCCCGAGGGATTTTAAGTCCCTTGTGTCTACCGGTTCCACCACCCGGGCACCGTAAAAGACGTCTCAAGCAGTATTTTACCGGTGTTCACTCCACGGGTAAAACTCCTGTCGGGTCCGCGCGCAACCCGGATGGACAGCGGGAAAAGCACGGCCCGGCAGGTCTCCGCTCCCGCATCCTGCATGCATTACGCCGGATCGACCCGCGGTTCGAGGGCCAGTGTAGCTGCCACTGCGCAGACGGCGGAAGGAATCGTCTTGGATGACATGACAGGAAGAGAGAAACCGGACGTCCTCTTCGTTCGACCTCATCCCCAAGTCATAAACAGTCGTGCGGACGGCGCACGGTAAAGGACGAGGTCGGGCATGGGGAGGTCGATCAGAAAGCGGATTTCCGTCGGGGGATGTTCCCGACGCCCGCTTCCTCAATCCCCCTTCTCGCCCGGGATATCCATGGATTGGGCCAGCTCCCGCAGCTCCCTGCGGAGTACCTTGCCCGCTTGGCTAGCGGGTATGGCGGGAACGATCCTCAAAACCCTGATCCTCTTGTAAGCGGCCAACCTGGCGTTGGCGTAATCGAGGAGCTCCTCCTCCGTGGCCTGCGCACCCGGCACCAGCTGGACGAAGGCCACCGGCAGCTCTCCCACCCGCTCCTCCTTTTTGCCCACCACTGCCGATTGAGCCACCGCGGGATGGTCGTTGAGCACCTCCTCCAGCTCGCGCGGATAGACGTTGTATCCCTTGTAGATGAGCATGTCCTTCTTGCGATCCACGATGTAAAGGTAGCCGTCCTCATCCATCCTGCCGATGTCTCCGGTCAGGAGCCAGCCGTCCTCTTTGAACATGGTCGCCGTCTCCGCGGGGTTGTTCCAGAATCCCTTGGTCAGCTGGGGTCCGCGCACGCAGATCTCGCCCACCTCCCCTAAGCCCCTCTCCGAGCCGTAATCATCGGGGTCCACTATCTTCACCTCGGTGTCCGCCACGGGAAGCCCCACCGAACCCACTTTAAGGGCCCCCCTCTCAGGAGGGGTGATGGTCACTATGGCCGTGGCCTCGGATAGGCCATAGGCCTCGCATATCACACCGGGAAATTTTTCCAGAAGTTTGCGCATGAGGTCCAGGGGTATGGGGGCTCCTCCCGAGGCCACCAGGCGTATCTCGGACATGTCCGTGCCCGGGTAAAGATGGTGCTCCACCATGGGCACGAAGAGCTGGGGAGCGCCCCCGAAGCAGGTTACCCGGTATTTGTTTACGGCCTGCAGGAATTCCGTAGGATCGAAGCGAGGAAAGACCACCAGCGTGTTTCCCGCCAGGAGCTGCATGTTCAGGTAACCGAAGGCTCCCATGGCGTGAAACCACGGGGGCACCACCAGGGAGACCTCCTTACCCCGCCGGAAGGGGTGGTTCGCCTCCTCGTCGCCTTCCTCGAACTCGATGCCTATGATCCCGTCACGGTACCTTATCTTCCCGCCCGTAAACCAATAGGAGAGCTGACAGGAGTTGACCAGGGCGTTGTAATGGGTGACCATGATGCCCTTGGGAGTCCCGGTGGTCCCCCCGGTGTAAGAGATATGGGCGAGGTCCTCTTTGACGTCGAGCTCGACGGCGGGGGGTTCCGGAGGGTACTCCACCAAAAGAGCGGTGAAATCCAGAGCCCCCTCGGCGAACGGCCCCTTTCGGAGGGGCTTCACCGGAGCGCTTACCGGGGGGTAGCAGTCGGCCAAGCTCACCTCTATGAAATTCCTTACGTCCGTCTGCCCGAACACCCTGCTCGAGGTCTCCCAGAAGAGGTCCAGGCCGATGAAGGTCTCCGCACCGGCGTCCCTGAGCTGGAAGGCCAGTTCCCGTTCGGAAAGGAGGGGGCTTACGGGGACGAAGACCGCCCCCGCCTTGAGCAAGCCGTAATAGGCGATGGCGAACTGCGGCGAGTTGAGCAGGTGAAGGGCCACCCGGTCCCCCTTCTTCACGCCCAGGCCGGCCAGGGCGGCGGCGAAGCGGTCGGAAAGGAGGTCCAGTTCCCGGTAGGTGACCTCCATGCCGGCGAAGATGATGGCGTTGCGCTCCGGCCACTGCAGGGCGGAGGAACGCAGGATCTGGAAGACGGGAACCTCCGGGTAATCGAGGTTCCTGGCCACGCCCCTGGGCCAGCACCGGAAATTCTTTTCCATTTCTTCCTCCCGAGAAAACGGATCACTGCGACTGATCTGCGAGACGGCCACCATGCTTAACCAATAACACCGGCGATTCGCTTAATGCCAGTCGAATCTCTTGCCGGTCCTCGAGGGAGCTACCTCTGTCGGTAGGGAGGGAAGGCCTTTCTTTTCTGCGAGGGTTGTCATCGTCCGCGCGAGCCGCCCCCAGGGCTCAAGTCATCTCGGGCAATCGCCTTGAGACGTTACCTTCTAGACCCGTATGCCTCGCTCCGGACCGGAGAGCGGTAGGCGCACTCCTTTCTCCATGTCGCCTGGCGAGAAGCGCCCGTGGAGTGTCCCGTTCAGCTCCACCTCATGGTAACCCCGCATGCGGAAGAACTTGAGGAGCACCTCCCGGGGTGAAGGGATTCCCCGCGACGAAACCCTCATTTCCACGCGCCTTTCCCGGAAGGTGCATCCGAGTATCTCGAAACGGTCCACGGCGTAAGCCCTGCGCTTTTCCCCGTCGATAAGGACCTGTCCGCATGATTGGAATATCCTGGAAAGGGCATAGACGGCTGTTCCGGGACCCCAGTCGTTGTGGATGTACCCCGCGGTGGTGCCGTCGAAACCGGAATGGGCGTAATTCTCCTCTATGGCCCCCAGGACGGAGGGCCGCAGGAGGGGATATGGATCCTCTCCCAAGTACATGGTGGCGAAACAGGCGCGCAGGGCGGCGATGCCTCTCTCCAGGAGCTCCTCCTCTCCGGTGGCCAGGTAATAATCCGCGAGCAGGGGAGCCACGAGCCCTTGTCGGGCGTCGTTCCACTCGGCGTCGGTGTTCTGGGAACCGAAGCCCCCGAAAAGGTCGATGGACATGACCGGCGGCGACCAGACCTGCTGGTAGGAGAGGAGGCGGTCCAGCACCATGCGGCCCCGCTCCAAGTATTCGCGGTCTCCGGTGGCCTGGAAGAGTTCCAAAAAAGCCCGCGCCGCCCAGATCATGCACATGTTGTTCTCGGGCAGGCATCCGGTGCGCGGATCACTCCAACCGATGGGCTTCGGGGAACAGGAGAAGAAGGTCTCGTAGTCCTGCCAGAGGTCCAGGGGCAGGACCTCGCGGGTCAGGAACTCCGCTCCTCGCTCCGCCGCCGAAAGGTACCTCTTCTCCCCGCTCATCCTGGCCAAGAGGGCCAGGAACATGACCGGAGCCGCCGTGGAGGCCCCCTCCCTCAGATCCGGATGCGCCAAGGACCGCCCGCCGTTGAACTTCACCCAGGCGGGAAAGGCCCCCGAGGGCAGCTGGCAGCCCAGGAGGGCTTCCCCGAGCCGGCGACAGGCGTCCATGATCTCCGAGCGGGAAAGGAGGTCACGGTACCACTCCAGCAGGTGATATCCCGTGGTGGCCGCATCCGGGAGATGATACCAATCCCAGTAATGAAAGGCGCGACTTCCCTCCACCCACACCAGCCTGTCTCCCACCAGGAAGAGGACCGCGGGGGGGATTCCCTGCGGAGCGGGAGCGCTCAGGACGAGCTCCAGGGCCGCCTCGCTCTTCCGCGACCACTCCTCGTCGCCCGTCTCCCGCGCCATCCAGCGCCCCGCGTAAGAGGTCCGAGCCAGGTTGAACCAACTCTGCATCTGGATGCACCGGGGCATGGTGGTGGAGAAACGCCTCATCTGCCACCGCAGGAGACGCAGACCCAGACGGCGGTTCACCACGTGAGCCGCTCCGAATCGGAGTATGCCCGGATAAAGGAAGGGAAAGCGGAGAAGGAGGCGACTGGTCAAGGGGCCAGTGCGCATGGGGGGCCGTCGGGAATGGACGTTGAAGGTGTACACCCCTCCGCATTCACGGCCGTCCACACTCAGGTAGACCCAGTTCTCTTCGTCCAGAAATATCCAGCGGGTGGCCACGGCCGCCAGTCCTTGCAGAGAACGGTCCCCTTCCCCGTGCCTCGCCAAGCGGGGACGCCCGAAACGCTCCCAGAGGAAGGAGTTTACCCGGCGGTGCAGTGACTTCCCATCCCGCTCGGAGAACAGCAGGTAGTAGGACAACCGCAGTTCCGTTCCGGGACGCAGAAGATAGCCGGGCAAATCCTTCCGGCGGAAGTAAACGTGGCCGTCCACGCAGTGCGCCGTCACGGCGTAGGACAGGAGCTCTCCCTCCATGGTCATGGCCGTCCGCATCCCTTGCCTCTGCAAGGCGTCCAGCTCGTCGATATCGGGCACCAAAGCCACTGAGCCAGCTTCCCCACCCAGGACGAGTGCCGGGGAACGGAACACCTGATCGGCTATCACCTGACCGGGCCGGGGATGTAGGTGGGGCGCGAAGCGGTACTCTATTTTCCCCGTAAAAGGCGAAAAATACCAGCGGCAGGTAAGGGAAAAGAGCAGAAGCGGTCGTCGGACGCGGAGCACGTGCGTTAACCGCAGCACGCCAGCCTCCGTACGTTGACGGTAGGTATTTATTGAGAAACCGGGCTCTTTTCCGATATGTCTCGGCCACGCAAAACCGGCCGTTACCGTGCAGCGGATTTTCTCCGCCCCCACCATCGTGTCCCCTTGGTCCAACACGAATTCGCGGGTGACTTGGGCCATTGGCTACCTCCCTGCCGATACCAATAACTTCCCCCCCCACCCGCCGCCGACGGCATTTTCGGCCGACTCGCGCGATCTGAGAACCGTTCCGCCGGCCCCGCCTACGGCGGGCAGCGCTTCCGAAATTTATACCGCGCTCCGTTAGGCCTTTCCCACTCGCGAACTCGGCCCTGTGGGAACGAATGCCGGCCGCACGCTCATGGGTCCGCCCCGGCCAGGGTTTTCACCGCCTCCACCAACTCAGCGGGTTGGAATGGTTTGGTCATATAAAGATCGGCGCCCAGGGCGGCCGCCTTTTCCCGGTCCTCTCTCAGGGAACGCACGGTGAGGACGAGGACCGGTATGTCCCTCGTCTCCTCGTCCTCCTTGAGCATCTTCAGTATCTCGAAGCCGTCCACCTCGGGCATCATGATGTCCAGGATGATCAAGTCGGGCTTCCCCCTGGCCACCGTTTCCATCTTCCCCTCTCTCTGTTCTAATCCTATAATCTGGAAACCCTCGTGTTCCAGGATCACCCTCAACAGCTTGTGGATGGCGGGCTCGTCGTCGATGACCAGGATTCTCTTGCCGGGCATAACCGTCTCCCATAACCCTACGTCCCCCAGGGGCGGATTTAATCCCCGTTACATTCTAACGTCAACGGAACGGTTTCACCACGGTCATATATTGAAAATTCGAGGTCCCAATTTCTTCCCGTCAATCAATTTGGTAAATCATGAAGACAAGAGGCGGTTCTTGGTTTATTCAAGCCGGAGACAGCCCAAGAAAAGGTTAAAATCAAGGATTTTCATCCGTTTGAAAGGCCTTCCCCCGCCTTTAGAAAATTTCACCCACTGGGAAACGACCCTCTCGTTCACCCCTTCTTGTATTGGACTGGCTATCCGGATATGACTCATTGCAGCTTTAAAAATCGGGCGAGCGGTTGGGGATGCCCTTTAAGTCTCACCCGATAATCGGTTACAACCCACTGAATCAGACGCAAAGCGTTCCGCCCCTCCTAACGCACGCACAACATCCTGCTAGGCGAAAGCGGACTAGCACCCACTCTCGCTTCCTGCCGCCTTCGTCTCCTCACCGCAGGCCTGGAGGACCAGTCCGTCCAGGATGTCCTTCTCGCTCACCAGCAGTCTATGCAGTCCCAATTCCCGCATGAGCACCACCAGAACCCCGCACCCTCCCACGATCACGTCGGCCCTGCCCGGCTCCAGACGCATGAACCTGCGCCTCCCCTCCACGTCGAGCCCGGCCAAGTGCCCGTAGAGGTTCTCCGCCTCTTCCCGGGCCAACCAGCTGTGATGCACAAGTTCTCCCCGATATTCCGCCAGGCCCAGGAGGATCCCCGCCAGGGTGGTCACCGTCCCCGCCAGTCCTATGGCCAGAGCCGGCCGTCGGCCCTTGACCCTCCGGGCGATGGGCCCGAGCACGGAACGCAGGTGATCCTCCATCGCGGCGAGTTCTTCCGCAGTGGGGGGGTCGGAGCGCAGGAACCTCTCCGTCATGCGCACGCAGCCCACGTCCAGGCTGTACACTTCCAGGGGGCTCCTTCCTTCGCCCAGGATCACCTCCGTGGAACCCCCACCGATATCCACCACCAGCAACGCGCCTCGGCGAGGTCGCATATCGCCCAGGTCGTAGGTCGCTCCCAGGAAGGAGAGGCGAGCTTCCTCCTCTCCCGAGACCACCCTTGGTTCCACTCCCAGTATCTCTCCGGCCTCGCGCAGAAACGGTCCCGCGTTATCCGCGTCGCGGACCGCGCTGGTGGCCGCGACTTCCCTTATCTCCACCGCCTCGGCTTCCATCAGCTCCCGGTAGCCGCGGAGAACTTCCAGGGTCCTGCTCGTGGCGGCGGGGAGAAGGGCGCCTCGCCGGTCAACCCCCTCGCCCAATCGGGTTATGGTCATCATCCGGCGGAGCGTGTTCAATTCCATCCGTCCGCCCCTTTCCTCAGCATCCACGATCAGCAGGCGCACGGAGTTCGTCCCTATGTCCACCGCGGCCGCCCTCATCTCCGCCTCCTCAGAAAAGGCGCACAATCCCCCACGCATTCCAAGCGCTGGATATCTCCCAGTCCGGCCATAACCTCTCGGCCCACAGGATTCGAGCCGTCGGCCAGGTAGTGCGCCAAGTGGGCGTGAAGGCACTTAAGCCCCAGGGAAACGGTCCCCCCGATGCCCCGGTTATCCGGTAAGAGTTCCCTCACAAGCATGTCCACGCCCATTTGTTCCGCCCATTCCTCCTGCCGCCTCCGGTATTCCCTCTCCGCCTCGCGTAGGGAGGACGAGAAACCCTCGTCTTCCTCCATCCTACGGCGCAAAACCTCACGAAACTCACCGTTCTCCAGGCGGGAGACCCCGCTCCGCAAAAGCGGGCAGGTAAGCCAATAAAGGGTGGGGAAGGGCGTGCCGTCTTCCAGAAGGGGAGAGGTGGCGATGACCTGGACCTTCCCGTGCGGACAGCGCGAGGCCACCCGCACCTCTCCCCGCAGGGAACGTCCCAGTTGACGTTCCACCAAGCGGCGGTCCTCGTCTCCCATATACCCGACACCCATGGGTTCCCTTTCCCGAGAACACGGAAAGACCGACGTTCCGGCCTGCCCTTGGATCCTCACTTCACCTATCGTCGGAAAGGATGCGCAGAGGGCCCGGACCCGCGATACGTGCCCCGGCGGACATCCGGTAAGATGTCCCCCTCATTTCCCTTTTCCTGAGGCCATGAATATCTTCAGGTCGGCCACCGCGAGGTCCTCGCCGCGCTGGTTCTTCACCGTCTGCCGGAAGGAGACCACCCCTCCCATGTCCCCTTTCTCCCTCTTGTCCGTGACCTCGGCCTCCACGTGGATGGTGTCGCCAATCTTGGTGGGGCCCACGAAACGCACCCGGTCCATGCCGTAGAAGGCCACGATGGCCCACTCGGTGAGGGGCAAGAGACCCGATGCCGCGGAAAGTACCAACATGCCGTGGGCAATCCTCTCCCCGAAAGGACTGCGGGCGGCGTACTCTTGGTCCACGTGCAGGGGATACCAGTCCCCGCTGAAGGCGGCGAACATGACGATGTCCGCCTCGGTGATGGTGCGCCCCCTGCTGACGAGCTTGTCGCCGACCTGAAAATCCTCGTAATAGAGCATGGCGCCTCCTTTTCTTCCGTGCCGTTCCGGCGGTACCGGCAAGTTCTCCCCGGTCTTACGGTCGGTCCTGGGATCCTTCCCGGATGCCGCGCTGGGCCAGCGGGCCTACTTTTCAGCCTGAGTATAAACCACGTGGGAGCTTAATCGGAGTCGAAACGCGTGGCCTCGCCGACGCCCGACGTCTTGCGGGTTGACCGGGAAAGGTCGACAGGTTATCTTAGGGGCATGGAAATGTTAAGTAATAGTTAATAGTCGGCAAAGAAAGGAGAGGGAGATGACGGTAGGGCTTTTCTTCACCGAGGAACACGAGATGCTGCGCAAGAGCATCCGGGAGTTCGCCGAAAAGGAGCTGGCCCCCCACGCCGAGGAATGGGAGGAGCAAGGAGGTTTCCCTGACTGGGTCTTCACCCGCATGGGGGAGCTCGGATACCTGGGACTGCACTATCCGGAGGAATACGGAGGGGGCGGCGGCGATTATTTCTGCAATATAGTACTCGCCGAGGAGCTGGCCCGTTCGGGCAGCGGCAGCGTGAACATGGCCGTGGCCGTGCAAGTGGGCATGGCCACCCCGCCCATCCTGGCCTTCGGCACGGAGGAGCAGAAGCAGAAGTACCTGGTGCCGGCCATAAAGGGGGAGAAGATAGCCTGCCTGGGCATCACCGAACCCAACGCGGGTTCCGACGTGGCCAGCATTCAGACTTATGCGGAGAAAGTCCCCGGCGGCTGGAAGGTCAACGGGAACAAGATCTTCATCACCAACGGCGCCCGCGCTCACTTCATGACCCTTTTGGCCCGCACGGAGAAGACCAAGGGATACAAGGGTATGAGCGTCTTCCTGGTGGACACGGACACCCCCGGCTTCGTGGTCAACCGAAAGCTGGATAAGGTGGGAATGCGGGCCTCGGACACGGCGGAGATCTTCTTCGAGGACATGTTCATCCCCGAGGACGCCCTACTAGGCGAGGAAGGTCGCGGCTTCTACAACATCATGTGGGAGCTGCAAGGCGAACGGCTCATCGGCGCGGCGGCGGCCATAGGCGGGGCGCGCCTTACTCTGGAAAGCGTCATAGAATACACCAAGGAGAGGGTGCAGTTCGGCAAACCCATCTGCAAGAACCAGGCCATAGCTCACCGCATCGCCGATTTGGCCACCAAGATCGAGGCCGCCCAGTCGCTGGTCTACATCTGCGCCTGGAAGTTCGACCACGGTGAATATCCGGTCAAGGAGATCTCCATGGCCAAACTTATGGCCGCCCAGGTGGCCTTCGAGGTGGCCGACGAGGCCCTGCAGTTCATGGGGGGTTACGGCTACATGATGGAATACCCCGTGCAGAGGGCCTGGAGGGACGCCCGCCTGGGCCGCATCGGCGGGGGCACGGACGAGATAATGCGCGAGATAATCGCCACCACCATGGGACTTTACGCCTGAGGCGGCTCAGGATTGGCCGGTTAATGAGAAAAGGGCGCGGGACGACCGCGCCCTTTTCTCATTTCTTCCAGGTCCTGCCGTGAGACGCCGCCACCGCCCTCCGTATTTACTTCCTCGGGAATGGGGGACTATGCCGTACCGATACGGTGCGCGCGAAGTCCCGTGACATCAGGGAAGCCACACCACGGCCTCGCCCCCCTTGAGCACGTCGCTTCCGTCCTCCTTCTCCGCCCACACGTCGAGGACCACCAGATTCCCCTCCAGCTTCTCGCGGACCCTGCCCTTGAAGATCACCTTGTCTCCGGGGATGACCATGCCCCGGAACTGGCAAGAGAGCTTCTTCAGGCACCCGGGGTCCCCCACCCAGTCCATGACCGTCTTTCCCAGCAGGGCCATGTTGAATAGCCCGTGGGCGATGACGTCGGGCAACATGGCCACTTCCTTGGCAAAGTAGGGGTTGGTATGGATGGGGTTGAAGTCGCCGCTGGCCCCGGCATAGACGATGGCGTCCATGCGGTCGAACTGGTGGGTGAAGGTGGGTATCTCCTGCCCCACCTGCACGTCCTCGTATTTCAGGTTGCAGAGCTCGATCACTGCGTACCACCTCCCCGGATGATGAAGGTGGCCCGGGATCGGCATACCAGCTCTCCGTTCTGGTTCTTGGCCTCCCCCTCATAGACGATGAAGTCCAGGTTCCCCTTCTCGTAGATGTCCGCCACTTTTCCCGTCTCGGTGATCACGTCGTTGGGCTTGACCACCGTGAACCACTCGAACTCCTGGGCCCCGTGCACCAGCATGGCCAGGTTGAGCTTGATCTCCGGGTCCAGGAGCATCATGCCCGCGCCCCGCAGCGCGTACACGGCGGCGAAATTGGGCATGGCGATTATATCTCCGTATTTCGTCTGCTTGGCGAATTCCTCGTCGTGAAAGATGGGCCGTCCGTCCTTGGCGGCCGCGGCGTACTCCCGCATCTTCTCCCTGCCCACCTCGTACTTGATGGGCCCGTAGGTCTTCCCGATCCATTTGTGGTCGATCATAGGCATACCTCCTCCGAATCGCGTCCCTCCCCGTTTCCATGCCTCGAGCAAGGAAATTTTAACATCCAAGATGAGGTTTACCAAACATGGCGGGTCCTATTCACGACGAGCATAACCCGGCCCCCCTGCCGAAGCTGAGGCGGAAAGCGGGGGACCACCCCGCAAATCCCACTCCAGAGAAACGAGGCTCCCGGGATATATGGTCTGGTATCGATCGCTACGGCCTTTCCGGCCTCTGGAAATTTGAGCAACGCCCGGCCACGACCTTTAACCTACTTTCACGGGAGAAACGAGGCTCCCGGGAGAAGGGGACCGGTATCGATCGCTACGGCCTTTCCGGCCTCTGGAAATTTGAGCAACGCCCGGCCACGACCTTTAACCTACTTTCACGGGAGAAACGAGGCTCCCGGGAGAAGGGGACCGGTCTCGATCGCTACGGTCTTCCCGGCCTCTGGAGGTTTGAGCCACTCCCGGCCACGACCTTTAACCTATTTTCACGGAAGAGAGGTTTGGACGAACAATGCGAGCGAGGAACGAGCGCCGGCGGATCAAGCGGTTTTCACCTCCTTGCAATCGCAAGCAGCACGCAACGATTTAGGAGGGAAATAAAAGAGGCCTCCGTGGTTTCCCATGGGTCTCGAGGCCTCTTGAAATCGCCGGCAGCGGCGGGGTCTAGTGGGTCACTCTCCGCTTTCGCCCGGGCAGTTCCCGCAGCTCCCGTCGCGCGAACGCTCCTGCAGGCGGTCCTGCGCCTGGAGGCAATCCCTTTCCCGCAGACAGTCGCCGGAGCATTCCCCGGCGGTTTCCGCTTGTCCCTCCGAACTCAAACCGCCGCTCCCGTTCCGGAACTGCGAGCCCTCGCCGTTCTCGCCGCCGCTTTCGTCCCGCAGTCTTTGGCGTATCCGTTCCCGATCGCACTCCCCGGCGCATTCTCCCTGTTCCTCCTGGAGGCAGCGCTCGGCTCGTGTCTCCTTCTCCTCACCCTGGTTCATGTGGACGAAGGGATTGCCCACGTCACCATCCGGCCTCGCCTGGGCCTTAACGCCCGCGGCCTTCCCGTCCTTCCGGGCTTTTCCGACTTCCCCGGCTTGACCGGCGGCCACGGCCAAGCCCGCAGCGACCAGGACGATGAGGGAGACCAGGGCCACGATCAACAATGTCCTCCTCTTCAAACCGTCTCACCTCCTTTCCCGCTTTCCACCCTATAAATACGCAGAAGACGCCGAGGGTGTACGGTTTCCGTAGCCGGCGACCGGGCCTCCGCTTCCTTTGCCGGAAACCTTCCGCACGGATGTCGGGCCCGCCGGCCGCTCGCATGGGAAAGGCGAACGGGATCCTCCATCCTTTTGGGGGTATCATGTTCTACTGGAATCGTCGGTGCTTTGATAAGATCCGTACATTCGAAGAGTCGGCATCGTATTAAATTTTGGAGAAAGGGAAAACCGGTTGTCTTCCCTGGAGGAACTGGCGCAGAGAGTGGCCGAGGGCGACCTGGAGGCGTTCGGAGGAATATACGAAAGTCTCCTCGACCCTCTATACCGCTACTTCTATTGGAACCTTTCCTCCCGGGAAGAGGCCGAGGACCTCACCGAGGAGGCCTTCCTCAGGTGCCTGCTCCACATCGGGAGGTTTGACGCCCGAAAGGCTTCCTTCCGGTCCTGGGCTTTTCGGATAGCCCACAATCTTCTTGTGGACCACATCCGCCGGGGAAAGGGTTTGAGAAAGGAAGAACTGGACGCGAACAGGGAGGCCGATGAACCCCCGTTGGGGGAGACGGTGGAGGAGGAGGCGGAGAAAAGGGCTCTCAGACAAGCCCTGGAAGAACTTCCCTCCTCCCAAAGGCAAGTGCTGGTGATGAAGTATTTCTCCGGGATGAGCAACGCCGAGGTGGCCCGGGCGCTGGGAAAGAGCGAGGGAGCGGTGAACGCCCTCCGGCACAGAGCCCTGCGCAAGCTGGGGACGATCCTGGAAAGCAGGGGATGGCGATAGGGAGATGTCCGGAAGAAAGTCAAAGGAGATAAAGGCGGCCTTGGCCGAGGATCTCTTGCGAAGGGTGGAAAGCCCTAAGGCTCCCCAACGACTACAGGTTTACGGGCTCCAGAGGATATTGGCCCGCGCCGCCTATGAAACCCGCACCGTGGAGAGGAGGTGGTTCCGCAACCCGGCGCTCTGGCGCCGCGCGGTGGTCCTTCCCCTGACGGCCCTCCTTCTCCTTGCGGCAGGAACCTCGGGAGTGTACGCCGCCTCGATGGACGCCCCTCCGGGATCCGCCCTCTACGGTTGCAAGATATTCTTCGAGCGAGCGCGTGTCGCCCTCACCGTGTCCCGTTCTTCCGACGCCCGCCTGGAAATGGAATTCTGCGAACGCCGCTTGCGGGAACTTCAAGGTCTGCCGGAAAGCGGGGAATACCGAGCATGGGAACGCTGGTCGCGGGAATACCGGCGGAACCTGGAAGGAGTGGACTCCCTTCTCGATGCCCTCCCAGCGGAGGAATCGGCCGGCCTAGCCGCTCGTTTCCAAGCCCAGCTGGAAGAACACCATGCCCTCATGGAGGGGCTGCTGAAAATAACGCCGGCGCCGTATCTGCCCTACCTCCAGCAGGCTTCCCGGGAGTGCATGGAGAGACTGCAGCGCCTTCGCCACCGCCACGGGATGGAGGAAGAGGAGCGTGGACAACCTCGGGGTCCCCGGGAGGAGGAGGGTACCACACCGGTAGGAGATACGGGGAGCGAGGTGCAAGATGGCGCCGAGGAAAGCGGACCGTGCTTCCCTTCTCCCTCGTATCCACAGGCGGAACTCGAGGACCTCGCCCCGTACGGCGAGGATACCGCTCCCTCCGGTATGGCATGGACCTCGGATGCCGAAGATAATTGGGGGTCATCTCCCAAGGAGAGCAACGGCGTCATGGGGGAGGGCAGCGGTCACGAAGGTAAGGGGTCGGCAAATCATTACTGGAAATGAGACTGAGACCTTAAGCCCGGGTTTCCGCCTTTTAAACCGGCCCTTCCTTGACCACTCGGGTCATCGCATCTTCCCTTATCCACTTTAAGGCGAGGACGCTTCAGAGGGGTCCCGCTCCGTTTGGTCGGCATACGGATCGAGGCGGTCCAGTACGATAAGGGGGATCTCGCCGGGCTTCACGTAGCCCATCTTCCGCGCTTCCCCCTCCACGTATTCCTCGGAAAGGGCGCGTTCCCTCCTCTCCAAGAGTGCTCGGGTCGCCTCGGTCTCCTCGGCGAGCAGGGACTCCGCCCGGCCAAGTTCGCGCCTGCTGGAAAGATACCGGGTAAAGGGGCCGTAGAGCACGGCCGCAGCCAGGGCTATAGCCAGGAGAAAGGCCACCACTGCCGCCAGGCGGCGCCTCTTCTTGCTCCGGCGCAAGGCTGACTCCCGTTTACGAGGGGTTTCCGCTCGCGAGGTCCCGCGGGGCAAACCTCCTGGGATCTCCCGAGACTCTCCCCGGACCAATTTCAAGTCCTTCCGGCTTCCCCCGGAAGAGCGGGGCTTTTCCCAGGTAACCCTCCCCTCCCGCGAGAGCCGCGGAGCGGCGCCGGCTCGAGACCTTACAGCTCTTTCGCTCCCAGTCAAAATTTCCCTTCTTTTGACAATCTTATCAACAGCCACTCTTTTTATATTTTACACCTTAAAAATAAAATTACAACTCTATTTTACAATAATAACCAATCTTTCTCTCTTAGAAAAGGTAAACAAAATGTGGGGCAGGCTAAGCGTTTTACCGTCCCCGATCGGGCATAAGAAAGGTCAACTACGCCTCGGGGAACGGGCAGGCTTATGCAGACCGAGGGTCAAGGTCAATCCCCGGGCGGGCCGTCTTCCGTCCAGGTGAACCTTTCCTGCAGCCGGCGTAGCCTTTCCTTCTTGGCCTCGTCGATGCGATCGTAGGCGAAATCCCTCTCCTCGGTGTAGAACCCGACGTCGGCGGCCTGATTGGGATCCAGCGTTGCGGATATTTTCTTCTGCCACCGATTATAGTTTCCGGCCAGCGGGCTCATAACTTTGCGCACCGGAGCGATAAAGGCGGAAAGGGGAGTCATGCATTGCTCGATGGCGTTCAAGGTGGAGGTGAACTCGATGGGGTTCAGGTTTTCCAGGCTGACCGGGTTGTCCACCCGGTAGGCGTAGGTTATCTCGCAGTGGGCCCAGGTGTTGTTCTCGTAAGGGACGAAATAGGGATTGTCCCCCTCGTCGTCCATGATGGCCCCCTTCTGGATGAACTCCTTCTTGGCCTCCGCGATGACGTCCACCCATCTCATCTGGGTGTCCAGCGCTTCGTTCCCGTCCAAACAGGTCCCGAAGATGCCCCCGGGGCGAAAGGCCAGGGGGATGATGCTCACCCGCAGGAAGTTCAGGGGCATGAATCGGGCCAGGGGTCCCAAGTGAGCCATGTCCAGGATGATGCCCTGATGTTCATCCACGATCTTTTTGAGGACCGCTTCCTGGAAGGCGATCTCCCCCTCCGAGCTGCCGGCCAGAACGAAGGTAAGCGGGTACTTCAGGGTCTTGGTGAGGATGGGCCGCAGGGCTTTGGTCTCCAGGAGCTTGAAACCCGAATGGGGCATGACCAGGGCCACGTAGGCCACGGCGGCTATGCGCACCGCGGCGTATCCTATCTCCGACTCCCCTATCTTGTAAAGCGCGTCCGCGAACTGCCTGGGCCCGGGGAAAACCAGGAGGTAGAACCGAAAGTTCCAAGGGGGATCCACGCGCGAATCCAGCACCAACCCTTCCGCCTCCAGCTGCTGGGGTCCAGGCCAGTTGTAGAGCTTCAGGGCGCATTTGGTAAAAACTCCCAGCCCGGACAGGGCTCCCAGAGAACCCCTCATTATCCCCCGCAGGGAAGGCCCGGGGCCGTCCCCGCTGAACCAGCCCAATCCCGACCCCGGGGTTCCCACCCTCAGGACTTCCCCGTCCGGAAGGACCCATTCCACTCCCAGCACGTTGCGCGCACTGTAGCTCATGTATATGCAGTCATGCCCCACGCCGCTCATGGAGGTGGCGCTGGCCAGGGGCGAACAAGAGGGGCCGGCCCCGATGATATGGGTGTTCAGTCCCCGCTTCATGACCTCCGCCTGAAGCTGCGCCCCGCTGACATAGGGCTCCACGATAGCCAGCATGTTCTTCTCGTCGATATCCAGGATGCGGTCCATGCGGCGGAGGTCGATCTGCACCACGTTGTCCGCCGTGGGGCCCGAGGCCGCCCCCCACCCCGTGGAAAGGGCCTTGAACTTCAGGCCGTGGCGGTTGCATATCCGGACGACCTCTTGGACCTCCTCGGTGCTTCCAGGAAGCACGGCCGCCACCGGTCTCCTTATCCACAACGCCGGGTCGTCGTTCAGGAACGGTTGCCAGGCGTATCCCTCCAGCACCGCCGGCTCGCGAGAGACGTTTTCCGGTCCGACCGCCTCTTCCAGTTCACGGAAAGCCTCATCCGATATCATTCCCCACCTCCCATACCGTGAGTTTTCCGTTCGGCTCGCACTCTCCGGATGCCGACCAACCGCCATAAATATAGGAAAAATTCGCCTTGGGCGCAAAACCGGAGGGCTCATGCAGCCCGCGCTCATCCTTCCTCGGTCACGCAGCTGATGGTGTTGGTGGTGGGAATGCCCTCCCGGCTCCCATATTTCAGCCCGGCGGTTATGACCACCGCTTCCCCTCCTCGCAGGTATCCTTCCTCGCGGGCCAGATCCCGGGCGGCAGCGAAGGTCTCCTCGGCGCTTCCCCGCACCTCCACCAACCGGGGGTGGACCCCCCAGTAAAGGGAAAGGCGTCTGGCCACCTGAAGGCTGGGAGTGGGGGCGAGGATGGGTTGCCGAGGGCGGAACCTGCTCATCTGGCGGGCGGTGAACCCGGACTCGGTGGGGGCCACGATTACCCCGGCATCCACTTGCAGGGCCAGCTCACAGGCGGCCATGCAGACCGCTTCCACGGTGCCCTTGCCTATCCATTCCCTGCGCTCTTCCAGCCATGCGGAATAGGGCAGTTCCGCCTCCGCTTCCCTCGCTATGCAGCGCATGGTCTCCACCGCCCGCAGAGGATGCTTTCCCACCGCCGTCTCTCCGGAGAGCATGACCGCGTCGGTGCCGTCGAAGACGGCGTTGGCCACATCGGTCACCTCCGCCCGGGTGGGAGAGGGGTGTTCCATCATGCTCTGGAGCATCTGGGTGGCGGTCACGGAGGGCTTACCGTGCCGGGCGGCGACCCGGACGATGCGCTTCTGCAATATGGGGATTTCTTCCAGGGGCATCTCCACCCCCAGGTCCCCCCTGGCCACCATCACCGCGTCGGCGCTCCTCACCACCGCCTCCAGGTTCTCCACCGCCTCCGCCTTCTCTATCTTGGCCAGAACGGGGAGGTCGGACCCTTTCTCCCGAAGGAGGGAACGGAGGTGCTCGACGTCCTCCGCCGAGCGCACGAAGGAGAGGGCCAACCAGTCCACCCCCACCTCCAGACCCGTTTCCAGATCGGCGAGGTCCTTCTCCGTGAGGCAAGGCAGAGGCAGCTTGACTCCCGGGAGGTTTATGCCCTTCCGCGGGCGCAGCACTCCTCCCCGGGTTACCCGGCATCTAACCCCTTCCGCCTCCACCCCCTCCACCCGCAGTTCGATGGCTCCGTCGTCCAGGAGCACGGAATCCCCGGGTTTGAGCGCTTGGGTAATGCCCGGATAGTTAACGCTGATCATCCGTTCGTCTCCGGGAACCGGATGCACGGACAGATAGAAGAGTTCGCCCTCCCTCAGGATCGCCATGCCCCTCTTCAGATCCCCCACCCTCAGCTTGGGGCCCTGGAGGTCGAGGATCAAAGCCACCTCCTTCCCGGCTCGACGGGAGGCCTCGCGGACCGCCTCCGCCTCGGCCCGGATGGTCTCCCGGTCGGCGTGGGCGGCGTTCAGGCGAGCCGCGTCCATCCCCGCCTCCACCATGGCCTGCAGCATCCCCACTTCCCGGCAGGCGGGGCCGACGGTGACCACGATCTTGGTCTTGTAACCCGGTTTCACGTATTTTCTCCTCTCCATCGCGATCCTCGACGACGCCGGTCGACCTCGGCATTGGGTCCGGCCCTGCCGCGTACGGCGAAGTCATACCGTGCTCATCGCACCCCGAGGGTGTCCCGATCGAGGCCTAAACGATACACACCACCCGGTCCCTGCCAGAGGATCTCGTCCCTCTCCTCCCGCCAGGCGAGGGGCAGGCCCGTCCTCTCCAGCTCCGGATACCGCTTTATGATCCCCTTCCTACGGTCGTAAATCTCCAGTCCCCGCTCTCCCCAGTAGGCCAGACGGCTTCCCCTTCTCTCCGGATAAAAGAGGTAAAGCGAAGTGTCCCTGGCCAATCCTTCGGTGCTTGCTTCCTTCTCGTCTTTTCCCCCGGGGTTCACCCGGAACCATACCGCCCGCGTCTCCTCCCCCACTCGGTAAGGAGCTACGTAAAGGACCTCCTCCTGTTCCGGCCACCAGAGGAAACCGACCCATCGACTGCAGTCCGCATAATGCCTCCAGCCCTCCCCGTCAAGTCCGGTTCTCTGCAGGTAAGTCCCTCCTTCACCCTCCCCGCCGGACGAGTAGCGGCGCTCCACCGAGATCAAGCTCTTTCCGTCCGGAGACCAGGTGGCCAGGTCCTTCCTGTTTCCCACCGAACGCAGTCCCTCCCCGTCCGCCTCCATCACCCAGAACTCCGCTTCACCCCCCACGGAAGGCAACCTGGTCCAGAGGATATGCTCTCCATCCGGCGACGGAAGGGGGTCGATATCCCGGTCGCCGCTGCGGGTCAGGTTTGCCGGCCAGAGCTCGTTCCCTTCCACGTCCAGCGAGAATATGTCCCCGCCATCCTCGAAGATGAGGATCCTCTGCGAGCCCAGCCATGACGCCCGTTGGCCGTCGATTTCTTTTTTCCATACCGCCTCTCCGCTTTCCAAGTCCAGGACTTGGAGGATATTGCCTTTCTCCTCGTAGCGGGTTACTACGGCCAGATACCGTCCGTCCAGGGAGGCCTGCATGGAGATCGCTTCCTCTTCCAGGGGAATCAACAGTTCGCCCACCTCTCCGGAGACCTCCACGGGAGTGTTGGGAAACCTTACCATCCCGGAAAGGAGGTTCAGGAGGTACCAGCTGAGCCCCACCAGTATCACGCAGGAGGCCAGCATGGCCAGGACGACGGTAAGGAAACGCCTCGAGATCTCGAAACCTCCTCTTTCCCCGGGGGCCGGTCGCCTGCGGCTCAAGAGCGCAGGGCATCCTTGCCGGCGTAAAGCGCTCCCTCCCCCAGCATCTCCTCGATGCGCAGCAGGCGGTTGTACTTGCATACCCGGTCCGTTCGCGCCGGGGCTCCGGTCTTGATCATCCCGCAGTTGGTGGCCACCGCCAGGTCCGCTATGGTGGTGTCCTCCGTCTCCCCCGAACGGTGGGACACCACGCAGGCGTAACCAGCTTGCGAGGCTTGGCGCATGACCTCCAGGGTCTCGCTCAGCGTACCTATCTGATTGAGCTTGATGAGTATGGCGTTGGCCACCTTCTCCCGTATCCCGCGCTGGAGCCTCTTGGGGTTGGTAACGAAGATGTCGTCTCCTACCAAGCGCACCCTATCCCCGAGGCAGGAGGTGAGGAGCGCCCATCCCTCCCAGTCCTCCTCCGCCATGCCGTCCTCGATGAGGACCACGGGGAAGTCCTCCACCATCTTTTGGTAATAATCCACGAGTTCACCGGGGCTCATCTCCCGGTCCTCACCGGCGAACCGGTACTTGCCCTCCACAAAGAACTCGCTCGCCGCCGCGTCCACGGCCAAGGCCACATCCTCGCCGGGTCGGTACCCCGCCGTCTCGATGGCCTCCACGATGACCTCCAACGCGGATCGGTTG
>JACVJF010000027.1 GCA_015711855.1 Candidatus Solincola quzhuomuensis | reverse complement strand
CAGGGATCATGACCACCACTCCAACCCTTGTCCTCACCAGTAAGGGAACCGTGTTCACAGCCCTGTGCCAACGCGGGGTCGCACGCTCACGTGACCATGGGGTGACTTGGGGGTCATAAGGCCGCCGTACAACGAAGGCGACACCCACGAGAATGGCGAACACGGGTTCTTGCATATCGACCGGGAGACTGACCGCCTGTTCTACGTCACCTAGATGACGGTGAGATCCCTTCGGCGAGCGCCACCACACTGGACCCGCCGCACCAGTGGAAGCTACATAAGCTGAACCGACGATGACGGGGATACCTGGGAACACGCCTCCATAGGCCGCGATACCTGGGACTGGCCGAAAATACTCACCGGGACCGTGGTTCACAGCACCACAAAGGGCTATACCAACGTGATCTATTTCCGGGCCATGTCCCCCAAGATCTTGGGCCCATTGGCAAAATATTACAAATCACTCGATGAGGGCAAGACCTGGACGCCGACGGCTCAGTTTGCCTGCGACGGTTTCGAGCCCGGCTATGGCGCGGTAGGCCCGGACGGCAGCATCTACCTCGATGATTTACACGCTGGGATGGCGTTTCGGACGGCGCGGATCCCCTTATCCAAACTGCTGGAAGGAGCAGGGCAGGTTGCGCGTGGTCATCAGCCGCGACGAAGGAGATACCTGGGAACATCGGGTGGTCACCGACGCCTTCTGCCCTCTGGCATTCTACGGTATCCAGAGGGTGGCCGTGGATCGGAGAGGCAATCTCTACGCCGTATGGGAGGACAACCGGGACGGTCTCTCCTACCTCAGCATCTCCAGGGACGGAGGTTCGTACCTGGTCCCGGCGTATGATGGTGGCCGCACCGGGAGTCAGGCACGTCCAGTATCAAGTGAACGTCACGGCCCTGGAGGAGGGCCACATAGCCATCTCCTATCTGGAAAGTCCCCGCCGGCTCGGCTTTATCAACCTGCCCATACGCCTGACGGCAAGCCCTACAACGCCTACCTGTGTGAATGTTTCAACACCCTGGATCTCGATCCCGTCTTCTGGAGCGCTCGGGTCAATGACCCCTCTCGGCCCCTCATACCCCGGGCCAAGCTCTGCGATGCCGTGGGAGAGGGGATGCATGTGACCTTCCTGACGGTACGCCGTGGGCGGCCTTCACACGGATCGTCAGCCCCTGGTTCCTCAAAGGACTGGCGGTCTTCTACCGAACCCTTCCCACCGATCTTTATGTGGGGCGATTCGTCCACGGAGAATGAGAGAAGCGACGGGTTCGCGTGAGGCGGCCCTACGGCGATGAATCCCGCTGTGCACGAAGGGTAAGCCGCAAAGGCTTCGCGGTTCGTCCTTTTCGCTAGTCCGGCCATGAGGACCTCGCCGGCACCGGCGAGGTGATATACACCGCAGCTTGCCATCCTACCGCATCCGGCGGCCCGGCGTTGGAGCATCGCCGAAGACGCCTCGCGGGTAGCGAGTGGGCGAGGCGCCGATATTCGTAGAGACGGGTGACCTGCCCCCGTAGAGGAAGTCTCGTAAAACGCGCGGCCGGTAAATGCGGCGGTGGTAAAATATACCCGCCTCGACGAACAGCTAGGAACATGCTTCCGCCGGGCACGTCGCCTGGGACCAGGCCACGGCGACGCAGGAACTCCGGAAAGGACGACATATGCCCACGACATCGAAAAAGAGAGATAAGGGATTCGCCGCCGGGAAAGCCGAAAGCGGCGAGGCCCGGTCGAGGACCCCGGCACCGAAAAGAAAGGACAAGAGAGTCCCCGCCGTAGAACGGAGGGAGATCATCCTGGAGGCCGCCCTGAACACCTTCATCGAATACGGCTGCCACGGAGCCAGGGTGAACGAAATAGCCCGGCGCGCCGACGTCACCCGGCCCATACTCTACCGGCATTTCCCGAGCAAGCTCAGCATATTGGTCGCCCTCGTGGACCGGGCGGGGGAGAACCTCATCCAGGCCATGTCCGAACCACCAAGCCAGAACTTGGATTGGAGGGAGTCCATCCGCCGCGATATTCACGCTTACCTGGATTTCGTGGAGAAATACGGAAAGGCATATATCCTGCTCTACTCCACGGGCCTGTGCCTTGACCAGGAGGTCTCCCAACGTATCTTCGCCATCCGGAAGAGGATTACCCACATCGTGGAGGAACGCATCTGTCGCTTCACCGACATGCGTAGGGCTTCAAGGGAGGAAGTGGAGACGCTGGCAGCCATGCTGGTAGGCATGGTGGAGCAGGCGGCCAACCAATGGGTGAACGAGAGGCGAATCTCCCGCCGAGCTTGTGAGAAATACCTGGTCCGGGCGGTCACCGGGATACTCTTCCAGCTTCCACCGAGAAAGCCTTAATTGCATCAGGACAACCGATCAAGGGCCATGTCTCGCCAGGGAGGTAGGCCTTCCGTCTCATGTTGAGTCGGCCTTCCTCCTTCGAGCCGGAGCCCTTGCACCCGTCCTCGAAAGATGGCGGTTTAAAGGACGAAAGTGAAAATGCCTCGACTCTCCCCACCCATCTGCCGAACAGAAAAAGGGGGCCGAGCGATCGGCCCCCCTTTGGCGGCTTGCACGATCAGCCCAGGATTTTCTCCACCTCGTCTCGGTCCAGGTCCATGATGTAGGGGACACCGGTTATCTCCGCGCACTCCTTGGTCAGGGAGGCCAGGTCGTCCCGGCTGAGATGCTCCAAAGCGAACTTGCGCGCCCCGCACATGAGCTGCCTTATCCCCTGGGCCAGCCGCTTGTAGTAGGAATACACGCCGATGGCCGAGGTGGGAATGTCCTTGAACCGCTCGCCGAAACGTTCCTTGAGCTCCGGCACGACCACGAAGATCTCTTCCACGCTGTTCCCATAGGCGGAGATGGCCTTGGGGAGGTTCTCCTCCTCGATAAGCTTGCCGATGGTCTTTCCCACCATGGCCGCCGCGATGGGTGAGCGGGCCATGCCCACCAGCTTGAAGTAGGGGGCTCCCATGGCCAACGCCTTGACTATATGATCTTCGAGGGTGAAGCCGCCGGCGATGGCGATGTCCGGAACGTACTCGCCCCTCTCGGCCAAACGCTTGGCGTATTCATAGGTCATGGCCGCCAAGTGGATGGTAGGCACGCCCCATTCGTTCATCATCCTCCAGGGGCTCATGCCCGTCCCGCCACCGGCGCCGTCCACGGTGAGCATGTCGATCTTGGCGATGGAAGAGTACTTTATGGCCCGGGCAAGGTCCGCCGGCCTATAGGCGCCGGTCTTGAGGAACACATATTTGGCCCCGGCGTCGCGCAGCTCTTGCACTCGCTCGACGAAACTCTCCTCGTCCACGAAACCGATGCGGGAGTGGCGCTCGAACTCGTTGAAGGTCTTATAGAAGTTCTCCACCGAACTTGGAGCCTCGGGATCGGGGAGTACGATATATCCCCTCTTCTTGAGCATCTGGGCCTTCTCCAGATTGCGGATCTTCACCTCACCCCCGATGTCCTTGGCCCCTTGGCCCCATTTAAGCTCCACTACTTGGACGCCCAGCTTGTCGATCACATACTCCAGGACTCCCAGGCGGGTATCCTCCACGTTGGACTGCACCACGATGGCGCCGTATCCGTCATACCATTCCTGGAAAAGCTTTACCCTGCGCGCCATATCGGGTGAATCCACCACTCGACCGTTCTCTATCACGGACTTCTCGTCCATCCCGCACACGTTCTCCCCGATGGTGAGGATGGTCCCGGAGATGGCCGAACCAATGGCCAATCCATCCCAGTTGTTCTTAGCCACATCAGTGGAACCCAAGCCGGGGATAACGATGGGTAAGCGGAGCTTGATCCCCTTATCGGCGCCCACCGCCGTCTCCAGGTTGACGTTAGGGAAGGTGGCCACGTCGGGGTCCGGATCAATGCCTACCGCCCCCACGGCGGTGCCCATGATGTTCAGGTGAGAGAAGTCGACGGGGTAATCCTTCTGAGAAGCCGAGGTGCTTCCACCGAAGGGCTGTGGATAGAGCACCTCCGTGGCCCGGTAGGCGGACCTCCCGATCTCGCACAGGCCGGTGCAGCCATCTACGCAGGTCACACACATGCCGCTGAAGGGGCAATAATCCTTTCCCGTGCGCAACCTAGTGAGCGTGGCTTCGCTGGAGTTGGGTTTGCTGTAGCTCATCCGCGCATACCTCCTTTGCTTTTTCCTTATTTTTCCATATAGAAAAACGCCCGGACCTTCAGCCCGGACGTCGATGTCCTTCAAGAGCACGACTTTGTGCCGTAAATCTAGTGAAAATATATGCGCGCGGCATTATGATGTCAAGCTATTCCTCGCCCACGTCGGCGAGGATGATAGCTTCGGCGATCTCCCGCATGGACTTGCGGGTGTTCATGGACTTGCGCCGCATGCGTCGGTAGGCCTCTTCGCCGTCGATGCCCAGGTTGCGCATGAGTATGTCCTTGGCCCGCTCCACGAGCTTGCGCGCCTCCAGTTCTTCCTGGATGATGCGCGTTTTCACCAAGAGCTCGGTGTTCTCGATGGCCACCGCCGCCTGGTTGGCCACCGCCGTGAGCAGCTTCACGTCCTCGGGGCTGAACTCTCTCGGCTCGGAGGTGTAGCAGTTGAGCACCCCGATGACACGCCCCTTGACACACATGGGCACGGAGAGGAGGGAGCACAAGCCCTCCTTCTCGGCCACTCTCTTGTTGGCATAGCGCGGGTCGGTTTTCACGTCCCGCACCTGGATGGGCCGGTTCTCCGCGGCCACCATGCCCGCTATCCCCTCCCCCAGCCTGATGGGGGGCTTGTTCAGGTATTCCTCGCTCACCGCCTGGGTGGCCCGGATCTCCAGGGTGCCCTCCTTCTCGTTGAGCAGCAGGAGGGAGCAGATGTTGGAGTTCATCACCTCGGCGGTGACCATGACGATGAGCTTGAGGATATCCTCCAGGTAGAGGTCGGAGACGATGGCCCGGCTGACCTCCTCCAGGGCCTCGATCTGCTTGCGGAGCTGGCTGTCCGCGGAAGGGTCGGAATCGAACCCGTCTCTCCTCCCTTCCGGGCCCCCGGTATTAAGCGGTACCGCGTCGTCACCCCACACGGAAGCCCACCTACCCTTCCCCGACGTCCCGGACGAAGTTCCCGATCACCTGGGTGAAACGCTTCCAGTTGAAGGCTAGGGCCAGCAGGATCCAACCGATGAACATCCATCCCCACGCCGGCGCATGCAGGAAGGAGAAGATGATGGGCATGGCGGCTATAGGAGCGGCCTGGGCCATGATGAACGACTTCTTGGTCCAGACGACGGCCGATAACCCGGCGTAGACCATGTACGAGAAAAAGGGCCAGAAGGGCACGAAGTCGGCGGTGATGAAGTAGAGCAAACCCGCGTAGACCATAGACATGTCGGTGACGAAATCGAGTTCCCCGACGAGCGTGCTCCTCCCCCTCGGATCCATCCTCGCCATCTTCCCGTCTATGACGTCCGTGGTCCACCCCAGCAGAGTGAGACAGACCACCAAGGGAAGCAGGGAACGCTCGGCGAGGAGAGCGCACAGGAGGATGAGAAGGGTCAAGAAAAAACGCACGCCGGTCAGCATGTCGGCTATGGTCTTGGCGTTCTCGACCGCCCACTCCCGAAGATTCCATTCTTTCATGGGGTCTATTCTATATCACCGAGGATCGAGGACCAACCGGAAACGAAGGCGAGGGGCCGACGAGGACCGCCAACGGTACCGTTCTTCGGCCGCGGAACTCGGTCGTTCTCGTCCCTCGGCTGCGGCAAGTATGAACGGGCATCCCGGAGTCTCGAAGCTTATCCGCGGCGCAATCGACCACGCGGGTTTTCTTAAGGACCGCATAACCTTCCAAGCCCCCTTTCCAGGAGCGAACGACATCGGGGGCAGAAGCGCCTGCTCTTGCGGTCGGTGTCGGAGAGCGAGTTGGAGAAGCGCATCACGCACGCCGGATCGGAGCAATGCTCCAAAGAGAAGGTGTGACCCAGTTCATGAACCGCCTCCTTTACCGTCCTTTCCCGGAAAAGAAGCTCGTCCGGCGGCAATCCGTAAAAAAGAGGGCGAAGACGAACCAGGGATATGACGCAATCTCTTCCTCCCATGAGGGCCTGGCCGAAGACGAAGTTCAATCCCGGGGCGAAGAGGTCTATATCGGCGATGCCGAGGATGCGCAGGAACTCTCCGGGAGGAACCCCGGAAAGGGCTTCCAGTAAGGCGGCGGCCAGGTACTGGCCACGGGAGCGGTGAAAGGCGTCGGACGGCACGACCAGGGCGGGTCCCCAGCGAGCGGCCAGCCCGAAGGCCTCCTCGAGCTCGGCGGGAAGAAAGTCGATCTCCTTTCGGTCCACCTCCCCGAAGGTCAAAAGACCGATGCCCATGCTCTCTTCCCCGATCACCTTCAAGGTCGTCCCCTTCCCAAACCAGCCTCCCAGTAAAGCATGCTACGGATAAAACGACCACGCAAGGATAAACCGCCACCTTGCCCCCGCCAAACCGAAGAGTCCCATCCGGTGGTACGGCTACTGGGTATCCCGTAATCAGTTCGAGCTCGAGGGGATCCGGTATGAGATTAACGCGCGGTCGGACCGCACACGTTCTCCTGCGGCCTGTGCGGCGCCTTCTGCGCCGCGTTCTCGCTGCTCTTCGCGGGCAGGCCCAGTGTGCAGTCGTTCCTGATGTCCCTGATGTCCCCTTAGGCATCTTCCTTCTGGCTTGGTCTGCCTACGAGATTACCTGTTCGGTAAGGGTGAGCCGGCGCACGGCCTGGGATAAAGGCCTTCTGGAAGAGGACGGCGCGGAGAGAAGCCGACGGGGGCGTTAGAGGACTGGCGAGAGGAGCGCTCGAGGGGGCGGCACACCCGCTTGTTTCCCACTGCGTGGTATCATATAATCTGGTGTCGCGCAAAGGCGCGGAAAAAGACAGCGATTAGAGAAGTTGCAAGGAGACCATTCCCCGGTAGCTCAACCGGTAGAGCGGGTGGCTGTTAACCACTAGGTTGGGGGTTCGAGTCCCTCCCGGGGAGCCAAAAACCGATCGAGGCCCAAAGGCCTCGTTTTTATCTCCTCGTTCTTCCTCGTTCTCCGCCGTCTGTGTCTTCCCGTTTTAAAAAATCGCCTTATCCCCAACGGGAAAGGGCTATCCACAGCATTAAAAGTCGGCGCTGGGATCCGAGAGTCGGAGGACCCCCGGATGGTAGGCTCCCTTGAAAGTGGAGGAAAAGACACGGTTCTCATCGACGAGGGCATCGCTCCGTCGGGAGGTCCTCTAGATGGGATTCGTCTTTGAAAAGGTGACTTTCCACGTCTTCCCCATCCGGATTCGCGCCTCGCGTCGAGTACGGGGAGATGCTCTTTTGGGGACGGCGGTGCCCGCAGAAGTCCGGGGGCTTTTCCCGAAACTTTGCCAGCAAGCCCTCGGTTGGGATCAGCATGGCGCCGGGCTAAAAAAGCCCTCTTCCTCAGGCCATGCAGCGGAGGGGCCTGCGGTGCACTATCTCCGCGAAGCACTTGTTGCAGGAGATACACGAGGACCGCTCCGCCCTGCCTTCCCTGAACTTCTTCACCAGATTGGGCTCCCGTATCAGAGGCCGACTGAGGGCCACGAATTCCGCTACCCCTTCTTTCAATATCTCCTCCATCTGGGAGAGGTGCCGCAGTCCGCCCACCAGGATGAAGGGCACCTCCCCGACGGCCGCCTTGACGACCCGCGCGTCCTCGAGATTGTAAGGGCCGCTGAAATCGTACTTTCCGGCCATGCTCCTGAACTTCAACCAGGCTACCGGCTTTTGCCAAGCGGGAAGGTCCTTCACCAGTTCCCGTACCGGGACGCCGCCCCTCCAGATGTGCCATCCGGAATAGGTAGTGCATCCGGAGGCGATCTCCAGAGCGTCGATACCCAGCTCCGCCATCCACCTCGCGTAGCGGGCTGCCAGGGGGGTGGTCATGCCGTCCCTCGGCGTGTAATCGTTGGCCGTCAGCTTGACGGTGAGCGCCATGCCGGGAGCGAGGTGCTTCCGCACCTCCAGAATGACCTCGCGCATGATGCGGAACCGGTTTTCGTCCGAGCCGCCCCATTCGTCTTTCCTCCGGTTGAAATATGGGGAGAGGAACTCGTTCAGGAGATACCCTCCCGAAGCGGCGACGTGAACACCGTCGGCCCCGGCCTCCGCCGCCCGCCGCGCCGCCTCCCCAAAGGCCCTTATGGCCTCCTTTATCTCCCCCTCGCGCATAGGCCGGGCGAAGTTCAGGTACATGGGGTTGGGTCCGATGAACGAGGGGGCGAGAGGCATCCTACCTATGGCCCGTCGGTTGGTCTGAGCCCCGGCGTGCAAGAGCTGGATGAATATCCTCGCCCCGTGCTCGTGCACCGCGTTAACCAACCTCCTGAGTCCGGGGATCATGGCGTCGTCATGTATCCCGATGGCCCTTCCCGGGACGTTGCCCAGAGGATGGACGATGGCGATCCCGGTGACGATCAAGCCCACCTCCCCTCGCGCCAGACGAGAGTACCGGTCGATGAGCATATCGGTGACCTTTCCGTCCTCCTCGGCCATGCTCTCGTAGGTGGCGGCGTGTACGAAGCGGTTTCTGACCTCCACCTCTCCGATCTTCTTGGGGGTGAAAAGCACGGACAACTCGGCCTCCTTTCCTACGCACCCACCCTTCATCGGGGCCTGGGTAGCTCCACGCGCAGGGTCCCCTCGTGCTCGATCATGAAATAGGTCAATCGGTTCAATTGATTGGTTCCCTCGTATATCTGGGTCACTTTAACGTCCCGATAGCACTTCTCCACTCGTCGCCTCTCTTCCGAGTCGTCCGGGCCCATGAGCTGGAGGGCCCGCGAGGCGATCCCCATGGCCATGTCCGTGGAGGCGAACTTGGCCAGGGAGGCCAAGGCCAGGAGTCTGGTCATATCCTCCTCGCTCACCAACAGGCGGAGCAAACGAGCCGAGGCGGCTTTTCCCCAACGGGAATGCAGAAACGATCGGTAAGGCTTGGAAAGCCGCAGCTCCCTGGGCAGGGCGAACAGGGCTTTCATCATGGGATTGACCAGAAGGGAACCGAAGATCTTGTCCCCGGCCAGGCTGTGGTCCAAGATGAGACCTCGGCATTCCTGGATGGAAGCGGCCATGTCCGCGATCTCCATCTGTATCCTCTGCTCGTCTATGGGCTTCTTTCCGCCGCGTTTGCGCCGCGCCCAGGATAGGAAGTTCTTGAGCACGCCCCTGGCGATTCCCGTCCCCACCGCTCCCACCGGACCGCGTGAGGCGGCCATGATGGAGAGTATGCCCATGGGCATGCCGTCTCCCTCGTAGCCGATGACGTTCTCCTCGGGGACGAAGACGTTCTCGAAGAGGAGTTCGGCCGCGTGACAAACCCTTTGCCCCATTTTGCGCTCCACGCGCGGAACGGAAAATCCTTCCATATCCCGGCTCACCAGGAAGACGGTCCAGGTCTCCAGGGGACGGTCGCGGTCGGTGGCCGCGCAAACCGTGAGGTACTTGGCCTCCTTCCCTCCGGAGATGAAGCACTTGCGGCCGTTCAGCAGATATCCGCCCCTGACCCGGCGCGCCTCCATGCCTATACGGGCCTTGGCCAGGAAGTGGGGTTCCTCCACGTCGGTACCCGCCGAGGGCTCGGTGATGGCGTAAGCCATGAGAACGGGCTCCCCCCTCCTTTCCCCCTCCACGATCTCGTGCAGGACCGTGTCCCAGTGGGGCATCCCCCCGGGAGTGAGCAGGGGGCAGGCACCCAGTCCCGTGGCGGCGATCATGTTCCCGATGCCCGCGCAAGCCGAGCAGATCTCCTCGATGCCCAAAGCGGCGGCGGTGAGCATGTACTTACCGGCCAGGCCCCCGAGTACCGTGGGGACCACCATGCTGAAGAGGCGGTACTTGGCCGCCGCCCTGACCAGATCCCGATCGAAATACTCGGGATCCCGCTCCATAAGAGCATCCAGTTCTAAGGCCCTCGGTTCCGCGTACAGGCGCGCGAACTCCGAACAGCTCTCGGCGATGCGCAGGGCCTCGTCCACCCCCTGGGGATCCAGTTCGCGCAGGGTCTCCAGCACCGGCGTCTCCCTAAGAAGGCGCTCTCCGTAAGCGGTAAGTCTTTTTCCTTTCATGGTTTTCCCTTAACCCTCCTTGGCTCCGCGAAAACCTTGGTCTTTTCCCTAGAGGAGGGACGGTTTCTGTGAGGGACGAACCCTGCGACGGATAGGGGATCGAGAACGGCGATGATCCCGAGATCGGCGAGACT
This sequence comes from Candidatus Solincola quzhuomuensis, assembly GCA_015711855.1. Taxonomy (GTDB): domain Bacteria; phylum Actinomycetota; class Geothermincolia; order Geothermincolales; family RBG-13-55-18; genus Solincola_A; species Solincola_A quzhuomuensis. The sequence goes on along the minus strand of JACVJF010000027.1, from coordinate 16,094 downwards.
CGCGCCTCAGCCGACCCGCGAACAGGACCACGAGCCGACGGCGAAAGGTACGAACGGTGTTTCAAGCCTTGGCACGAGCGCGACGTGGATCTTGACCTGAATCCTTCCCTCCCCACGATAAATATTCTCGACCCCGAAGCCTTTGTCAAGCGGCGACGAAAGCGGGGGACGCGGCGAATCGCCGGCCCCTGAAGGGCAGGCGACACGACCTACGATTCAACTTCCGCATATCCATGAATCTTCCACCTCGCCTCTCTCGGCTCCGAAAGAAGGGTCTCGTAGTGGAGGGTCTCATCCTAAACGGGTAATCGAGGGGGATGAAGCCACCCAGGGAAGTGAAGCAAACCCCCGGCTTGGGGATAGGAACGGCGAGAACTTCGCTTCCTTCCCTCCCGTCAAGCGTTGAAGGGAGCGAAACTTCGAGGTTCCGGATCGGCTGGACGACATTGACCTTGCTCCTCCCTCCCGGCGAGCATGGAGGGGAGTGAAACTCATCCCCCGTGGTGGAAGAGGAAGTCCAGAGCGCGTTCCATAGTCAACCTGGCGCCTCGCATGAACCAGAAGTTGAGGTATCCGTGTTGCGTATAAGGATATTCCCTCTTACCAAGGTTTACCAATTCATGCACCACTTCCTTGTCCTGCAATTCCCTCACCATGTCCAAGGTCTGGTAATGCAGAGGGTCGATGCAGCTGGTGGAGAGGAAACAAGGCGGGAAGTCGGCGGTCACATAACGCACCGGAGAGGCCACCTCCGCCGCGCGGCGGAACTCCTCCGGATCGCGCCCCAGAAAGCCGGTGATGAACAACTTGCTGAAGGGAAATCTAGAGTCTCCCACGGTGACCAGGTCGTACACTCCGTAAAAGAGCAACAGTCCCCTTATGCTCTCGAGGGGAACCGCGGGGGCGGTGCCCAAGGCCCCGGCCAGCTCGGGATGGATCACCTCCACCGCGTACATGGCTGCATGGTAGGCCCCTGCGGAATCCCCGGCCAGGAACACGCGGGACGGATCACCCCTATAGGCCTCCGCGTGTCGATATGCCCAATCCACGGCCGCGGCGACGTCTTGAATTTGCTCCCTGTATCGCCAGCGCGGAGCCAAACGGTAATTGGCGTTTAAGACCAGGAGGCCGTGGGAGGTAAAGACTCGGCAGATGCGGTCGTAGGTCCTCTTGTCTCCCAAGTGGTTGGCTCCGCCATGGATATACACCAGCACCGGGAAGGGAGGCTCTCCCACGGGCTTGAAGACGTCCAGGACCTGCAAACGGTTCCCTCCCTTCACGTAGGGGATATCCCTCTCCACTCCCGCCACCGGGGGAGCCTTACGGTTTAAGACCAAAGTGCGGGCCACCCTTTCGCCCAAGGCCCAGCTCAGCTTGAGGAAATAAGCGAAGGCGAAGTTGTAAGGAAGCTTCTCCACTACCTTTCACTCCCTCGGCGGTCCTCCCCCCGGAAAACGGCTCTCCGGCGCCTTTTGAAAAGCCCGGCGGCATCACACGGGTTCGAAGGTGCCCAGTTCGCGCATTCGATCCATAAGGGCGAGGAAGAGGCGGTCCCTCTTGGCAAGGATCTCCGTTTCACTCCGGCCTCCATAATCGTATATCCCCGCCGATGTCTTCACTCCCAACCGACCTCTTTCCACCAAATCCCGGATGAAAGGCACGCTCAGGCCGTAACTACCGGCGATTTCCGCCACCAGATCCAGCCCGGTGAAGTCCAGTGATTGTGCAACGCCGATGACCGGCATGCGTATGCCGATGCTGTACTTCACCGCCCGGTCGATGTCCTCGGGGTCCACGAGGCCGGAACTGAGAAGCTCGAACACGGCCAGGCCCATCATGTTCTGGATCTTGTTGACGATGAAGGCGCGGGTGAAGCCCTTGAGGACCACCGGCACCTTTCCAATTTTTTCCAGGAAATCCCTGACCACGGAGACCGCCTTCCGGGAGGTCTCCGGTCCCGGCACCACCTCCACCAAAGGAATGACGTGCGGGGGGTTGAACCAGTGGGCGATGAGCACCCTGGAAGGATCTTTTACCTCGACGAACTCGAAGATGTCCAAGCCCGAGGTGTTGCTGGTGAGAACGGCGTGAGGAGGACAGCAAAGGTCCAGCCTGGCGAAGACCTCCTTTTTAACCTCAGGAACCTCGGGAACGGCTTCGATGACCAGGTCGCAGTCCTCCGCCGCTTCCTCCAAAAGGGTGAAGGTAAGGACACGCCCCCGGACGGCTTCCCAGCCGCCGGGGTCTTCTCTACCGGCCTCGGCCAAGACCGAGTAGGCGCTCTCCATGAGGCGCAACGCGCGGTCCAACCTCTCCCGCTCCACGTCCACCAGGGCCACCTCTCTTCCCCGGCAGGCGAGGACAAGGGCTATGGAGTGTCCCATGACCCCCGCTCCCACCACTACTACCTTCCCTATGTCCTCCGACCGCATCAGATCACACCTCCTCGAACAGGTGGTCCGACTCCGAACCCGGAACATTCGCCTCCCGAACTCCCGTGAGCCCGCACCAAGCCGACTTTCTCGCGAAGAGCTCTCCGGAAAAAGCGCTCTTCATCCCCTTAAGCCGTATTCATATCCCTACACGGCCCAAGCCGAATTTCGCCTACTCCTTGAAAGCCTGGGTTTCGAGGCTCTCGCATGGCTTGTATTACACCTTCAAACCTATTTCTCCTTCGTCACCTTCCTTATGGCCCGTTCCGAGAAGAGGTCCACCAGCCAGGGGAAGAAGCGCTTCAGGCGATAGAGCATCCCCGCCGATCCGGGGCCGATGAGGAAGCTTCCCTTGCGCATCCCTCGGAGGAGGGCCTCGGCCACCTCCTCGGGTTGAAGAAGACCCCCTCCTTCGCTTATGGCCTTGGTCTCTGGCGGTTTGGTGAGATTTTCCACGGCGAAACCCGGGGTGTCCGTGTCCGGAGGGCAGAGCACGGAGACCCCGATCCCGTGCCTCTTCGCCTCGCTGCGCAAGGCCTCGCTGAACCCAATAACGGCGAACTTAGAGGCGGCGTAGTCCGTGTAACCGAATATGCCCATGAATCCCAAGACGGACGAGGTGTTGACGATGTAGCCTCCCCTTTCCTTCATGCGGGCATAGAGGGCGGACACCGTGTTCCAAGCCCCGTATATATGGACCTTCATGGTCTCGTCGAACTGCTCGTAGCCGATGTTCTCAAAATAGTTGGGATAGGCCCTACCGGCGCAGTTTATGAGTATGTCCGGGGTCCCGAACTCCCTTACCGCCTCCTCCATCACCCTTGTGACCTGGTGGTGGTCGGTGACGTCCAGCTGCCTACATGCCAAGCGCTGTCCCTCCCGCTTCCGATCCCGTTCCATCTCCGCAAGGGCGTTTTCCAGGCGTTCCCTCCCCCGGGCGAAAATGACGACGTCGGCTCCCTCACGCGCTAAAAGCCTCGCCGTGGCCAGACCTATGCCGCTGGAACCTCCGGTGATGAAGACCAGTTTCCCGTCGAAACCACGCACCCTTATCCTGCCGCCCATCTCCATCCCTCCCGCCGATGACCAAATGTCCGCTCCACTTTCCGCAACGCTCCAATCCCCCTTGCCGAGAAGCGCCCTTGACTTCCGGCCTCATACCTCGTCCGGCCCGCTCGATGCGTGGAGGCACCGTTTCCGTGCCCACCCCTTTCTCCCTCTTCGGGTGCAACTTCTACGGGAGGAAATCGTGCCTCGTCGCACCCGCTACCTCACTCGAAATGACAAGCCTCTCCCGGGATGCAGGGTTCGCTCTCCAGTTCCAAGGTGGCGTGGACCACGTTGTGGCGCCGAAAAAGCATGTCCTTGATACGGGAGGCTAAGACCTGTGCGGCGCTCACCGGAAGGTCCTCGACCACCACGTGCGCGGAAAGCGAATACTGGCGCGAGCCAATCTCCCAGATGTGCAGGTCGTGCACGTCCAGGACTTCCGGGAAGTCCTCCATGTCCTCGAGCAGCTCCCGGTAATCGACGCCCGAGGGGACCGATTCCATGAGGATGTGGGCCGATTCGCGCAGGATCCGGAAGGCACTGACCAGGATGAGAAGCCCGATGGTCATGGTCACCAGAGGATCCACATAGGTCCATCCGGTGGCCACGATGACGGCTCCCGAGACCACCACTCCCAGGGACACCAGGGCGTCGGTGAGGAGGTGGAGAAAAGCGCTGCGGATGTTGAGATCCCCACTCCCTTTCCTCAAGAGAAGGGCCGCCCCGCCATTGATCAGGAGGCCCAGCCCGGCCACCAGGGCCACCACCCCGCCTTCCACCTTCGCCGGGTGGGCCAGCCGGCGCAAGGATTCGTAAAAGAGATAAAAGCATACCAGGACGACGCCCAGCGAATTCACGAAGGCGGCCAAGATGCCCAATCGGTGGTATCCGTAGGTCCTCTTCGCCGTGGGTGGGCGCGTGGCCATCCGCACGGCTATCAGGGAAAGCACCAGGGCGAAGGAATCGGAGAAGTTGTGCGCCGCATCCCCGAGAAGGGCCAAACTGCCGGCCAGGATCCCGAAGACCACCTCGAAGAGAAGGAAGGCGGTGTTCACCGCCAGGCCTATGGCCAACCTCCTTCCGGCAGGGAAGCCTCCTTGTCCCTCGTGTTCGTGCTCCAAAGTTATATCCCGTCGGATCGTCGAACACCCACCTTCCGGCAAAGCCTCTCCAAGCTTACCCCGCCTTAAAAGGCGATAGCCCTTTATCTCATGGACGATTTTCGCCTTAACTTCCTTTCCCCGTCGCGTCTCGGACGTCTCTATTATAGGGCTTGAGCGCTTCGAACGGCTCCCACCAAAAAGATCACCGCCATATCATGGCTTGTAGGTGCAAGGCCTGTGCCGAAGAATCCCCGGCCCGAGAACTCGAACCTCGAAGCACCCAAGATCAATATGCAAGCAACAAGGGTGTCTTTCCGGCTTGGACCGCTTAAGAGCCGTGTGATTCGGTAATGCCCAGACGGTCATTCCGCGAGCAACAAGAGCGCCTCATCCGGAGCCAGACCCATGCGCCGCTGCCGACCCGGACCCTCCCCTTCCCGCCGGTGAGTGGAGAGGAGGACCGTCCAAGCGGGACTCTCATAAAGGAGCTCGCCAGGGATCGGAAAATCCACGGCTCGGGAGGAGAAGTTCAAGAACACGGCTACCGCTTCTTCCTCGCTCTCCCTCAAGTAGGCGAAAACCTCCCTCGGCACTTCCTTCAGCTCGCGATACCCGCCGACTTGCAAGGCGGGATGCCGCCGCCGCAGCCAAATCAGGCGGCGGTACCACCAAAGTAGTGAACGAGGATCCTCGTCCAGGGCCGCCACGTTCCTCCGGCTGAAGGAGGGATGTACGGGAAGCCAGGGCTCCCCATCCGTGAAGCCCGCGTTCCTACCCGCGCTCCAATGCATGGGCGTCCGCGCACCATCCCTCCCGACCGGAAGCGGCCAAAACTTTTTTCCGATGGGATCCCTGATGTGGCGACGAGGTATGCGACTCTGGGGCATACCGAGCTCTTCGCCGTAATAAAGTATAGGGGTTCCGCGCAGGGTGAGGAGCATGGCCGCGGCCACCCTGGCTCTGGCCTCGGCATCTCCAAATCTTCCCAGTCGGGTATAATGACGTACCAGGTCGTGGTTGGAGAGGTAATAGCAGGGCCAGGCATCTGGCGGGATGCGGGACTCCAGCCACCTTACCGACCGTCGGAATTGACGGGCTCTCCAAAGCCGATGGGCGAAGTCCAAATAGAAGGAGAGGTGCAGGGCATCGGAACCGTTCCCGAGGAGGGTCACTGCATCCTCCGGTCGGTCGGTGTACACCTCTCCCATCATCATGCGCTCCGGGTAGCCGTCGAGTAGGCGCCTCAACTCCCGCACCACCTCAAGGCTCTCCGGTCGCGAGCGGTCGTAGAGATGCGCCTGCCAGTCGTAGGGCCGCAGGCCCGGCTTCCGCGGGTTATCCCGCAGTTCTTCGTCCTCGTATAGGTAGTTGATGAGGTCCAGGCGGAAACCGTCCACCCCACGGTCCAGCCAGAAACGGCACACCCGGAACATCTCCTCCCGGACCTCGGGGTTACGCCAGTTGAGGTCCGGCTGCTGGGGAAGGAAGGCGTGGTAATAGTATTGGCCCGTCTTCTGATCCCACTCCCAAGCGCTTCCCTCCACAACCGCCCTCCAGCGATTGGGGGGTTTCCCCGGAGCCCTCCCGTCCCTCCACACGTACCAATCCCGCTTGTGACTGCACCTCGAGGAACGGGACTCCTCGAACCAGGGATGCTCTTCCGAGGTGTGATTGAGCACCATGTCCAGGATGACCTTCATCCCCCGGCGGTGGCACGCCCGCAGGAAATCGTCGAAGACTTGGAAGTCACCAAGGCGCGGGTGGATGGTGTAATAGTCCCGCACGTCGTAACCGAAATCCACCCACGGGGAGTCGAAGACGGGGGTCAACCAGACCGCGTCTACCCCCAGCGAACGTGGGGTCCCGTCGTTGAGGTAATCGAGCTTCCCCAGAAGCCCCCTCAGGTCGCCGTACCCGTCGCCGTCGGAATCCTTGAAGCTGGGAACCGCCACCTGATAGATGACGCCCCGCTTCCACCAGGGAACGTCCCGCATGCTTTCCCGTTTCGCATTACCGATACAGCTTTTCCGGCCCGCTTGTTCGCCGACATTGAGCCCGCTCTCCTTTCCGGGACGGAAGGAGGAGCAAGCCCCGCAGTCACAGGAGGAATGATATCATCCCGTCGAATAAGGGTAAAAGAATGAAATGGCGGGTACTAACGGAGGGCTTCGCTCCTCCGGCCCCCGCAAGCTATTCTCGGAAACGGAGTCGAATTTCCACAAGGAGGTGCGAGTTGAGGAGGTTTGAGGGGATTTATGCCGTAATGCTCACCGCTTACGACGAAGGCGGGGAAATAGATCGTGCGGCTATGCGACATATGACCGACTATCTGGTGGGTTCCGGGGTTCATGGGCTGGTGGTCCTGGGGAGCAACGGAGAAGGTCCCTATCTCGACCACCGCAGGATGAAGGACGCTGTGGACGCCGTGGTGGAGGCCTGTGCCCACAGGATTCCGGTCATCGTGGGCATCAACGAGAGGGGTTTGGACCCGGCCCTGGACATGGCGATCTACGCGGAACAGGCCGGGGCGGACGGGCTGTTGGTGGCCCTTCACCGTTTCTATACCCTGGACGAGGAGGCGGTGCTCGACTTCTACCGCCGGCTGGCCGAAGGGACCAACCTTCCCATTCTTTACTATAATTTCCCATCCAATACCGGGCTCACCCTGTCCCCCTCAGCCATCGCCCGCATCGCCTCCGAGGTCCCCACCGTCGTCGGCGCTAAGGAGACCATCTTCGACGTCGAGGAGGTCCGCCTGCTCGTCGAGGCGGCGGGCAAGGATTTCAGCGTCTTCACCGGGATGACCTTCAACCTCATGGCCACCATGTCCGTGGGTGCCTGCGGGGCCATATGCCCGCTGCCCAACTTCGTGCCCCGCCTGGTCCTCGACCTCTACGAAGCATGTCTGGCTGGCGAGAGGGAGAGGGCGGAGGCGCTGCAGGGCGAGGTGTATACTTACGCTCCCCTCCTGGCCTCTCCCGCCCTGCACGCCGTGCAGAAGGAAGCGCTGCGCCTCCTGGGACATCCCATAAGCCCGGCGGTAAAGAGCCCCCTCCCTCAACTGACCGCCGAGCAGGCGACGTCGGTGCACGAGTTCCTGGCCTCCAAGGGGATGATCTGAGGGCGAGCCCTTTAGATAAACAAACCGTCCACCGCGCACGAAAACGCCAAGAGCCAAGAGCTCTTCGGTTTGGCCGATGGTACCGTGGCGAATCTCGAGTGCGGAATTTGCAGAAGATTCATCCACGGCTTTGCATCGCCACGGGAGGCAAAGCGCCTGCGGTGCCTGGTGGCGGACGATCGGAGAGGCGATTCGAGCGATGAACGAAGGGAAAACGCGGGCGCCGTTATGGAAAACCTTCGGGCCCGGTAATATTATTTAAGAATAGAGTCAAATGAACCAGGGCGAGTCTGCTTCGCCCGGCTGACCGGCCCGTACGACCAAGGAAGGGAGAGGCTTTGAGGACCTGGGGCATCTCCTTCGGGGAGAAGGAACGGATGGAGCTGGAAAGGATCATCGTGGACGGCGACCAGGAAGCCGCCCTTTCGTTTCTCAGCAAGGTCATCTATCCCAGGGTGAAGGAAAGCGAAAAACCGGGGAGCTGCTTCCACGACACCAGCAAGCCGGTGGAGAAGCTGGACCGCCCGGTGGATCTGCACAAGAAACTGGGCGATTTCCGTTGAGGTTAGGAGTCCTGACCGCGAGCCGCCGAGGCGCGCGAGGCGCTCCGGCTTCCCAGCACAAACGTCGCCAAAGACGCCGTGTATCCCCAAAGGTCCCGTGACAGAAACTTTTCCGCTGCGGCTTCACCGCACACGCCTTGCGCTAAGACACAGCATCGTTCCGGCAGGCTTTTCGAAGTTTGAAAATGCGTCTTTGCTTTATTCCTCGCTTTTCATTAAAATATTGGAGATGCCTGCTGGAAGGGGCATCTTCCTCGCTGTTTTTTTGTGTCCGGTGCGGGGAAGGCTGAGAAAGGAGTTGTGAGGGCGCGGATGAACATCTATGTTGGGAACCTGAGCTACGGTTCGACCGAGGAATCCCTGCGGAGCCTCTTCGAATCGTACGGAGTGGTGGACGCGGTGAGCATCATCATCGACCGGCAGACGGGCCGTTCCCGCGGGTTCGGATTCGTGGAGATGCCCAACGAGGAGGAAGCCAAGGCGGCCATCGCCAGCCTGGACAACAAGGAGTTCGAGGGGAGGGTGCTCAGGGTCAACGAAGCGAGGCCTAAACCGGAACGCAGGTCCAGCTACAACAACTGGTAGACCATAGAACGTAATGCCTGAAGGGACGAGGCGCGGTACTTCGCGCCTCGTCCTTCAATACCTGCTTCCCACAGCCGTGTGCCCTCCCCGGATACCGGCGTAATCGAAATAGATGGGCCTCTCCACCACTATCGGGCGGTCGGAGAGAACCCGGATGGAAAGCTGGTAACAGGGGCCGGCGTCGTCGTTGACGAATACGGTATGGCGCGTGCGCGGGGGGACCATCAGGGTTCGAGGGCGCAGCGCCCCCACCTCCTGGGTGTAATAATAAACGGCCACGAAGACGTCCTCCGACCCCGGGTTGTGCAGGCAAAGCCAGGTATGAAAACCGGCTCCCGTATACCCCTCCGCCAGCAACCACTCCTTTCCCGCCGCGGTAGCCCCCACCACGCAGTCGCCTCCCGTCCAGACGCCGGAGTAGTTGTAATACATGGGGCGTTCGGCAAGGAAAAGAGCGGTGGAAACGAGCACCGTGCTCACGTCCTTGTCCCTTCCCACCTCTCCGGGGACGTACACCGTATAGCGCCTACCGGCGCGAACGATATAGGTCCGTTCCACGACCGCTCCCTGATCGGGGCCCGGCTGGAAGGAGGCATAGACCATTATGTTGAAGGGATTCGGGTTCTGGATGGTCAGCCACTCGTCGAACCCGGAACGTGTGGTACCTTCCGGGAAGTAGTACATGTGCGACAGTTGTGTGGCTCCCATCACACAGTGTCCCCCCTGCCAGTGATATCCGGCGGTGCCCCGATAATCGAAATACATGGGGCGTTCGGCCACCACGGGGACGGTGGAGATGAGTTTCAGGGAGGCCTGGTATCCCGTGCCGAGCAGGTCGTCGACGTTGAAGCTCCGCCGGGAACGGGCGGGAACGACGAGGCCGGTCCTTTCCACCACCCCTTCTTCCTGAGTCTGGAAATAGAGGTCCAGTGAAGCGTCGCTCTCCATGGGGTTGAGCACGCATATCCATTCGTCGAAACCATCCCCCGTGTATCCCTCGGCGAAATACCACACGCAGGAGGCGCTTTCCGCTCCCACGACGCTATGCCCCCCGGCCCATTTGCCGACGTAATTGAAATACATGGGGCGTTCGGCAAGAATATCCGCCTCGGATTCCAATTGCACCGCCACTTCCCGGTTGGGGCCGACGTCGAGATTGACGTGGATGGTCAGGCGGGACTCCGCAGGAAGCAAGAGGATCCTGGAGAGCGAGGACCCATCGGGGAACAGGTAGGTCACGGAGGTGCGTACGGGAATGGGATGCCGGTTGGCCAGGCACAGGTATTCCTGGAAACCGTTCCCGGTGTAGCCCTCGGCAAAATACAGTGTCTGACAGGAGCGCGTCCTCCAGACCTGGAAGCCGGACAGGTTCTGGGTGGCGACCACTAGTCCCTCTCCCTGGAGGACCAGGGACGTCGCCGAGGTGTTGTCGGCGTAACCGAAGCCGCCCGCTCCCGTCCTGTGCCAATTACTCCCGTCATACTTCCATACCTCGCACCCCGATGCCTCGTTGAAGGTCCCCACGTAAAGGTCCAGTCCCCCGGCGGCCATGGCCACCGCCCCCAGGTTGGAAGGGGTACCGAAACCGTCCGCACTCACCTTGGTCCAGTTGGCCCCGTCATATGCCCACACCTCGCAGCCCTCTCCGCCCGAGGAGTCGTAGGTACCCACGTACAGACCGGCGTTGTACACGGTCATGGAGGCCGCCTTGCGATTTTTAGGGTCCCCGAACCCGGGCCCGGTGGGCGTGCCGGAGGCCCCCTGCCCCACCTCCTGTCTCCAGGATATTCCGTCATAAGACCAGATTTGGCACCCGGAGGAGTAATCGTTGTTGTAGGTCCCCGCGTAAAGGCGATCGTAATATACGGCCATGGAGGAAACGCCGTAATTGTCGGCATCTCCCAATCCACCCGAGGCTATCCTCAGCCAAGTGTTCCCGTCGTAGGACCACACCTGGAAGCCCTCGGCGTTATAGGTGCCGGCATAAAGCCTCCCCTTGAACACGGCCATGGAGGGAACGTCGGTGTTCTTCTGGTCCCCGAATCCGGGCCCGGTGGGCGTGCCGGAGGTCCCCTGCCCCACCTCCTGTCTCCAGGAGGTCCCGTCGAAGGACCAGATGCTACAGCCCCTCGCCATGTTGCGTACGGAGACGTAGAGCCGGGACCTGTACACCACCATGGCCGAGACGTTCACGTTGGAGGTCAAGCCGAAACCGGGCCCGGTGGGCGTGCCCGACTCGTCCGCACCCACTTCCGGATACCAGGCGACTCCGTCGTACGACCATACCCGGCAGCCGTTGGCGTTGTATGTTCCAAGGAAAAGTTTTCCAGCGTAAGAAACCATGGCTCCAGCTGCCGAGTCCGCAGGGTTCTCCACCCCACTGGACGCAAGCCGCTCCCATGCGAAAGGGGCGTCCGCGGCGGAATCGATGGGAATCGATATAAAAAGGGAGAGGAGCAACGGTAACATCAGAAAGCGAAAAAGGAAGCCTTCCCTATTTCTCTTTCTTCTACCATACATTTCCAACCCTCCCGCGAGACCCCATCTCGGCGGAAGACGAGCCGAGACATCCGCGACATGCTCCTTCCGCCGTACCCCCTCTCCTCCTAAATAAAACGCGGCTCCGTGACCGGGCGGAACCCGCCGGCTCGACCTATTCTCCCGATCTCGAACGATATATCCTTTCACATGTATTCAGCAGGCGTTATCGTCTTTCCTGCAAAGGCGGAAGGCAGTCGGAATATTCGCTGATGGCGTGTGTCATGCTTTGCGACGACCGGCGGGGTTATCTTTTCTTCCTGGGTAGAAGGGGATCTGCTCCCCCACCCTTCCTTGGCTTATACTTGTGAGAAAGGAGGAAGGAGATGCGCCGAGACGAGCTGCGCCTTATCCTGGAGCAAGTGCGCGCGGGGGAGTTGGACATAGAGGAGGCCGCGTCCCGCATCGCCGCCGAACCGGTGTCCGACCTGGGCTTCGCCCACCTGGATCACCACCGGGAACTGCGCAAGGACCTCCCGGAGGTGGTCTACTGCGAGAGTAAACCGGTAGGCACCGTGGGACCCATAGCCCGCAACCTTGCCGAGAGGAGCACCGGGAACATCATCCTGACCAGGGCTTCGGAAGAGGTCTTCCGCGAGGTGGCGGAGTTCCTACCGGAGGCGGAATACCACCCCCTGGCCAGGCTCATCGTGGTGCGGCGGGAGGAGAGGGTGCCGGTGGGCAAGGTGGTGGTGGTCAGCGGGGGCACGGCGGACATCCCCGTGGCCGAGGAAGCCGCTCTGGTGGCCGAGCTTTCCGGGAACCGCGTGCAACGCCTATTCGATGTGGGAGTGGCTGGAGTGCACCGTCTGCTTTCCCACATGGAGGTCTTCCACCACGCCAACGTGGTGGTCGTGGTGGCCGGTATGGAGGGAGCCCTGGCCAGCCTGGTAGGAGGCCTGGTCGCCTGCCCCGTCGTCGCCGTTCCCACCTCGGTGGGATACGGGGCCAGCTTCGGCGGACTGGCCGCTCTGCTCACCATGCTCAACTCATGCGCTCCCGGCGTGGCGGTGGTGAACATAGACAACGGATTCGGAGCCGGCTACCTCGCGCACCTCATCAACCAGGCCGCTGCAAGGGAAAGGACCTGAACTTCCGCCTCGTTGGGCTCGCCGCGTACATCTCCTGCTTATCTGTGGCGTTTCCCAATCGTTCGATGCCGGGAAACCATACCGGGGTTCGCTCTCAACCTTTCCGGGGTTCGCTCTCAACCTTTGCCCCGCACAGCCGAAGGAGGCGAGATCATACGACAGAGCAACCGGCGAAGGGCCCGGTCGTCTTTCGAAATCCGAAATCCGCATCCCCACAGCGCAGACGACCTTCCATCTTCCTCCTTCGGCCTGCCCCGAAGGCGTTCCCTTCGAACCTCGCCGTAAATGCGCTCGCGCTCCTTCCCGCATGGCACGAAGCCCCGATCCCTGGGTTCCGAGGCCGACTTTCCCGCCTCCCTGACCTGTGGCATGATAAAAGCGCGGTTCGACCTGAATGAGGATGAACCTCGAATAACGGCGCTTTGCCCGGAAGCGCGGAAAAAAGGAGGGCCCAAGCTATGTCCAGTCCCGTCTGGTTCGTCAACCTGATAAAAAAGACCTTCCCCAAACGCTTCCTGCTGGCCAAGCTCACCAGGTTGCCCGTCCTCGGGGATTTCCTGGACGGGTGGCTCTTCGGGGGTGACGACATAATCTACCTTCCCAAGGACCGAGTCATCGCCGTAGGGGAGGATGCGGCTGAGAGGGAAAGCGTGGTGCTCCCTTCCCGGCTGGTGGAACACTTCGTGGAGAAGGCCAACCACCACTGGATCATGAACACCTGCATATGCCGGGAAGCCAGCGGCTGCCGGGATTACCCCGTGAACCTGGGGTGCCTTTTCCTGGGTGAGGCCGCCCTGGGGATAAATCCCAAGTTGGGCAGGAAGGTGACCAAGGAGGAAGCCCTGGACCACGTGCGGAAATGCCGGGAGGCGGGTCTTTTCCATCTCATCGGCCGCAACAAGCTGGACACGGTATGGCTGAACGTTGGGCCGGGGAACCGGTTGTTGACCATATGCAGCTGCTGCCCTTGCTGCTGCCTGTGGAGGATGCTGCCGGTCCTTTCGGAAAAGATAAGCGGAAAAGTGCACCGCATGCCGGGAGTCTCGGTACGGGTGACCGAGGATTGCCGGGGATGCGGCACCTGCGTGGAAAGGGGTTGCTTCGTCAAGGCCATAACACTGGAGGGTAGCCGCGCGGTTATCGGAGAGGAGTGCCGGGGTTGCGGCCACTGCGTGGAGGTATGCCCACACGGGGCCATCAAGATCGTTCTCGAGGACCGCACTTTCATGGAAGGCCTGGTGGATCGCATCTCCGGTTTGGTCGACGTGACCTGATCACTCCGAAACCCTCTACCGTGCTACGCCGGGTGTGCCCGGCGGAACCCACCACGACGCCTCCCCGCGCTTCCTTTTCGGTGGGCCGGACGTCTCTTCCATCCCTCCCGAGGTGGGTACCGCCAATTGCCCTTTCATCGTTCCTCTTGAGGAAGAGAAAGCGGTGGAGGTTCGCCGCTCGCTACGGGAAGTGGGGGGTCTGGCTACTGGAAGGACCGAACTCGAGATTATGACGCGAGGCGGTTTACGAGCTTTTACGCCTCCCGCAAAGAGGGGAAAAAGGAGAGGGAGCGCCGGCACGGGCGATTCTTTCGCCGCTTCTTTGAAGCAGGGCGACCAGCGTTTGGGAGGCCGTACAATCCTTAACGGTACACCTCTGGCTACCGCCGAGCCAAAAGCGCTCGATCCCTTGACGTACGACAGGGAGGCAGGCAACTCTCTCTCCCTCTGTGAAAACCTCTATCTTTTAAAACTTTTTCAGTTTTCCATACCTCTATGCCGAAATCCATCCGAGACCTCAACCGACATACCGGTCCGCGGCTACCGTGGCCAACCCGAACATATCACGGGAAGGTGACATCTCGCCGGAAGGTGACATCTCGCCCCTCCCTTACTGCCTCCCGGCCCAAAGCGCACTCAAGCCACGCCGAGGATCGGAAGGGATTCCGGCCGTAAGAGGCCTCTGGAAAGGGAAGAATAAAACGGTAGGCAGCGCAAACCGCATATTTCGGCGGCCGGCCGACTGCCGCTGGCGAGGTGACGGCGGATAGGTCGAGGAAAGGAGATGACCGAGATTGGATCTCGCGGGAAAGAGAGTCGCCGTGATGGTGGGGAAGGGATTCCAGGACCAGGAGGGCACGGAACCCATAAGATTCCTCCGCGACAACGGAGCGGAGGTGGTGACCGTGGGGCCGGACAAGGGGCGCATAAGGGGCCTGCACGGCGCGGTGATAGAGGTGACCAGAAGCCCGGAGGAGGTCACACCGGTGGAGTTCGACGCCCTGGTGATCCCCGGAGGCAGATCCCCGGCTTATCTGAGGAAATTCGATAAGGTCACGGATTTCGTGCGCGAGTTCGCCTCCACGGGTAGGCCCATAGCCGCCATATGCCACGGAGGCCAGCTGCTGGCCGCAGCGGGGCTGGTGAACGGCCTGACCATGACCGGTTACCCAAAGATCAAGGAGGAAATGGAGGCGGCGGGCGCCACCTTCGTCGATCGCGAGGTGGTGGTGGACGGAAACATCATCACCTCACGGGTGCCGGATGACCTTCCCGCCTTCCACGCCGCCTTGAAGGAAAAGCTCCTGGAACGCCCGGGCGACTGATGAGAGCACGAGTTCAACCCCCGTGAGGAAACGGTCTTCTACCCGACAGGGAGGGTTGGTGAACGGACCAAAGGTTCGGCCTCAAGGAGAGCCCAGCTCCTTGAGGATCTCTTCTGCCCTAAGCAGGGCCGATGCCGCCTCCCGGTCCAGCACCGCCCGCCGCCGCATCTCGAGGACGAAAGCCTCCAGTTCCTTACGGGCCTGGGATTCCCGGAGAGCCCGGATTCCCTCGTCCAAGGGCCTGGTGGCCTGGAGCTTCATGGCCCCTTCCAGCCATCCTTCCGGGAAATACCAGTCCTTGAACCAACGGAAACCGGCTTTCCACAGCCTGTACCCCATGGGGGTAGCCGGCGGCGGGAACTTGCGTTTGAGGCCGCTCTCCGTCTCTCGAGAGAAGGGGTGATCCTCGGCCCCGTAAATGACCATCAGGGAACCCCCCGCGGGGATCAGCGACCCGAGCAGGGAGAAGACGGAATCCGTAAGCCCCATCTCCTCCAGGTCAAAGGGACTTTCCCCCGGGAAGGAGACCAGCGGGTCATACCTGAATTCCATCCACGGTTTGATGTAATCGCCGCGACCCATGAAGAATAGCCCCTGCACCACCGGCTTCGACGAGGCCCGCCCCGAGTGCCGTAAAAAAAGGTTGAAATAGGTCTCCCTATCCGTCCTTCCCCGGCGGAAATCGCGCGTCTCCAGGACAAACTCCCCCACCTCGCGTCCGTCCAGCGCCCCCTTCAAGATCTCAGGAGGTTCGATCAGCTTTCCGGGCATCTCCCGTCCCCCATCACCCGAGCATCCCGTAAGGTATACCCCTCGAAGCCTGGTGCGGACCCCCACTCTCGCGGTCCGCCGGTTTCCTCTTCGCCGAGGGCTCCCTTTGCGGTCCTCGACTCCCTTCGGATCAAAATCCCGCTTCTTCCATAAATACTATACCCATAGTCGACTCCCTTTCATGACCGGCGACTCAGATGTCCACAAACCTACCCTTCCTCCGATGACAGTGCCTTGGGGA
>JACVJF010000026.1 GCA_015711855.1 Candidatus Solincola quzhuomuensis | reverse complement strand
GGTCCTCCTCCTCGCCGGGGGAGGGATCCTCGCCTTCTTCCTCCTCTCCTCCTCCCGGGTAACCGTGCCCGACCTGGTGGGGATCACCGAGGAGGAAGCCCGCTCCCTCCTCCGGAATAGCGGCCTCTCCATGGAGGTGGAGGAGGTCTCCCTCCCCGGCTTCGAGGAGGGAGAGGTGGTGGCCCAGGTCCCCGCCGCCGGCCAGGAGGTGGAGAAGGGCGAGGCGGTCAAGGTGGAGGTGAACCGGAAAGGATCGGCTGGCGGTTTGGCCGAGCAGGCACGGGATATCTCCGGGCTCGCCGTCCTGAGTGCCTCGTCCGTCCTTAAGCCCGACGCGTCGTACGTGAATTACCTGCCCCAGAACCTGGTGGACAACGATTATGCGACCTGCTGGGCGGAGGGGAGTCCCGGTTACGGCATCAACGACTGGGTTCGTTTCTCCTTTCCCCAGGAAGTCGCCGTCACCCGTATAAGCGTGATACCCGGTTACCTGAAGGTCAGCAACAACAAGGACCGCTGGCTGCAAAACGGACGATTGAAGACGGCACAGTTCGTCTTCGACGACGGGTCCACGGTCACCCATACCTTCGCCGATCAGAAGATCCCCCAAGAGGTGGTCCTGGACGCTCCCAAGAAGACCCGCACGGTGACCATGATCATAAAAGAGGTCTATCCCGGTCAGAGCGGGCCCAACTGGACCCTCGCCGAGGACACCTCCATCTCCGAAATGCATGTTTTCGGCTATTGAGATCTTCTGATGCCCGGTGCATAAAAAATAACGACATCGCTTACAGGCCTTTTTCTCTATGCCGAATCACCCGTAACGATTTGAAAAAGGTTTCTAAGCCGGGCGTTTGTCCGGCCTCATCGGTAAAAGGTACTATTTTCCAGCGAATTAAGATCTGCCCCGTCCAGATTCTCCAGGAAACTCTGCAGAAGACGGCCCGCTTGGGCGATAAGCGCCGGGTCCAGTTTGTCATATGTGTCCGCAGGGGTATGGTAATGGGGGTCCTCACGGTATTCGATCCATACAGAAGGTATGCCGCGTTTCTCGAAGGCCTCGTGATCGCTCCAGCCCGGATCCTGGCGAAAGGTCGGGCGCAGGCCCAGCGTCCCGGCGTGTGCGGCTAAAAGATCCAGCAGACGGCGCGGGGCCTGCATGGTGGAGTTTAAGACCATAGTGCTTCCCACACCCACCATGTCCACGCTGATCATTCCCACCACTGTGTATCCAAGCTCAGGAAGGCGATTGGCCATGTGACGGGAGCCGTAGTGGTGGTGATCCTTACCGTACCCCTGCAGGATCTCTTCCGCCCCGAAGGCCGCAAATATTATGGTGGGGACGTTATCGTTGTTCCTGAAGACGCGGGCCAGTTCCAGTAGCACACCTATCCCGCTGGCGTTGTCGTTGGCCCCCGGGCTCCCCGTTCCTCCCGCGGTATCGTAATGGGCTCCAACGACTACGGCTAGGCGGGTGTCTTCCCCCTCGTCGACCACGTAGACGTTTCGGCTGGTCGCTCCGTTGTCGAGGAGGAAGGTCTGCTGAAATACCTCTCCGTAACCGAGCGCGGAGAATCGCATGGCTATGTAATCGGCAGCTTTTCCCTCCGAGGCCGTGCCTTCGGGACGGTAACCAATTTGAGAGGAGAGGTAAGCGATGTCCTTCATGGCTCGGGAAACGTCGAATTCCAGACGTATCGGAGGCCGATGCTCGTCCTCCCCCCCTGAGCCGTCCGCCTTTACCCCGCCGTCCTGCTCCACGGTTGTCTCTTGAACGGCGGTGGTGGCAACGTCGTTTCCCCGCTTGGGCGAGGCAAGCCAATGGGTGAAGAAGCCGAAGGTGAACCCCGCAAGCAGCAAAGCGGCCGCCGCTATCGCCAGAACCCTCTGCTTTCCGGGCATGCGGGCAATCCTCCTTCTCCAACGGCGATTAAAAGATTATATACTATTCTGCGTAAGCTTTTTCGGGGAAGCGAGGGTGATAGGGGAGGTCCACATGACTTCCAAATCCAGGAAAAAGTCCATCTTTTCCCGATGGGCGCTTCCCCTTGCCCTGGTAACGGCAATCGCGTTCGCCTTCTTCCTGGGCTACTCGATACGTCCTCCGCGAACGTCCACCGTGCCCGACCTGGTGGGTCGAAGTTTGGAAGAGGCGCTACGGGTGTCCGGCGAGCTCGGCTTTTCCCTGGAGGTGGCAGCGAGGCGGCCGGATGAGCGGCCGGCGGATACGGTCATCTCCCAGGATCCTGGTCCCGGCTCCACGTTGGGGAGAGGGCTGGCGATCAAGGTGGTGGTAAGCGACGGCCGGGCTTCCGACTCGGGGGTAATCTCCGGGGACGAGGACGACACGGGAGACGGCGGTGACGGCGCAGACAAGGAGGTGCATGCCGTCGTCTGCCTGGACCCCGGCCATGCCGAAACTCCTTACCGAATAGACGAGGAAACCGGCCTGAACACCCAGGACTGGGCCAACGAACCGGAGATTCGAATAGTTTTCGACATCGCGGAAAGGGCGCGGAGAATCCTGGAAGATAATGGGATCGTGGTGGTCATGACCAAAAAAGGCGTCTACGATCCCGTGGACCTGAAAAAGAGGGCGGTGATAGCCAATGAGGCGGGTGCTCTTCTCGTTTTGCACATCCATACGGACCCGGGAATATCCTCGCCCACGACCTTTTATCCCGGGGCGGGCGAGTACGGCTGGAAGGCGAACATGGACTCCGGGAGAAAGGCGTACATCGATCCGGAGGTCCAGCGAGAGAGCCGGCGGCTGGCCGCTGTGTTCCACGCGGCGATGTCCGAATATCTGCGGAGTGAGCTGGGAGTAAGCCCGGGAGGCCTTCTGATGGAGAACAGGGGAGCGACGGGGACCGGCAATTACGGGCCTTTGTTGACTTACGACGTATGGAGCAAGGTTCCCACTTTCACCCTTGAGAACAACCAGGCCTTTGCCGACGCCCACCGGCAGGAGGTGGCGCAGGGCATAGCCGAGGGGATACTGGCCTGCATCCGGGACCTGAGGAAGGGTGGGGGCGAATGACTCACGGGAATACCCGGGGAGAGGAGGACGGTAGCGGTTCATGTCCGCGGCTTATCCCCGCAAGAGCAGGATGACGCTGTTTTGCCTGGCCGTGTTCACGGGTGCTTTGGCGGCGGGCTTTTTCGTTCGCCTGGCCGTAAAAGAGGACCGCAGGTCGGGGAATCCGTCTACTCCCCGGACCATGGAGATAACCATATATTTGATCGCCGATTCAGGGCAGAGATATTACCTCCAGCCTGTGAAAAGGACGGTGGACGCGGGAGGGGAACCGGTAAGGGCGGCCTTGGAGGAGCTGATCAAGGGGCCGGAGGAGGAGAGCGGCTTGCTGCCTGTCGTCCCTCCCACGGTCAGGATAAGGAGCCTGGAAGTGGAAGGAGGCATATGCCGTCTTGACCTGAGCAAAGAGTACATCCTGGACGCACCGGCCATCGGCGTCTGTGCCGCCACGGAGAGGTTGAGCCTGGCAGCCATCGGCAACACCCTCACGGAGCTGGAAGGGATTTCCGCCGTGGTCCTCGAGGTGGAAGGCCTCCGAAGAGGCGCAGTGGACGGCCGCTACGTGGAGGATCTTTGGGGCTTTTTCGGGCTGCCCGATCGGATAGAGAGGGACGTGAGCCTCATCGGTCCGCCGGGGCTGGACAAGAACATGGCGGCGAGGATCCCTGCCTGGAAGAGGATAGATAAGCGGGCTCTGGCCGCATCCCTGGGATGGGGGGAGGTGGTCCGCGGTCCCTTAGGCGTCAGAAAGGTGGCCCTGACCTTCGATGCCGGGGCCAGTGGCCTTCCCACGCCGGCTATCCTGGACAGCCTCCATGAAGCCGGGGTGCAGGCGACCTTCTTCCTGACCGGGCAGTTCTCGGACTCTTACCCGGACCTGGTGAGGAGGATGGCCGAGGAGGGCCATGAGTTGGCCAACCATTCCTACACCCATCCCCGGTTCACGGAGATAAGCGCCGAGGAGGCCGAGGACCAGATAACGCGCACGGAGCAGAGGATTCGCGAGTTGACCGGTTTGTCCACCAAGCCTTATTTTCGCTTCCCCTACGGAGCGCGAGACAGCTCCCTGGTGAGGCTGGTCAATTCCCTGGGTTACCTGAGCGTTTTCTGGACCGTGGATTCTCTGGACTGGGAAGAGGGTATCACGCCCGAGCAGGTAAGGCAGCGGGTGGTGAGCGCCGCGGTGCCCGGGGCCATCATCCTCATGCACTGCGGATCGCCGCAGGAGGCCCAAATCCTCTCCCTGGTGATCGAGGACCTCCGGAACATGGGTTACGAGATGGTCACCCTTTCGGAACTACTTGCGGCGGGAAGCGAGACGATCGAACAGCCGCCTCCGTTTACTCCTTACGAGCGCTCCGGATTTCATCGTAAAATAGGCGCAGGAAAATAAGACAAGGATGATGCGAGTCGCGAGGGGGTGGAAGATTATGGCCGCCGCAAACCTTCTTCGAAAGTTGCTGAAGACCGCTTTGTTCGTGGTCTGTTTGGCCCTCTTGTCGACGGCTCAGTTATCGCCCGCTCGGGCCTTGGTGTCGGGCGAGGGAAGGCCGACCGTCGATGAGGTGGAGGGAGGAGTCGCCGTGACCGCTGCGGAGACGACATATCCCCTCGAGATCACCTCGCCGCTGGCTCTCACCTTCATCCCTTCGCCTCCGCGGGTGGGCGGCAAAGTTTCCGCTTCCTTCCGGATAAGAAACGTCACCGGTTCCCAGATGGTGTTGGAACGCCTGAAGGTAAGAATCCGATCCGGCGACTTGGCCCAGGACATCAGCGGTTTCGCCAATGTAGTTCTGGGCCCCGGAGCGGAGTATGCTTTCAAAGCCTATAGGATATTGGAGTACCAAGGCGACTTCCAGGCCCAGGTCATGGCCAAGATGGGCGGCAGCTGGGTGAGGATAAAGAACAACGTCCCCGTGTATTTCAAGGTCTACCGGTACGGCTGGAAGGCGGAGAACTCGGGCACCAGCGCCAAGTTGAACGCCGTCTCCGTTCTGGACGCCTCCCACGTGTGGGCGGTGGGAGAATCGGGAACCATATTGTTCTACGATGGGACCAAGTGGGTGAAGCAATCCAGCGGGACCCAAAACGAGCTCCTCGCCGTGCATGCCCTGGCCGCCGACTGCGTGTGGGCGGTGGGGAAAAACGGGACCATGCGCTTCTTCAACGGCACCTCCTGGATCTCGAAGAGCTGCGGTCTGAACGTGGTCCTGAACGACGTCTTCGCCGTCAGCCGCTCGGTGGTTTGGGTGGTGGGTAATGGATACGAGACTGGCGGATACCTCCTCAAGACCACGGATGGGGGCGGACACTGGTCTATACGGTACCATGACGATGTATTTTGTTTCGGCAGGATAGACGTGGTCAACAACAATCTGCTATGGATATGCGGTGGAGAAAACGAATCCGGTGAAGGTGGATTTATCTGGAAGTGCACGAACGACGGTTCGAATCTTGCCCTTTCTATGTGTGAATACGGTTGGGTGGGTGATGTGGAAGCCGTGGGCGACACGACGGTGTGGGCGGTGGGGGGGACCTATTACAGCGGCGGAAAGAACTTCATCCGGAAAAGCGAGGACGGGGGAGCCACCTGGAAGAACCAGCTCACCTGGAATTCATATGTGTGGGATTTCGACCCCCTACCCTGTAAATGTCCGACGGCGATGAAGGCGCTCAACAAGACGTCCTGTTGGGTGGTGGGATACTACGGTTTCATCCGCTTCACCATAGACGGCGGAGCGAGATGGCAGTATCAATCATCGCCCACCCAGAACAACCTGCTCGGCGTGGATGCCTGCGACTACGACCATGCCTGGGCGGTGGGGGAGGGAGGAGCGGTGATCAAGTACACCAGGCTTTGAACGCCTCCGGCCTCGCCCGACGAGCCGAAGCCCGGGATGAGTCAATCGAAAAGCGGGTGCGGTCTGCCCGACGTGCTTCCTTCGGCGGCCGCCTTCACCTGCCGGCTCGCATGGACCGGAAGGTATGGCCGCCCAGTGGATAAGTCACGGATCATTCGACGGTCACGCTTTCCGGCAGTCTCCGAGTGAGGATGTCCGCCGCCTCCTCCACCATCTCCTCCAGCACCTGTCCCGCGGGCTTGATGTCCTTGATCAAGCCCGCTACCTGGCCGGCGAACCCTCCGATGTATTCCTCCCGGTTGGCCTTGAGAAAGGCGGCTAAAAGGGAAGAGGAGACCAGGACCTGTAGGGGGAAGGGCAGAGGGTCCAACCCGGACTCTTCCCAGAGGGTATGGAATTTACTGGTAATGGAGCGCAGGGTCTTGCCGGTGAACATGGTGGACACCTTGGTGTCCTCGTCCGTGGCCGCGACGATGTTGCGCTTGATGACCTCGGGAGCCCCTCCCTCCACGGTGGCCAAAAAACGAGTGCCCACCCAGACGCCCACGCACCCCATGGCCAGGGCGGCGGCCAGGCCCCTACCGTCCCCGATCCCCCCGGCAGCCAGCACCGGGACCGGATGGGCGGCATCGATACAGGCCGGCACCAGGGCCATGGTCCCAATCCTCCCGGTGTGACCTCCGGCCTCGTGTCCCTGGGCCACCAGGAGATCGATGCCGGCCTCCGCCATCCTCCGGGCGTTCTTGGTGTTTCCGGTGATGGCCAGCACCTTGGTGCCCGCGGCATGAGCCTCCTCGACCATGAAACCTGGGTTTCCCAGACCGGCGCAGAAGAGGGGGACCCTTTCCTCCAGGCAGACCTTGATGGCCTCGCGGGGACGCATGGTGGTGGAATCCATTTTCACCATCACGTCCACGTCCGGAAGGTTTAGATCCCGTTTGACCTTCCTTATCCAGTCCTGGTGGGCTTGGGGCAGGGTGCCCAAGAGCTGGCTCAGCGCCACCTCACCTTCCCCTTCCGCCTCGGGGAGGTCCACGATGTTCTTGGGGAGGAGGATGTCCACCCCGAAGGGTTTGTCGGTGCGCGCCTTTATCTCCCGGATGGCCTCCCGTAGCTCGCCTATGGAATAGCCGCTGGCCCCCAGGACGCCCAGTCCTCCGGCTTCGGAGACGGCCACCACCAGGTCCACGGGAGCTCCCGTCTCCTCGCCCAATAGATTGGGTCCCATACCCGCGCTGAGGATGGGATATTCTATCCCCAACATGTCGCAGAGCTTGGTTCGTAGTACGCGCTTGCCCATGGTTACCCCCTTCCTCCCCGCCGGCATATGCCGGACCTCACTTCAAGTCGTAGTCCTTGGCTTGCCGAAGGCATATGTTTCTCGGCCCGTATTCGTTACCGTGGTTACCCCCTTCCTCCCCGCCGGCATATGCCGGACCTCACTTCAAGTCGTAGTCCTTGGCTTGCCGAAGGCATATGTTTCTCGGCCCGTATTCGTTAATTTTCTTCCCTTCCTCGAGCGCGGTTCCCGCCTGGCCGGGCGAGAACCTCAACCGGCCCGGCGACGCCGCTAACCCCGCCGAGCTTGCGGAACAACGCCCAGACCTCTAGCCAAAGACCTCCTCCGGATGCGCGAAAGGGCGGCATCCGATGAACATGATAAGGTAAACGGGCTTATTAGGATATAATATCTTGACAATATTGACTAATTTCCATTATTGTTAAAATACAAATAAGGAGGTGATCGGATGCCCTGGAAGTTCTGTGACGGAGACATGCCGGGACTTGTGCCCGAAGAGTGGCCTTGCTTCTCCTGGAACGCCCCCCGTTCCATGAGGATCGGACCGCGACACCATGCGGGGGGCCGCGCGGAGATGATCGGTTTCGGGTGGGATGCCCTGCGCCGGTTCCTGAGACCGGCGATCATGCTGCTCCTGGCGGAAGAACCGGTGCACGGGTACGAGCTCATGAACAAGCTCAAGGAGCTGGGCGTGGGCAGAGGCGCCGACCCCTCCCTCGTTTACCGCGTCCTGCGGTTGCTGGAGAGGAGCGGATTGGCGGAGAGCCGCCTGGACGACTCGGGAGCCGGTCCGGCGCGCAAGGTCTACGCCCTGACCCCGCAAGGATTGGAGCTGCTGGACCTCTGGATGTCCAACCTGGATGAGGTCTGTGAGCTACTCCAACAGCTGAAAAGAAGATACCGGAAACTGGAAAAGAGCTGACCGTTCCTCCGGAAAAAGCGGCAACGGGAGGCTCCTTTTTTCAGTGCCGGGCACCTCTACGGTAACTTCTCCTGCGCAGGGGCAAAGCGGCGGCCACAAGTCCCGCTCCCGCCCCAAAGGCGAGCGCGCCGGCGCCGCCCCCAGTGCCGCAGAGGGGAAGGACCTGGAACCCGGCGGTCAGCCGCGCCCGGGACCCGTCGGGGTTGGTCACCACGATGTCGTAATCCCCGGGTTCGATTCCCAAAAGCGATAACGTGCAGGAGATGTGTTCGTCCGAAGGCCGGACGACGTTGAAAGCCTCGACGACCCTGCCCCCGGCCTCCAGCCTCACCGCAGCTCCTTCCTCGAATCCGGTCCCGGCGACGTCCTCTATGTTCAGGAACAGGGTGTGCTGATAAGCCTGAGACGGCCTGACGGAGGCGACCTTGACCTTCTTCATGTGCAGGATGAGGGGGGTTTTCCCCAGGGTAAGGCCGGAGATCAGCAGATTGCCCCCTGCGTCTCGAGTGACTCCGGGTGTGGGACCGGTAATCCCGCTTGAGGGATCCACCGTGACGGGGTTCCGGAGGGACGGGTCGTTCACCCGGATGTCCAGAAGATCTTCCACGTCGTCCGATTTCCAGGCCGAAAGCACCAGATCCCCCTCGGGGCTCCGGAAGAAGTGCGCTTCCAGGGAAGCGGGTCGGGAACAGTAGAGGGAAACCGGTGCCGATTTATCCACCGTCGTCCTTCCGAACACCTCCTGGAAGACGGAGAAGAAGCGGTAGGATGCCTTGGGGTTGAAGTCCGATCCCAGGAGTCCGTACATGTCGAGCTCGTTGAGGTGGGTGTCCCGTAGGTTGTACCAGAAGACGCGATCCACCCCGGTACCCGCGTAGTTGATCATGGTTCGCAGGAGGTAGGAAGCCTGCGTGGACGGATCCACCCCGGGCGGGGAAGGTGGGCAGGTGGTCCACCCCACTTCCGTCAACCAGATCTCCAACTCTTTTGGGGTGTAAAGGGAGATGAGGTTTCGTAGGTAGTCCACTATTAGGCGGCACAACCTCTCTTTGGGCCGCCAGGTGTCCTCCTCGGGTTGGCCTTCTTCACCGATGGTCTCCGGATAAGGATGGTAAGCGACGGCGTCAACGTATTCCGCTCCCCCACGTTCCAGGAACCTGGAGAGGAAGTCCGGGTCCAGACCGGCTACCCCTCCCATGACCACGGAAGCTAAAGGATCCGATTCGCGGATCTCCTCGGAGGCCGCGGCGAGTATGACCAGGTAAGCGTCGAGATCGGGTTCCGGCTGCCAGAAGGCTTCAGTGTTCTCCTCGTTCCAGATCTCCCATGCGGAAACCCTGCCCCGATAACGGGAGACCACCGTCCGCACGTAGTTCCTCCAGGCTTCCATGTCCGTCGGGGGGTAATTCCACCCTTTTCCGCCATTGGCCCAGGACGGGGAAGCGCCCAGGATACCGAGGATGCGCACCCCCCGGGCTTGGGCTTCTCCCACCACCTTATCGATACCGGAGAAGTTCCATGCCCCGGGACGGGGCTCCAGGTCGGACCAGGCGAAGTCGCAACGCAGCCACCCTATGCGGGCGTCGCGCAGGAAATTCAGCTCCTGTTCCACCACCGTGTCCGGATAGAGTTTGATATGGCTGGAAGCGACACCGAATCGATAACCGAGCTGATCTTCCGCAAAGATCGGCTCCGGGATGGAAACCTCGGCGCTGATCGCGGAAGGCGAAGCGAGGGGTAGGGCCAGCAAGATCGACAGCGCCAGGGCAAGGCAGACACCTCCGACGACGGGAAATCCCACCCGAACACCGCCGTCCCTCGGGGATTTTTCGCGGAAGGACGTCTTACCCAAAACCCACACCCCCGTATATCCTGACCATTTCAGGTTGTCCCCACGATTAGTTTCACAGAACGCCTTGCTCGGAATAAGCCGCGTTTCGACTCTTTGGGAGGATACGGAGCTATTCTCGGTTCTCCATGCGTGATCGCTTCTGCTCGAGATCGCGAAGAACGCGGGACGAAACTTCAAACTCCATCCCGACTCGGGCGGCCCCGTTTCCGCTTCTCGTTGCCTTTCCCCACTTGCCCCTGAAACGGGATGGTTTCTTTATAAGCTCAGCTCCGTGCAATCGTGGTTTCAAAAGTAAACATAAACTAATTTCGGGTGGAGGACAACACCACCAGTATCCTGTCGTTCAAGGGCTGGGTGCCCCGGCCCAGGCAGGGGGATAGGACCGTCGCTTTCCTCGGCTGGAAAGGGTTGCGTTTCCCGTCGTAAGGCGAAACCCCGCTTAAGGCGGTAAATGGAATGTCGATGGCCAGATAAAAATGAACATATTCTGGCCACTTAAAATTGTACATACCTGAGCAAGCAAGGAAGAGTTGATGGAGCCTTGAATCCCTCCATAGGAAAAGGAGGGATGGGTATGTACAAGGAGATGGTCTGGATGAATGCAAGAAGTATGCGCGCTCAGGGCATGAGTTACCTGGAGATAGGGGAAAGACTGGGCATGGACCGGAGGACAGCGAAGAAGCTCTGCCTGAGCGAAACACCTCCCCACCCCAAGAGGAGGGAGAGAAGGTCCAAGGCGGACGACTACGAGGAAGTGATCAGGGCCTGGCTCGAGAATCGGCCCCGCATGAAGGCCACTCTGATCTTCGAGAGGTTGCGCCTTCTGGGATACGAGGGGAGCTACTCCGTGGTCAAGCGCAAGGTGGCGGAGATGAGGGAGGAGCTCTCGCGAAGGGCCACCGTGCGCTTCGAGACCCTGCCCGGACATCAGGCCCAGGTGGACTTCGGCCTGGCCAAGGCGAGGGTCCTCTCCGGCCTGGCCAGCGTGATCCTTTTGGTGGTGCTTCTGGGTTTCTCGCGCTTCAGGAAGACCATCCTCTGCCCCCACCAGGACAGGGCCTCCCTTATGTGGGGGCTTTCCGAGTGCTTCCACGAGGTGGGAGGGGTTCCCCACGAGCTTCTCTTCGATAACCCCACGATCCCCTTCGCTATGGTGAGAAATTGAATGAAGTGGGAGGGGTTCCCCACGAGCTTCTCTTCGATAACCTGAAGCCGGTGGTAGTAAAACCCCGCTCGTGCGACGAAGAAGCGGTAATCTCCCCCGAGTGGCTCTCATTTTGCGCACATTACGGAACGGCCACCCGCGTCTGCTTCCCCTACCGGGCACAGACCAAAGGCAAGGTGGAGCGTCCCATCGGCGCGGTGAAGACCTTCCTCTACGCCCACACCTTCCTGGATCTCGGGCACCTGGAGGAGGAGCTAGCCCGCCAGGACAGGGCCTATAACGAAAGGGTGCACGCCACCACCGGCATGACCCCCGCGGAGCGCCTCCTCCTGGAGCGAGACTTCCTCCTCCCCCTTCCGGAGAGGCCCTTCGCCTACGCCCTGAAACTCGAGCGGGTGGTCTCCCGGGATTGCTTCATCTCCTCCCGCGGAAACCGGTACTCCGTGCCCCACGCCTTCGCCGGAAGGAAGGTCTGCCTCTCGGTCACCCCCACGGAGGTGCACATCCTCTCCCCCCAGGGGGCCTTGCTCTCCACCTTCCCCCGCGGAGCCAAAGGAGGAGGGGAAAGCCGTATCGACCCCGAACACTGGGCGGGCCTTCCGGGTGCGGAGGAGGCCCTCCGCAACTTGAGGAGGCTCGAGGAGATGGGACTCTCCCCCTTCCGGGTGGAGAAGCGCGATCTCTCCACTTGTGAGGAGGCAGCCTATGGCCCCGGTGGCCGTTCTTGAGAGGGCGGGTCTTTCGCTAAAGCCCGCAGGGGCTTCAGGAGGTCATCGTGGAGGCGGAGAGGCGCCGGTGGTCCTATGGGAGGTTCCTCGAGGAGGTCCTTTCGAGAGAGCTCGCCCTACGAGCGGAGAAGAGGGAGGGCATGCTTCTGCGCTTGGCCCGCTTCCCCCAGATCAAGACCCTGGAGGGCATTGGCCTCTCTAACCTCCCTGACCTCGACCCCAAGGTCCTGGCTGAGCTGGGCGAACTGGGTTTTTTGAAGAGGAAGGAGAACGTCCTCGTCCAAGGGCCACCCGGCATCGGGAAGACCCATCTGGCACTGGCCCTGGGACTCAAGGCGGTGAAAGGCGGGTTCAAGACCTATTTCACCACCTTAGAGGAGATAATCAAACGCCTTTCCCGCACTTCCGCCTCGCCCAAGACCATGCGCGTCTACACCGGTTGCGCCCTGCTCATAATCGACGAGGTCGGATATCTTCCCATGGGGCCGGCCGAGGCCCACCTCTTCTTCCAGGTGATATCCGCGAGGTATGAGAAAGGTTCGGTGATCATCACCGCGGGCAAGGGAGTGGGGGAATGGGGCGACTACCTCTCGGATTCTACTCTGGCCGCCGCTCTTCTTGACCGCTTCCTCCACCATTGCCATGTGCTCAACCTCAAGGGAGATTCATATCGTTTGAAGGATAAGAGGGGGTCGAGAAAAACCGAAAGGGGGTGATTTCTGAACGACGGTGACATGTACAATTTTATCTGGCCAGAATGTGTACAAAATTAAACGGCCATTGACATGGAAAAACACGCTTACGGCGCCAGCGAAGAACTGGAGGTCGATGTGATTCTTTCATAGCCGCTCCGAGAGGGGAAAAAGAGGAGATATCGCTCGATCGTTCCCGGGTGAAAGCAAAACGGTCGGAAGAAAGGAGTGACCTCTCGCCTGTAGGATCTACCTCTGCTTATCGCAAGGTTTGTAGAAGAGAGCGACGATTTCAACGAGCTGGAAAAGGTTAGGGCGAGGATTGACGGGGAATCATATAAAATTGGGATAAGGCTTCCCGGTCATCATGGATGTGAGGAGGTGTTGAGTTGGCGGACTGGGTCTGCAAGAAGTGCGGGTACGTACGGGATTCTAGGTGTAAGCCCAAGAAATGTCCCAACTGCGACGCTCAGAACACCTTTGAGAAGGTGGGGGAGGAGAAGAAGAAATAATATAAATCTAAACTTTAGGTTTATAATTATCTGCAGAGGCGTCATCGAGGTTTTAAGTTCCACGTGCTCTTTGTGGTGCAGGGGAAAACAATTCTTCAAGGAGTTGGGTCCAGACTTTCAGTGGATACCGGATCGGTTTTTCCCCTCTAAGGCCTCAAGTAGAGCCGGAAGGATGTCCTTTCTCGGCGCGCAGGCTCTCCAGACGATTCTCCAGCTCCTGCACCCTCTCCTTCAGCTCTTTTATCTCCTCCTGTAAGCGTAAGACCATGCGCACCCCGTGTACGTTCAGTTTCTCCTCGTCGATGAGCCTGTGGACCAAGCGGAGGGTCTCCACGTTGTTGTTGGAGTAAAGCCGGGTGTTGCCCTCCGTCCTCCCCGGGGTCACCAGGCCCGCATTTTCATATCTCCTTAGGGTGCTGGGGTCGCACTTTAACATACGGGAGACCACCCCTATGGTATAAAGGGGCTCGTCGTTAGAGGTATCCGTGATCGGCTTATCATCCCGTTTCATAATGATATCTATATATATTAAGGAACATAATATGTCAATATTAATCATATATATTGACAATAATAATTAAATAATCTATCTTAAATTGTGAGATATTAATCCTCTTGGATGGGCAAGGACGCTTTACGGAGGTGATTGCGGTTTGGTCGAGCTTTGCCGGTGCCTGCACTGCGGTAGTGTGGGATCGATAGAGTTCGACATGTGTCAGGTGTGCCTGTACGACTATTCGAGCGCGGAACGGTCGTGGCCGGCGGGATTAGACTCCGGCGGCGAGGAGCGAAGCGTTTCAAACACGATGGAGGTACGGGGACTCGAAGGCAGAAGGGAGATGGTGACCACCGGGGTTTGATCGGTAGTTTGCCGATACATTTTAGGGAAAGGAGGTGGCGAGGATGTCCATCGTGAGGTGGAGTCCCTTCTCTCTCCTTCCTTCTCGCGGGTGGTTTTCCCGGGGATGGCTTTGGGACGAATTCGAGCCCTTTTCCTGGCTCGACGGATATTCATGGTGGCCGAGCATGGACGTCTACTCGGAGAAGGGGGACATGGTAATAAAGATGGAGCTTCCGGACATGGACCCGGAAGACATAGAGATCGACCTGAGTGACACCTGTCTGACCATCTCCGGGAGGCAAGTGCGCGAGGAAAAGGAGGAGGACAAGAACTACTTCCGCCGGGAGAGGTTTGCCGGCTCCTTCACCCGGCACATCCCTCTGCCTAAGGAGGTGAAGGAGAGCGACGTCTCCGCCCGCTTGAGGAAGGGCGTCCTGGAGGTCCGGGTAAAGGGTGCCGGCAAGGAGATATCCGGGAGGAAGAGAATACCTATCGAGTCTTCCTGAAGACGCGGGCGGCTTAAAGGGATTGCCGTATGGTATGGGGCGGGGCGCAAGTCGCTCCGCCCCTTTGTTTTTTTGCGCTTCCTCCTAAGCGATGTCTTTCCGCTGCGCCGCCGATCGAGTTTTTCCCTCAGCGCATTCTGGTTTTCTCTCCTCCGGGGCTCTCCTCGGTCGACGCACCCGAAGGCTTCTGCGCCTTAAAGCTTTTATATTGGTGTAGGTCTCGCCGAAGAGGTCTTCAAGTTTACGCACGTGGCCTCATGGCCTATCCCCGTCTATAATTTAGGCACGTTCGAGGCGGAAGGGGGAGTCCGATGCTGGCCATAAACGCGCGAGGCCTGAAGAAGTACTACGGAGAGGTCCGGGCCGTGGACGGCGTGGACCTCGAGGTGGAGGAAGGAGAGGTCTTCGGCATCCTCGGCCCCAACGGGGCGGGCAAGACAACCACCCTGGAGATGTTGGAGACCCTTCGGGAGCCCGACGAGGGGGAGATCACCATCCTGGGATATGATACCCGCGAGAATCCCCGGGAGATCAAGGAACTGATCGGAGTCCAACTGCAGACCACGGCCTTCTTCGACGAACTCACGGTTTGGGAGACCATCGACCTCTTCCGCTCCTTCTATTCAAGGGCGCTTCCCATATCCACGCTCGTGGAGCTCGCGGAACTGACGGACAAGGCAGGTGCGAGGGTGAGCACCCTTTCCGGGGGGCAACACAAGAGGCTGTCCATAGCCTTGGCCCTGGTCAACGACCCGCGCCTGATCTTCTTGGACGAGCCCACCACCGGGCTCGATCCCCAGGCGAGGAGGCGGATCTGGGACGTAGTGGGTTTGCTGCGGGAACAGGGCAAGACGGTGGTGATCACCACCCATTACATCGAGGAGGCGGAGGAACTCTGCGAGCGGGTGGCCGTGATGGATCACGGCAGGATAATAGCCACCGGGACTCCGCATCGGCTGATATCGGAACACGTGCCCGAGAGCACCATAACCTTCAGGATGTACCCCGGGATGGACGTGAATATGATTAAGGAGATCCCGGGAGTGGTGGAAGCGAACAGCGAGAACGGCTTTTACCGGGTGATTACCACCTCGCCCCATGAGACCCTCATGGCTATCGTCTCCATCGGCCGGCAGGAGGGCCTGGAGGTGGAGGAAGTGAACATGCGAAGAGCCTCCCTGGAGGACGTTTTCCTCAAGCTCACCGGGAGGACCATACGGTCATGAGTCGTTTTTTCAAGGTTTTCCTGTACAACATGAAGATGACCCTTCGCCAGAGGGAGGCGGTCTTCTGGCTGATTCTCTTTCCCATCCTGCTCATGACCATCCTGGGCTTCATCTTCAGGAGCACGGGAGAAATCAGATTGCGGGTCGGGGTCGTGGACCTGGACGGCTCAGGCATAAGCCGGTCAGTGGTGGAGGCCTTCCGCGGCGTGGAGGCTATAGAGGTATACGAGGGAAGCGAGGAGGAGGAGCGCAAGGCCCTGAAAGAAGGAGATCGCAACGGGTTGCTCATCATAAGCCCCGGTTTCGAGAGTGCGGTGAGCTCCGGGAAGGCGGGCGAGGTCACCATCATCGTCAACCGGTCCGAGGTGACCATAGCCCAGGTCACCAGCTCCACCCTCCGGGGCGTTCTGGAGAAGATGGGCCAGATGATCTCTGGGGTCCCTGCGGCGATAGCGGTGAGGGAGGAGGAGGAGAAGGAGGTCAAGGACTTCGAATATATCGACTTCATGGTCCCCGGCATCCTGGCCATGGTGATCATGTTCGGCGGGATTTCCGGATATTCCCTGGAGATAGCCACCTACCGGGAGAAGGGTATATTGAGGAGGATAAAGGTCTCCCCGGTTCCCATCTCCTCCTTCTTGGTGGGCGGGGTCGCTTCCGTTTTGGTCTTCTCCCTCCTGCAGGCGGTCGTGCTCATCGCCTTCGGGGTCCTGGCCTTCGGCATGAAGCTGCGAGGCAATTACCTGCACATGGCCGGTTTCGTCCTCCTCGGCTCGCTCTCCTTTCTGGCCCTGGGCTTCCTCATCGCTTCCCTGACGCGTAACTCCCGGAGCGCCGGTCTGGCTGCCCAGGCCATAGGTCAGCCCATGTTGTTCCTCTCGGGAATCTTCTTCTCCGTGGACTGGGTACCGATCCCCCTGAAGGTGATAGCGCGTTGCCTCCCCCTCTTTTACCTGGGTGAGGGCCTTAGGGGGGTGATGATCCAAGGCTCGACGCTGGCGGACCTTTGGGTGGACCTGGCGGTGCTCGCTGGCGTGGGAGCCGCGGCCTTCGCCGCCGCAGTCAAGTTCTTCCGCTGGGAATGACGCCCCGATCAGCCAGTCAAAGCGCCACCGGGCACATGCGTCTCGTGTGCCGGAGCCGTCTTGCGAGGTGGCGGGCCGAGGGTTACGTAAAGCGGGTGCACAGTAGGTTTTCTGCTATCCTGTGATGTGGAAGGGGTCTCTAAGATGTCCGGAGACCGGGATGGAGCCCGGTACGGGTTGCGGGGGAAGACGGGGAGGTAAGGCGATGAAGGCCAATGCCCTTATCATCAACGAGAGAGATAACGTGGCCGTCGTCTTGGAGGATATTCCCAAAGGAGGAAGAGTCCTCCTTTCAGATGGGAGGGAGATGGAGGCGAGGGAGGAAATCCCCTGCAGTCACAAGATAGCCCTGGTGGATATGGCCGCGGGCACGAGGGTGATCAAGTACGGGGAGGTCATTGGCCTTGCCGGGAGGGATATCCCGCGCGGTTCATGGGTCCATACCCACAATCTGGTGGGGGAGGGATGAGGACATGGCCGGAGGAGATGCGTTCCGCGGATATCGCAGGCCGGGCGGGGAGGTGGGGATCAGGAATCACGTGGCCGTTCTTCCCTCGGTGGCTTGCGCCAACGGGGTGGCGGCGGCGATAGCGGAGGAGGTCCCGGGCTCGGTCCCCCTGCTGCACGGGCACGGATGCGGAAGGGGCGGCGAGGATCTCGGCATCCATTTGCGGACCTTGGTCAACCTGGGCCACAATCCCAACCTGCATGGCCTCCTGGTGGTGGGTTTGGGCTGCGAGGCGTTGCGTGCCCAGTATTTGGCAGGAGAGATCTCCCGATCCGGCAAAGCGGTGGAATACCTGGACATACAGGAGGTGGGTGGTTCCCGGAAGGCGGTGGAGCGGGGGACTGAGGTAGTGCGGAGGATGGTCGAGGAGGCGCGAAAAGCCGTCCGGGAAGAGGCGTCCCTGGCGGAGGTGACCCTGGGGCTGGAATGCGGGGGTTCGGACGCCTTCTCCGGGATAACCGCCAACCCGGCGGTGGGCCTGGTGGCGGATTGGTTGGTGGAAAGGGGAGGGACGGTGATCCTGACCGAGACCACGGAGATGATCGGCACCGCCCACATCTTGAGAAGGCGATCCCGAGACGAGGCCGTGGGCTGCGAGGTGGAAGCCCGCATAAGGGAAGCGGAACGGAGGACGCGGGAGATACTGGGCCCCCTGGCCGCTATGGCCATCGCGCCCGGGAACATGGACGGAGGCATGAGTTCCATACGGGAGAAATCACTGGGGTGCATTTTGAAGGGAGGGAACACTACCATAAACCAGGTCGTGGATTACGGAACTCCACCCACGGCCAAGGGACTGGTGGTCATGGACGGCCCAGGTTACGACGTGGAGTCCATGACCGGGCTGGCGGCATCCGGTTGCCAGGTCATCATTTTCACCACCGGAAGGGGCAACCCCATAGGATTCCCCGTGGTCCCGGTGATAAAGGTGGCCAGCAACAGCCTCCTGTACCGGAATATGGAAGACGACATGGACGTTAACGCGGGCCGGATTTTGGAAGGAGCGTCTCTCTCCGAGTTGGCTGAGGAGATAGAGGGAGTCTTGAGGCGAGTCCTGGAAGGAGAGCTTACCAAGGCGGAGATCAACCGCCAACAGGGGATTCTCTGTATATACACGACGACTCCCGCCCTCTGATGGCGGGCTCCAAGTCACGACTGGAGAACGTCAGAGGTTTGACCTTACTCGTCTGTCCCCTTCATGCGCGGCTTTTCTCCGAGGCTCCAAGTCACGACTGGAGAACGTCAGAGGTTTGACGCCTTGCTCATAGGTTCCCCCGGCCCGGGTCCGCCCTTGGCCTGCCATTCGGGCCTATCCTCGGGATGGGAGGCGAAGAGGCCCTTTCCGCGGAGGGCGTAAGCGAGATGCCCACGTGCTCCTTTTTTGTGCAGAGTTATAAGAATACGTGACCGGTAATAGGCGGCATTGAAATAGAAGTCTTTTGTCTGCCTCTTTTGCATCCCTGTCCCTCCGTCCAAGCCAGGCAATATTTTTATCGACATCGTAGGCGGCGTCATTTACCGTTTCCGCCGGAATGTAACGGGATTTAAAGAAAATCGTAACCCTTTCGTTGCATCCTTGCCGTCCCGGTGGGGCCACGGGTAAAACGGGTTTGGGCTCAGGCCGGAGGGACATCCATACCGGGGCGCGCTTGGGAACGCGAGGAGAACGGGAGACCGGGAGGAAGACCAATCGTGGGGATCAGTATTCATACCAGGGGGGTGGCTCGATGCCCGTGCCGAACTCCACCCCGTACCACCCCGAAGGCCCCCTTCTCGCCACCACCAGGGCCCGTTCATGCGTTTCCGTGGTGCAGACGGCGATCCCTGCGGCCTCGTCGCCGTGTATGACTATGTTCTCCACACGGAACTGCAAGCCGGGCGCATTGGCCTGAGCAAAGGCTATCATGGCCGCCTCCACTTCCGGGAACTCGCCCTCTCTGCCTCTCGCTTCCTGCTCCGCTTCCCGGTAGCCCTCCCGATAGCCCATCAAGAACCCGTCCCGGTAGCCGGCGGCGTAGTTGGCTTCCCAGCTGATTTCCACCCGGGGGTCGGGACTGAAGACACCTGCCCTACCGTCCTCGTACCCCCGCTCGCGCCCCCAGCGATATCCTTCCTCATAGCCTCCCTGATACTGTTTCTGCGCGGATGTGGATGTCTCTTCGGGCCTCTGGATGTCCTCCCGTGTCTTACCGCAACCGGTCAGGAGCAGGGTTGAGAGCAGGGACAGCAGGACAAGAGCGCTTAATAATGCAGCGGTTCTTCTCACGGTTTCCCCTCAAAAAGCCTTCTTTTCCGCCGTCTTTCGCCGCTTTGCCGGTGCCGGCCGTGTTCGAACCGTGAAGGGCAATCGCCTTCTCCTGCCGTTAATCTAACGAATATCCCGGACGCTCGCAAGCGATCCGGAAAAGGCGATCCGCCTCCACCATGTAGATCAGGGATTCCTTTACCGGCTCGCCGGTGATCTCCTCCCAAGCGCGCTTGTAGATTTGGAGCTGCGGGGCGTACTTGAGGGCGAGCCGGCGATAGTCCCCCTGTGGGTCCCGATCCGTCTTGTAGTCCACCAACACCCACCCTTCGGCTTCGCGGAAGGCCAGGTCGATGACCCCCCGGATGAGGGTGGGCACGGGGAGGGCTCGGGCGTCAAAGAAGTGGAAGGGCACTTCGCTGAGGCATCGGGAGCTTTCCTGAGCTCGTTTCCATAAATTGGAAGATAGCATCCGCTCGGCCAGCTTAACCGCCCGCCGCGCGAGCCCAGGATCCATCCCCCTTTCCTGTAGCAGTTCCGCGGCAAAGCTTTCCAGCTCTCCTACGGAGCCCATAGCTGCCACCCGGAGAAGGGAGTGCATGACCTCCCCCCACTCCAGCCCCTCCGCTCCTTCCTCCACCACTTTTCCCCGGGAGGTTTCCGTGGCCAAAGGGGATTCCCAGGCGAAGCCCTGTTCCGTGAATCCGCTCTCCGGCAGGTTGACCAGTTCCTCGATACCCCACGTCTCGCCCGACGTCTCCGCCCTATCCTCCGAAATGCGCCAGGAGGAAAGCGCCATGCTCTTGGCGCCGATTACCTGGTAGGTAGGCTCGAGGCAGTTCGTCAGCCTTTCGCTCAGATCCCGTTGCGCATCTTCTATTCCGGGTAAATCGATCATGCGCCGGCGCCTTTCCTGTCGTGGTCCGACCTCCAGCTCGGGAAGTTCGGCGGCCCTTTCCAGATATTTTCCGAAATGTCTCCAGGGATTTCGATGGTCTCGTTTCTCCTTGCGGGTGA
Organism: Candidatus Solincola quzhuomuensis; assembly: GCA_015711855.1. Classification (GTDB taxonomy): domain Bacteria; phylum Actinomycetota; class Geothermincolia; order Geothermincolales; family RBG-13-55-18; genus Solincola_A; species Solincola_A quzhuomuensis. The sequence continues at coordinate 6,040 of JACVJF010000026.1, read as the reverse complement.
CGATACAGGCGGCGGCGGCGCGCGTGGAGGCCACGTACCGAAGGCGGAGCTTCTCTGCCTTAAGGAACTCTTCCTCCCTGCAGGCGAGGCTCTCCCAGTTCCACGGACAGGCCAGCAACTTCCCGCCTCCGGCCTCGTGGTCACGGTATACGGCCATGTATCCGCGGATTCGGTCACTCGAGCGGTCGATGTGTCGGATCGCGGGGTGGCGAAAATCTCCGTAGGGATCGGCCAGAAAGACCACGGCGGCTTCCAACCCCTTGGCCTTGTGTAGGTTCATTACCCTGACCGAAGGGGGTTCCTCGGACAGGGCTGGGACGCCGTCGTGCTTCTCCTCCGATTTAACCAATCGCTCCAGGAACTCCAAAAGTTGGGAGGTGGTCAAGATGTCCGCGCGGGCCTGCCGGAGGAGCTCCAAGGCTTTGGCCAGTCCACCCGCCTGGATGGAGCCGCCCGGGCGCAGGGAGGCGGAGGCAAAAAGGCCTAGGTCCGAAGCGATTCTTTCCAGCGCGGCCGCGTGGGGCATGGAGAGCAACCAGCGTCGATAGTTTACCAATTTCTGGTATGTAATGCGGAACCGATCGGCCAGATCCCCGGGGAGTACGTCGGGGACCGGGGCGCGGAACGAGAAAACGCCACCTTGCTTCTTGTAGGTATAGAGCTCGGAATCGCTGAACCCGAATAGCTCGCTGCGGAGGAGGGCTACCAGGGCTACCTGGTCCTCCGGTTTAAGGACGGCCCGCAGACACAAATAGAGCATTTCAAGCTCCGGTACGCAATTGAGAGCCTCCCCGCCGGTGACCTGGTGGGGTACCCCGTATTCCCTTAGTTTCTCCGCATAAATCTCGAGGTCACCGGTCTCGTAGGTGAGGATCAGGAAATCGGATGGACGAGGGTTAACGTCGTATCCGGCCGTCAGCTCCTCCGGCGTACGGGGCAGTTTTATGGCCCCTTGGCAAGCCGCGTTTATGAAACGGGCGATGCGTTCCGCTTCGTAGGCGAGCGAATCCTCCTTTCTTTCCAGATCTCCGGGCACGGTCAACCGGAAGACACCTTGGAAGAACTCACTCCCCTGGGATATTCTGGCGGGAACGAGCCCGACATAGGCAGGAGAGGTTTCCGTCTCCACCGCCGGGAATCGTATCGGGTCTTCCTCCGGAAGGCCGGGGCCCTCCCGCGGGGAGAAGACGTCGTTCACCCATTGAAGGAGCGTGGGGACCGACCGGAAGTTGGCGTGAAGATTGACCACCAGGCCTCCGTGCTCGCTCAGGAGCGACTTAACCTCGTTGTAGGTAGAGATGTCCGCGCGGCGGAAGCGGTAGATGGATTGCTTGGGGTCGCCGACCAGGAAAAGGGATCCCGGCCGGGGGACGCAACGGCGCCAGTCCTTCTCGTGGACGTCGGAAGAAGCGAGAAGAAACACGACCTCCGCCTGCACCGGATCGGTATCCTGGAACTCGTCCACTAGGATGTGGGAATAGCGGCGTTGGAGGCCCCTGCGGACATCCGGATGGTCCCGCAGCAGCCGGGCGGCGCCTATTAACAGATCTTGGAAATTCAACCTTTCCCTCTCCAGTCGTAACGAATCGTAGACCTCGCGGGCGGCTTGCAGCACCGGCATGGCGGCCGCATAGCGTTTTGCCCGCCAGTAGTTCAAGGCCGGAACCGCCACCTCCTTCCGGAATTCGTCCCAGCGCGTCTGTTCCCTCTTAGCGTCCTCTTCGGTCAATCCCCGGCCCGTCTTCCAGACCTTTTGGACCACCCTGACCTTTCGGTCGAAGTGCTCCAGGACACTGGTTAGCTCCCGCGGGTCGTCCAGACGGTGGTGAGAGACCACACGCGGGAGGCGGAGGTAGCGGGGGATCAGCTCGTCGTTGCCGTGGTCCTGAGGCAGACGTTCCCTCATTACCTTCATGTGTGCGATATAGTTTTCCAGCTTCCTCCGGGCGTCTTGCAGGATACTTTCGCCATCCTCGGGCAGGGCGAGGGGCCACTCCTCCACGTCCGGGAATTCGGCGAAGTGTCTCAGGAACGAGTCGCGAAGGTCGGAGAGCCTCATCCCCACACGGCGGAGGGCTTCCCGCAGCCCGTCAGGATCATGAGCCGTGAGGTGGGCGGCGAAGAGCTCCCAGGCCTCCTCCCGCAACCGGGCGTCCTCTCTTTCGTCCATCTCCCGAAAGGAGAGTCCCACGCCCGCCTCCACCGGCCTCTCCCTCAAGAGGCGAGCGCAGAAGGAATGGATGGTTCCCATGAAACACTGTTCCACCTCGGCCAGCGCTCTCTCCAAGCTCTCTCTTTCCCGCCCGCGGGCTTCCCGGACCTCCCGCTCCAGGGCCACCTGAAAGCGGCTGCGTATCTCCGCGGCCGCCTTGCGGGTAAAGGTGATGGCCACCAGGTGGCGAATGTGGGGGCATCTGCCCGTCTTAAGGAGGGCCACCATCCTCCGCACCATGCTCGCCGTCTTTCCCGTCCCCGCCGCCGCCTCCACGAGCATGTTGCAGTCGAGAGCGGAGGCGATGAGATCCCTTTCCGCCTGGTCGGACAGGGAGACCTCGACGGCCGAGCATCCTCGATCTTCCGATTTCATGAAGATCCCCCCTTGCAGCTCCTGACCATCCGGAAGGGCTCCAGCATGTGGTTGGCCATGTTTTCCATCTTCCTCTTGGCCTGACGGGCGGCGGTCTCCACGTTCCCGAAAACGGTCAGGTAATCGCTGTATCGAAGGTCATCGAGGTCGTCGCTCAAGGGGAAGCACCCCCGGGCAAGCAGGACGCAGAGGTTCTTAAGGATCACGGCTCCGCCTTCCAGGGTCTCCGCGTCCCAGACGACCCGCTCGCCGTGCTCCCTCGTCCCCGGGAAGAAGAACTCGACGGCCATCACCCTGGAGCGAGGATGCACGCGGCGCAGCGCTCGCTCGGCCATCTCCTTGTATAGGTAATTTTGGATGCATCTCCCCTGACGAAAAGGGTCCGTGGGCCGGTATTGCGCGGCGGAACCGGTCTTATAGTCGCAGACCAGGAAAGCGGGATCCCCGGCATCGTCCAGCCGGTCCACGCGGTCTATGCGGCCGCGAACCCGGACCTTTTCTCCGTCGGGCAGGGTCAAGTGGAGGGGATCGTGGGAATCTATCTCGTTTCCCTCGCCTTCCGCTTCCATGCCCACGGCGACTTCGAAATAGACGGGTGTGCGGCGGGCCAGGGAGGATTCCTCCTCCTGGAGGAAGATGCGAGCGGTAAGCAACAGGTCCTCCGTCTCCTCCTCCAGGACCGTGTGGTTGGGAGGAGGTTTGAGGGCAGACCATCTGTCCACTTCGCCTCGGACCATGCTTTCCAGCATATCCCAGTCGCGTCGCAGGGAAGGCTGCAGGCCGTTCTCCCGCAAATACACGTGAAATCTTCTGAACACGGAATGGAGGAGGCTTCCCCTCTCCAGGGGATCCAGCCAGGCAAAGGGATCATGACGGTATTCCTCGGGCGGCTCCACCTCGAGGACGTAGCGGAGGAAATATTCCAGGGGACAGCGGCCCAGGGTCTCCAGGCGACGGGAGGAGAGGACGAGCCCGTTTGGTGAGGAGGGATCCAAATCGCTGCCCGCTTCCGGTACGTACCCGTCGTAGACGGTGAATTCGTCGCTGGCCCTGGCCCGTGCCGCGAATCTCCCTCGACACAGATGGGGAAATACCGAGAAAACCGCCCTTTCCGGTTCGACGATGCCCGGTTCTCCGCAGAGGACGGAAGTCAAGAACTCGGAGGCATGAAGGGAATCCTCCGGCTTGGCCGCGACGAAGGAGACGGGGGGTGGGAGGAAGGCGAGCAGGTCCTCCTGAGTACCCCACCGGTCGCCGGATATAATTCGGTAGGCGGAGACTAAGGCCGGGCTCGGGAACATCTCCCGATCCTGCAGGAGGTCCCGGCAGGAATAGGACATAGTGATTTTGGAGCGCAGCCTGGCGAACAAGCGGGAAAGATCCTCCACGGCCTTCTCCGCCCCCCGATAACTGACCGGAAGCTCGGCGGAGAGGCTGGCCCTTTCCGAGTCCAGGAGCAAAGGGTCCTGTTGGCCGGATGGGGGGAACCTCCCGTCGTCCAGGCCCACGATAAATACGTTCCGCCTGCCCGAATGACCACCACCAAGAAGTGGTGCTACGTGAAGGCGCCCGGGCCGCGGGCCTTCCCCCATAACCCTTGAGGAAAAGACCAGATTCCTCAGCCATTCTCGAGCGGGGAAGCAGGGCAAGTCCTTATCCGGCAGGAAGTCGAGAAGCTGGTCTATGCCTTCCAGGAGGATGCTTCGGGAGAACTCGTCCATCCTTCCCGCACAGCGGACCCTTTTGCGGAGGAAATCGTCCGCCGCTTTCAGCAGTTGCGTTGGTTCCTCCGTATGCGCCGGTATTTCCCCAAGTAGCGATCGACACAGGGTTTCCAGTATCCTCAACCCTTTTATCCTGCCGATCCTCTCCGAGCGGCACCGTGCCCCCGCATCCGGATCGTCCTTTATCGGGTCCCGCTGTTCCATCCGTCGGCGCTCCGCGGCCTCGGCCAGCCGGAACGCCTCCTCGTAGCGATCCCGGCCGGTGCCGATGGGCAGGGCGCGGAGAAGCGCTTCCAGGCGAGAAAAGGTCCATCCCGCGGGGAGGGCTTCGCCGGTCTCCAAAAGACCGTCGCCTATCAACTGGGCCAGCCTGGACTGGGGGAAGCCTTCCTCGATCCAGGCCATCCAACCCAGGAGCGCCCGACCTGGTCGGGAGTAGAGGACGGGTATCCCCTCGGAAAAGGTGACCGGCAGTTCTTCCGCTTCTCCCGGGAAGAGGAAGGTGAGAATCTCCAGGACGGCGGGGACGTAGGTCTGATAGTCGGTATGCAGCAGCTCCACCTCGTCCAAAGGGATACCTTCTCTTCTACACCGGCGGATAACCTCTCGGATCTCGTTCGCCTCTCCCAGAGCCCGAAAAAAATCCACCGTCCCGTCTCTCCGGGCGCGGGGAGCAGAGGCGGGACGATGTATGAAAGCCAGGAGGTCGGCATCGCACTGGGGTTTCCCTCGGTCCTTCGGAGAATCCTCGGCCAGAACCGTCCGCCTATCCGGAGGAAGGGATTCCCAGAGCTCCTTCTCCAGACCATGCAGGCGCTCGAGGTCTCCGGCGGATATGGCTATGGTGATCCCTCTCGGAAGAACGTGAGGGTCCTCCCGCAAGGCCGTCGCCGCCAGCCGCAAGACGTCAGCGTAGTCCGCAAGTTTCCTCTCCGCGAGCGCCCCCTCGTAATCTTTAAGGACGGAGCGCAGATCCCCGCCTCTGGCCGGGTTCTCGAAGAGGTCGGGGCGCAGATCCTCGGCTTCCAGCCCCGCCAACCGGAGGTCGCGGATGGATCTCAGGACCGCTTTCACCAGTTCCGGTGAGATCTTTTCCCGCGGCAGGTAGCCGGAGGCGGATCCCGACCCGCGTGCCATCATCTCCGCCACCAGGACTTCCTGTCCGAGGCCGTGCAGGAATTCGAGGCGGGATCTGCGCATGGGGAGTTCCGCCAGCTCCAAGGCCAGCGTGAACGGGGTCTTCAGGTGCAGGTTGAGGAAGGATCTCCCTCCACGGGCAGCGGTTTCCAGCCACTGGTAACCCGTCCGGTAATTGGGCACCAGCAACCATTTCTCGTCCAGAGGATGCCGGGCACAGAGTTCGATTATGCTCTGCGCCAGGCGGCTTGGGACGACCGGCCGAGCGTCTTCCGGACCGCTTCCCTTTTTCACGGACCTCACTCCTATTCCGGCACTGCCCGCGCGAGTGAGCGCAGGACTTTCGAGGAAAAGGATAGCGGAAACCGGTGACAGGGCTTTCCACCCGGGCATACCGGTCATGCGAGGTGCTCCGGCGAGGGGAGGCGGGTCCCCGTTCTGTTCGGCCCATGGGCGGGCACGGACGGATGTGCTTGTGCCCAGGTTCAGAAACATGGTGGACACCCCCTATACTTGCTTTGTAGTACAAGAAGCGAAGCAAGGAGGTGTCCAAATGAAGGGTTCAGTTGGAACCACTACCAGTATCTATCAC
>JACVJF010000025.1 GCA_015711855.1 Candidatus Solincola quzhuomuensis | reverse complement strand
GGGACCTCAGAATTTTCCGCTACCCGGTCACTCCCGCACCACTTTCCTGGTAAATTATTACGTCCCCGTTTGCACTGACGTATCTACTTGGCTCTGCGCGAAGAGGGTCATCTGCGAGCAGGCCATGTACGGTCCGGGCATTTCCTGTTCCCACAACTCTTTCGGATACATGTATATTCCGGCACCTACCGATAAGAGGAGGAAGACCTTCGGAGGTTCGAGCGACGATGAAGGTTTGTGCATTCTGACGGAGACCGGCGGGTACGTGGAGGCGGGATCCACGGAATCCTTGCGTGTTGGGGGAAATGACATCTATCTCCTGCGGTCCAATTTATCCGGCCTGCTCTTCTGGCAACAAGCTATTGGTAAGAGTAGCTAGGACCATGCTTCATGTGTTCAGAGAACCGCCGAAGGAGGATACATCATAGCGGGGTGGACGGATTCCTCCGCTAATGGAGGTCGGGGCTGCCTCCTGGTGAGGACCGATGCCTCCGGCAGTCTCCTTTGGCGCAAGACCTAAGGGGTTACGGGCAACAACCAAGCATCCAGTGTACGAGAGACCTCCGACGGCGGATTCATCGTGGCGGGGTGGACCACATCCGCCGGAGATGGGAGCGCCAATGCCTATGTCTTCAAGACCGACGCCTCCGGCGGTCTTCTCTGGGAATGGAACCTCTACCTAAATATCGAGAATTGGGCGTACGATGTTCTGGAATGCCCGGACGGGGGATATCTTGTTGTGGGTTGGGCCTATTACGGCGAGAAAACAGGCAAGAACATATATATCGCGAAGACCAAAGCGGACGGTTCTATGGAATTTGAGAGTTCTTGCGGACTTTATAAAGACGAGGGCGCTTATTCTGTCTAGCGGACCTCCGACGGCGGGTACATCCTCGCTGGATGGAGGGAGTCCTATGGCTCCGGAGGCATGGATTTCTTCCTGCAGAAGTACGACTCATCCCTGGAAAATTATACGATAAAGTTCGATGGGGGGACGGGCGACAACGTGGCTTATTCCGTCTTGCATACCTCGGACGGTGGTTACGTCCTCGCCGGATGGACGGAGTCCTACGGAGCAGGGTGGAAGGACGTCTACCTGGTGAAGACCGACTCCACGGGATCTAGCGTTTGACTACCATCGACAATTAGATGGAAAAAGCGGGATGTTAGAAGCGAGGCTCCGATCGCGAAATTTGACAAATTGCCTGTTGTCCGGTTTTTTGATACCGGTGCCGATTTTGGGCAGGCCGGAAGAACCTCTTGGATTCGACTTTTCTTATCCCCCTTTTTTGGTGGTTCATCTCAAGACCTTCGTCTCGCTGAGGGTTTAATTGGTTGCCCCGGAGAAACGTGGCCGCTGCTCACCTATGCCTCGGCTGCGATGTTGAGCCTGCTGCTTTCTTTGCTTTTTTCGATCTCGGAAATTCGGCTGTCTTTCCGAGGCTCCGCATCTTTCGGTAAGACAGATCCTGGATAGAACGGGTTGAGGCCGATCCGTAGGCGTGGCGCGACGTCCTTTCGCCGTTTTACCGGAAACATCGGCCACTACTGCCGGGCCGACACCGCGGTTTCCGTCAAGGCGTGATTTTCGCCGACAGCCGCCTCAGACGCCGGTCGAGATCGATGGTCTTTTCCCGATGCGCAGGCTCAAACCGCCCTCTCCACGAAATAGGCCTTCGCCCTTTCGCCTGTCCTTCCCAGTCCCTATAATAGACGGAAGACCGAGGACGGGAGGCAGGTAAATCCCCGCATGAACAAGGCCGTGATCCTGCTCGAGGACGGGAGGTACTTCACCGGCACACCCTTCGGCGCGCGGGGGGTGCGCACGGGAGAGCTGGTTTTCAACACCAGCATGACGGGGTATCAGGAGATCCTCACCGACCCCTCCTATAAAGGGCAGATAGTCACCATGACCTACCCCCTCATCGGCAACTACGGGGTGAACGAGGAGGACGTGGAGTCCTGCGGTCCCCAGGTAGAGGGCTTCGTGGTCCGGGAGTGCTGCCGTTACCCCTCCAATTGGCGGGCCTCCCGTTCTTTGGACGATTACCTCGCGGAGCACGGCATCGTGGGCATCGAGGGAGTGGACACCCGGGCCGTTACCCGGCATATCCGCTCCATCGGGGCCATGATGTGTATCCTCTCCAACGAGGATACGGACCTCGCCGAGCTCAGACGCAGGCTGGAGGAAGCGCCGCCTTACGTGGGCGTGGACCTGGTCCGTGAGGTGACCTGTTCCGAGCCCTACCGATGGGAGGATCCCCGCACGCCCCCCATGGGAAGGGGGATCATGCCCGAGGCCCACTCCGAGGGAAAGCGACCACTGCGCGTCGTGGCCTACGACTGCGGCATCAAGCGGAACATCCTCCGCATCCTCGCCGCTCTGGGATGCGAGGTCCTGGTGGTCCCGGCGGACACCCCGGCTTCCAGGGTGCTGCAGATGGGGCCCGACGGCATCTTCCTCTCCAACGGGCCGGGAGACCCGGCCGCCGTCACCTACCTCATAGGGGAAGTGGCGAAACTCATCGGCGTGAAGCCCATCTTCGGCATATGTCTCGGTCACCAGATCCTGGGCTTAGCCCTGGGGGGGCGCACTTACAAGCTGAAGTTCGGTCACCGCGGCGCCAACCACCCGGTCAAGGACCTGCGGCGAGGCAAAGTGCTCATCACCGCCCAGAACCATGGTTTCTGCGTGGACCTGGAGAGCATCGCCTCCGAGGTGGAGCCCACTTTCGTCAACCTCAATGACGGGACCCTGGAAGGGTTCCGGCACCGCCGCTATCCGGCTTATTCCGTGCAGTTCCATCCCGAGGACTCCCCGGGCCCCCACGACGCCGTTTACCTCTTCGGTGACTTCATCCGGGATATGCGCGCCGGGCGGGGTGAGACCCATGCCTAAGCGCACGGACATCCGCAAGATACTCATCATCGGCTCGGGGCCCATCATCATCTCCCAGGCCTGCGAGTTCGACTACTCGGGTACCCAGGCTTGCAAGGCCCTCAAGGAAGAGGGTTTCCAGGTGGTGCTGGTCAACTCCAATCCGGCCACCATCATGACCGACCCGGAGATGGCCGACCGCACCTACATCGAGCCCATCACCCCCGAGGTGGTGGCCCGCATCATTGAAAAGGAGCGACCCGACGCCCTCCTACCCACCCTCGGTGGGCAGACCGGCCTGAACACGGCGGTCAAGGTGGCGGAGATGGGGGTGCTGGAGGAGTTCGGGGTGGAGATGATAGGCGCCAACTACGAGGCCATCCGCAAGGCGGAGGACCGGGACCTCTTCCGCCAGGCCATGGCCTCCATCGGTTTGGACCTTCCCCGTTCCGGCCTGGCCCACACCATGGAAGAGGCCCGCCGGGTGGCCGAGGAACTGGGATTCCCCTTGATCGTCCGCCCGGCCTTCACCCTGGGGGGCACCGGCGGCGGGGTGGCCTTCAACGCCGAGGAGTTCGAGCAGGTGGCCTCGGCCGGGCTGGACGCCTCCATGATTAGCGAAATCCTCATCGAGGAGTCGGTGATGGGGTGGAAGGAGTACGAGCTGGAGGTCATGCGCGACCTCAAGGACAACGTGGTCATCATCTGCTCCATCGAGAACTTCGACCCCATGGGCATCCATACTGGGGATTCCATCACCGTGGCCCCCGCCCAGACCCTGACCGACCGGGAGTACCAGCTCATGCGGGACGCGGCCATCGCCATCATCCGCGAGATAGGGGTGGAGACCGGAGGTTCCAACATCCAGTTCGCCGTCAACCCGCAGAACGGGCGCATGGTGGTCATCGAGATGAATCCCCGCGTGTCCCGCTCCAGCGCCCTGGCCTCTAAGGCCACCGGGTTCCCCATCGCCAAGATCGCCGCTAAGCTAGCGGTGGGTTACACCCTGGATGAGATTCCCAACGACATTACCAGGGAGACCCCGGCCTCCTTCGAACCCACCATCGATTACTGCGTGGTGAAGATACCCCGCTTCACCTTCGAGAAGTTCCCCGGCGCCGATCCCATCCTGGGCATATCCATGAAGTCGGTGGGGGAGGTGATGGCCATCGGGCGCACTTTCAAAGAGGCTCTACAGAAGGGCATCCGCTCCCTGGAGATCGGACGCTTCGGATTGGGCAGCGACCGCAAGGAACTGATGAAGCCGGGCGAATTGAGCACTCCCGAGGAAAGGGAGGAGGCCCTGGCCCTGGTGAGGGAGAAGCTCACCATCCCCAATGCCGAGCGCCTCTACTACATCCGCTACGGCTTTCAACTGGGAATGACTCCCAAGGAGATGTACGAGCTCTCCGCTATCGACCCCTGGTTCTTGGAGAACATTCGGGAGATCGTGGAGGAGGAGGAGCGGCTGCGCGGACGACGACTCGCGGATTTTGAAGACGAGGAGCTCTTCCGAGCTAAGGCCATGGGCTTCTCCGACGTCCAACTCTCCTTCCTCTTGGGTTGCGATGAGAAGGAGGTGCGGGAGAGGCGCCGTTCCTCCGGTATCCGCCCGGTATACAAGCTGGTGGACACCTGCGCCGCCGAGTTCGAGGCTTACACCCCTTATTATTACTCCACCTACGAGAAAGAGGAGGAGCCCGTGGCTGGTCCCCATGCCGGCTCTGGGAAACCCAAGGTGATGATCTTAGGAGGGGGACCAAACCGCATAGGCCAGGGCATCGAGTTCGACTACTGCTGCGTGCATGCCTCCTTCGCCTTGCGCGAGGAAGGCTACGAGTCCATCATGGTCAACAACAACCCGGAGACGGTGTCCACAGATTACGACACCTCCGACCGTCTGTATTTCGAGCCCCTCACTTTGGAGGATGTCCTGGAGATCATGGACCGGGAGAAGCCGGAGGGGATAATCGTCCAGTTCGGCGGACAGACTCCTCTCAACCTGGCCGTTCCCCTCATGCGGGAGAACGCTCCCATCATCGGCACCAGCCCCGACTCCATCGACCGCGCCGAGGACCGGGACCGCTTCAAGGCCCTTCTGCACAAGCTGGGCCTGCGCCAGCCGGAGAACGGTACGGCCATGTCCTTCGAGGAGGCCTTGGAGGTGGCCCACCGCATCGGCTATCCGGTGGTGGTCCGCCCCTCCTACGTCCTGGGGGGCCGGGGCATGGAGATCGTCTACGACGACCGGGAGCTGGAGGAGTTCATGCGCGAGGCGGCGGACGTCTCGCCCGACCATCCCGTGCTCATCGACAAGTTCCTGGAGGAAGCGGTGGAGATCGACGTTGACGCCGTGGCCGACGGGAGAGACGTGGTGGTGGCGGGGGTCATGGAGCACATCGAGGAGGCGGGCATCCATTCCGGTGATTCCGCTTGCGCCATACCGCCCTTCAGCCTGGGAGAGGCCATGGTGGAGGAGATAAAGGAAGCCACCTACGCCTTGGCCCGCGAACTCCAGGTGGTGGGGCTCATGAACGTCCAATACGCGGTGAAGGACGAGAAGCTCTACGTCCTGGAGGTCAACCCCCGCGCTTCCCGCACCGTGCCTTACGTATCCAAGGCCACCGGAGTGCCCTGGGCCAAGGTAGCTACCAAGTTGATGATCGGGAGAACCCTGCGGGAGCTGGGAATCACCCGAGAGGTGGAGATCGAGCACATCGCGGTGAAGGAGGCCGTCCTCCCCTTCAACCGCTTTTTCGGAGTGGACACCATCTTGGGGCCGGAGATGCGCTCCACCGGGGAGGTCATGGGGATCGACCGGGACCTGGGCATGGCCTACGCCAAGAGCCAGATCGCCGCCGGTTCCCTTCTGCCGAGGTCGGGGAACATCTTCGTCAGCGTGAAGGACGCCGACAAGCGCGATATCGTGCACATCTCCCACCGCCTACACGAACTGGGTTTCAAAATCCTGGCCACGAGGGGAACGGCGGAGGTCCTGCGGCGCAATGGCATCCCCGTGGAGGTGGTGAACAAGATGCACGAAGGCCGCCCCCACGTCGTGGACTACATGAAGAACCGTCAGATACAACTGATCATCAACACTCCTTCGGGAAAGAGGCCGCGTTCCGACCAGTGGTCCATACGCAGTTACGCCGTGCTCTACAACATCCCACTCATCACCACCTTGAGCGCGGCCCGCGCCGCCTTGCACGGCATGGAATCCCTCCTCGAACGGGGAATGGACGTCAGGCCCATCCAAGACTGGCATGGGGTCAGGTCTTGAATTTTGATACCCGATTGTCAGTAGACCGTAAGGCGCAAATATGGACATTTAAAAGAATTCGGATACTCGAATGTATCAAAATTCAAGACCTGACCCCTTGAGTTCCGCATATGCCGGGCCCGCTTTCACCCCCAGCCCGTCCCTTTCCAGGATACTCCCCCGTGAGAAATCGTATTCGTAGAGCCCGAAGCGGGGCTCGAAGCTCCCCCATTCGTAGTTATCCGTGAGGGACCAATAGAAGTAACCCCTCAGTGGGATCCCCTCCCGCAGGCAGGCAGCCGCCTCGCCCAACATGTTACGAAGGAAGACGTCCCTAGTGAGGCCGTCCCTCCTGGGGACTGCCTTTCCTCCCAGCGGTTGACGATGGCACATGCCGTTCTCCAGGACATATATGGGCAGATCCCCGGCATCCTCCGCGTAGCCCCGAATGACGGATCCGAACTCACGCGCCTCGTAACGGTTTTCCCAGAGTGGGGTGTAGAGAATCGGCTCCCTTTCGCGCAGTCGCCGGGGAGTGGGAGCCTTAGGAGCGTTGGCCGCGGCGAAAGGGTCGTAGATGTCCAGACCCACATAGTCCAGGAGCTCTCGCCGCGGCGAGGCATACACGGCCTCTACGGCACGGGTCCAGCCGGCGGGATCCGCCAGCCTACCGTAAACGTTTTCAAGAAATCGGTAGAAACGGAACTGGAAGGAACCGCGCCCCCACCTTTCGGAGGCCAGGCGGTCGAACCTCCTTCTCCAGGCTTCCCTCTTTTCCGCCAGGTACTCCCTTAAGTCCTCTCTCCCTATCCCTCGAGCGGGGGCCAGGACCAGGTCGTAAAGGGCCTTGTCCAGCGCATAAAAGCACATGCCGTAATTGTTGAAGCTCACCAGCGGGCGTTCCCACCCTCTTTTCTCGTAAATTTCATGAACGGCGTTGTAGGCCCTGACGTGGGCGGCGAGGAGATTCCCTCCCGCTGCCCTTGCCGCCGAGATGCCCTTCTTCCCGTGGGGGTGTTCTCCGAGAACGTGCATGAGCAGTCCCAGCAGGTTGGGCTCGTTCACGGTCACCCACAGCCGGACGGTCCTTTTACCGGAAAGAATTAGGCGATCGTTTATCCCTTCTACCGCATAGCGCACGTAAGCCTCGAAAGCCTCCACCATCTCCTCGTCCAGCCAGAGATCGAGGCCGCACCAGGCGGGATGCGTGAAGTGATGCAGGGTGACCACCGGTTCCATGCCCGCTTCCATCAGCATTGAGAGTATACTCGCATACCCATCGAGCGCCTGGTCGTCGAAAGGAAGAGGTCCCGACTCCGCTTCCGAGAACGAGGGCTGTATCCTCGCCCATTCCAGGCTCATCCGGAATGCGTTCAATCCCAGGGAGGCCGCCAGTTCCACATGCTCCTCGGGATATTCCCAGAACCGACATGCCGGGCCTGCCCTCTGGACCTTTCCCATCCTCTCCCAGGTGGCCCAGTTGTTGTGAGGAGCTCCCGGAGCGTTGTACCCCCCCTCCACCTGGAAGGCGGAGTTGCTCACCCCGAACAGGAAATCATCGGGGGCCTTCGCGACTTTGTCCGCGCCTCCACCGGAATCGAAAACGCCGACACCCATCTCGCCTCCTTGGCCGTCCTACCCCTTTTCCACTTGCCTTGGCCGGATGATCTTCTTTCTCATATCTCCATCTTAAATCAGGAACAGCCTGCCGTGCCTTTCGCTTCGAGGTGGCCGGCAACGCTCCACGGATGTCGCGCATGGGCTCGAAGCAGGCCATCGCCGCGGTCTTGTTTAATGTCTGATCCCCGGGGGAATCGTATTAATCTTGGCGGTAAGCGTTCTTAGCCAGGCGTTCAATACGGAATGAGGAAGTTGAGGCCGGCGATAGGTATGTTCGCGAGCGGGGCGTGAAAGAGATACGCATCCACGGCAGGGGAGGAATGGGCAACGTCACCGCGGCGGAGCTGCTCGCCGAGGCGGCCTTCGCCGACGGTAAGCACGCCCAGGCCTTCCCCTTCTTCGGCGCCGAGCGGCAGGGGGCCCCGGTGGTGGCCTTCGTGCGCATCGACGACCGGCCCATCCGGGTCCGTCAGCAGGTTTATGCCCCGGATTACCTCATCGTCCAGGACGCCGGCCTCCTGTTCAACGCCGACGTCCTGGAGGGCCTCAAGCCCGGGGGAGCGGTGCTGGTGAACACCACCCTTCCCGGAGACGTGCTTCCCATAGGAGAGGGCTTCAAGGTCTACACGGTGCCCGCCCTCAAGGTGGCCCTGGAAGTGATCGGCAGGCCCATCATCAACGTGGTCATGGTGGGGGCCTTCGCCTGCGCCACCGGTCTAGTGAGGTTGGAAGCGGTCACCGAGGCCATCAAGGTCCGCTTTCCCGGGGAGCTTGGGGAGAAGGAGGCCCTGGCCACCATCAAGGCTTGCGAGCAGATAGGGGAGTGCGGCTGATGCGCGTCTTCGTGGGAAGGAGGGTCAAGCCTGGATCCAGCCTGGAGAACAAGACCAAGGCCTGGAGGGGCAAGCACCCGGTCTACAAGCAGAAGGACTGCATAGGCTGCCAACGATGCTTCCTCGGGTGCCCGGAAGGTACCGTTTACCAGTTAGAGAAGAAGAAGTTCGACGTGAACCTGGACTACTGCAAGGGGTGCGGGATTTGCGCCCACGAGTGCCCGGTGAACGACATCGACATGGTCCTGGAGGCGGGGTGCGAGGAATTGTAGCGGCCGGTAACCGTGGAGGTAGGGTTGCGAGCCATACTTGAGGGGTCCAAGGCCGTGGCCGAGGCGGTACGATTGTGTCGTCCAAACCTGGTCTGCGCCTACCCCATCACCCCCCAGACCCACATTGTGGAGGAACTCTCCCGCATGGTGGCCGAAGGAAGCCTGGACGCCGGCTTCGTCCTCGCGGAGAGCGAGTTCGGGGCGGCCTCCGTCGTCCTGGGAGGAAGCGCGGTGGGGGGCCGCGCTTACACGGCCACCAGCTCCCAGGGCCTTTTGCTCATGGTGGAGGTCATCTTCAACATAGCCGGCTTGCGCCTCCCCGTGGTCATGACCTGCGCCAATCGCGCCGTATCCGCCCCCATCAACATCTGGAACGACCAGCAGGATTCCGTCTCTATCCGTGATTCCGGCTGGATACAGCTCTACGTGGAGGACAATCAGGAGGCCGTGGACACCCATATCCAGGCCTTCCGCATCGCCGAGGAACTGATGATCCCGGTGATGGTGTGCATGGACGGCTACGTGCTCACCCACACCGTGGAGCCCGTCGACCTACCCGAGCAGGAGGAAGTGGACCGCTTCCTCCCTCCCTATCGGCCCAAGTACAGATTGGACCCCGACGACCCCTTCACCATGGGGGCTATGGTGGGACCGGAAGCCTACATGGAGACGCGCTACCACTTGCACATGGACATGATGGAAGCCCGTTCCGTCATCCGCAGGGTGGCCGAGGAGTATGCGGAGTCCTTCGGGCGCTATCACGGAGGGCTCGTAGAGGCCTATGACGTGGAGGGGGCGGACGTGGTGTTGGTCTCCATGGGCTCCCTTCTGGGCACCATGCGCGAGGCGGTGGAAGAACTCCGGGAAGAAGGGCTCAAGGTGGGCCTTCTGAAGATTCGCTGCTTCCGCCCCTTCCCCAAGGAGGCCATCCACGATGCCCTGAAGGGCGTGGGCGTGGTGGGGGTCATCGAAAAGGACGTCTCCCTGGGGCTGGAAGGCACCTTGTGCTCGGAGATGCGCGCCGCTTTCTGCGGCGAGGAGTCGCCCGAGATTTCCAGCTTCGTCATGGGATTGGGAGGCCGGGACATAACCGTGGAAGAGATCAAACAGGTGGCGCGCGAACTAGCCGCCGACCCTGCCTGCCGAGTGGAATTCCGGGGCCTCAAGGAGGAGCTGTTGCGGGGGGACGAAGGATGAACGAGGAGGCGAGGAGGGTTATCAACCTCATGGAGCCCGGGCATACGGGGTGCGCTGGCTGTGGCCAGGCCATCGCCGCGCGTCTGGTGATCAAGGCGGCCGGACCGAGGGTCATCGTGGCCAACGCCACCGGGTGTCTGGAAGTCTACACCACCACCTATCCCCGCTCATCTTGGGAGGTTCCTTGGATCCATTCCCTCTTCGAGAACGCCGCCGCCGTGGCCGCCGGGATGGAGGTCACCCTGAAAGCCATGGGGCGGTACGAGGGGATAAAGATCATCGCCCAGGCCGGGGACGGCGGCACGGCGGACATAGGCATGGGGTGCATCAGCGGCATGTTCGAGCGGGGGCATGACATCCTCTACGTCTGCTACGACAACGAGGGATACATGAACACCGGCTACCAGCGCTCCGGGCTCACTCCCCTGGGAGCGCGGACCACCACCAGCCCCCCCGGCCGCCTTTCCTACGGGAACCGCACGCGGAAGAAGAACATGCCCATGATCGCCGTGGCCCATGGGGTACCTTACGTGGCCACCGCCACCGTGTCCGAACCCCGCGACCTCATGCGCAAGGTCCAGAGGGCTCTGGAGATAGAAGGGCCCAAGTACCTGCACATCCTGGTGCCCTGCGTGCCGGGATGGGGATACGAGTCCGAACTGACCGTGGAACTGGCTCGCCTCGCCGTGGAGACCAACCTCTTTCCCCTTTTCGAGGTGGAGAACGGCGTTATCACCAAGGTAAAGAAGCCCAAGGAGACGCGGCCCGTGGAGGACTACCTGCGTCCCCAGAGGCGCTTCGCTCATCTCTTCCGACCAGGTGGGGAGGAGATCCTGGACGAACTGCGTCGTATAGCCGAGGAGAACTCCCGCCTGGAGCCGGGACCGGTCCGCCTCTTCGGACCGACGGGCTCCAAGTCCTGATTCGCTTACACATATGACGGTCGGCGGACCGATAGACACGCGGGCAACAAGACCGCCTACTAGGCTTTTCTTTTTCGTTCGGCCGCCTTGGGTTTACGTGTCCGGCAAGGTGTCTGGGCCGGGTGTCAAGTCGTCCTCACATCCCCTGTGACCAGATGGAACCGGGAAAGACATTCGTGCAAGTTTCACCGGACCGCGGTTCACGCGCCCCTTCCTCAAGGTCCGGATTGCAGCCTTTTCTTTATCTTCTCCATAGCTATGAAGGCCTGTTCCCTGATGTCCAGGTCGTGGGCGTCCTTCTGGAGAGCGCGGAGGCGCTCCAGTGAGCGCTCATCTCCTATTTTTTCCAGCGCCTCGACGGCGCTTATCCTCACCAAGTGGCTTTCATCATCCAGGGCCTCCAGGAGATAGGGTTGGGCACGAGGATCTCCCAGTCTGCCGAGGGCCGCGGCCGCCGCTGCCCGTACTTCGCTCGCTTCATCCTTGAGGGAGGAGACCAGGGAATAAATCGCCGCAGGGTCGCCTAGGTCACCGAGTATCTCCACGGACTCTTTGCGTTTCTCCGTGCTTTCCTCCTTGAGTCGGTCTAGGAAGAAAGAGACGTCAACGCACTTTCGCAAAGCCGAAGCCGCTTCCATGCGAACCAGCTCGTCGTCATCGTTTAGAGCGGCCAGCAGCGGCTCCGCCACCTCCTCCCCGCCGATCTTGCCCAGGGCCTTGGCCGCGGAGGCCCTCACCGCGGCCCATTCGTCCTTCAAGGCGTCGACGAGAGGGGCCACGCTCTCCGGGTCCGGAATGTTCCCCAGGGCCTCGGCGGCTTCCCGTCGCACGAATTCATCCTCGTCCCGTAGCGCGACAACCAGTCCTTCCCGGGCTCGGGGATCGGATATCTTGCCCAGCGCCCTGGCCGCGGCCACCCGGGCGAGTAGCCATTCGTCTTTCAGGAGGAAAAGGAGGTCATCCAAAACCTCAGGACCACCGATCTCCCCCAGGGCTTCGGCCGCCTCCGCCCTTTCGCGACCGTCCTTGCTTTTCAGCGCCTTCAACAGGGCTTCCTTGCGCCTTTTCCGAGACCTGATGAATTCGAGGCCAAAAGGAGTCAACCCACCAACCCCGTTCTCGCTTAGAAAGATTCGCAAAACGGCTTTCAACCTTGCGGTCGTTGATCCGCGCAAGCCTTCTTTCCGAATCAGCCGCTCCGGCCAATTTATTTTACCTCGAAATCATGTGAGAACCGAAAAAGCAGGATATCCGCACCGGAAAGGTGACGTGAGAAAATCGAGAATACATGCAGTGACGCCTGTTTCGTGCTCGGGTCAGCGGGCCGAAAGCCCGTATATCAGGTAATCGGCGATGGCCTCCGCCACCTCTTCGGGATCGATCTGTTGGTTGAACATGAAAAGGCTCAATCCCAGGTGCTGGATAGCGCCCGATATGAGATTGGCTATCACGTACGCGTTTACCGGCCTGAACATGCCTTGGTCGGTCCCCTTTTGGATGATGTTCTGGATCAGGTCGGCCATCCTCCTTTGCCATTCCACCACGCGTATGTCTATCTCGGGGTTCATCCCCATGACTTCCTTTATGTATATGGCGGCGAATTCCAGGTTTTGAGCGAAAAATTCGAAGAGGTCAAGGGCTGTCTTTTTAGCCTTCTTTTTCAGCTCCTGCAGGTCGTTGGGAATCTCTCCCAGGTTGTTCTTGACTATCTCCTCCATGGTGCCCAGGATGTTGTCCACCAGCTCCAGGAAGAGGTCCTTCTTGCTGTCGAAGTAGCTGTAAAAGGTGGCCCGCGCCACATGGGCCTCCTGGAGAATGTCCTCCACGGAACACCTGCTGAAGCCCTTGCGGGAGAAGACCCGGATCCCAGCGCTGACGATATCCGCTCTTTTGTCTCTTCTGGCCAATCTTGCCTCCTCCTTGCGCTGCTGCGAATAAATTGAATATTTTTATATATTTTCCCTGGTTGAAACGGACCTGTCAATGCGGCAATCAGGCCTACACAAGCCGTTTTCCCGTTTCGCGACCGTGCAATTGTTTTTTCACGTTGTCTAAAGTTGTTATAAGGAACTCCCTCCGCACGTAAGTTCGGGTGAAAAGTAGTGGGCTTGCGGAAAGGCCAACCTCTCCCGTTATGGTCGGTCTCCGTTCTTTCGTATATCATGGCTTTTGTCGGGGATCTATCCCGAGGATCGACCCGGGAGGGGCGTTGGCGGGATAAGGTCCTGGGTCGGCGCCGAGAATGGATCCTGCGGGATCGCGCTGCTCGGTATCGCGGACCGGGGGCAAGGAAAGCGGCCTTGGATAGAGGTAGGAGATCGACAGGATCCGGGAAGCCGGAAGGTGCACGTACACCGCGGCCGGTGAAAGGAAAGGCGGGGATCCGGCTGGTCGACAGGCGGCTTCGGGCCTGTTACGGCGACCGTCTATGGGAGCCCCGCTTCGACCATCTCCTGGACGGACTCATCCACACCCTCCTCTCCCAGAACACCAACGACGCCAATTCCCACCTAGCCTTCCGGCGCCTTAAAGAACGCTTTCCCTCCTGGGAGGAGGCGGCCGCAGCGCCGGTGGAGCACATCGAGGAGGCCATCCGCCCGGGTGGGATATCCCGGGTGAAGGCAGAGCGCATCAAGACCCTGCTGGAAAAGGTGAGGAGGGACTTCGGGACTTACTGCCTCGCCGCCCTCGGGGAGATGGACGCCCAGGGGGCCATGTCCTACCTGCTGGGCCTCCCCGGCGTGGGCCGGAAGACC
Source organism: Candidatus Solincola quzhuomuensis (assembly GCA_015711855.1). Classification (GTDB taxonomy): domain Bacteria; phylum Actinomycetota; class Geothermincolia; order Geothermincolales; family RBG-13-55-18; genus Solincola_A; species Solincola_A quzhuomuensis. Next base: position 15,619 of record JACVJF010000025.1, on the reverse strand, counting down.
GCCTCCGTGCTCCTCCTTTTCCAGCTCGGCCACCCCTTCTTCCCCGTGGACACCCACATCTTCAGGTTGGGGAAGAGGCTGGGCTTCATACCTCCCCGCGCGGGCAGCTTGGAGGCCCACGAGATCATGGACCGAGCGGTGCCCGCCGACATAAAGTTCAGGCTGCACCTGAACCTGATTGAGCACGGGAGGAGGATATGCCGGGCGAGGAATCCCCGATGCGCAGAATGCTGCCTTAGGGACCGTTGCCCTTCCCGGGTCCATATTTAAGGTAGAATGTTCCTGGCGCCTTTCATCGGCTGCGATGTCGAGGACGAAGCAACGAGGTCTATCGCGGAAAGGACTCGATATGCGTAGATACCTTCTTTTTCCAGCTGTGATCCTGCTTGTTCTCACGAGCGTGGCTTTCTCCCCGGCGCAGGTTGACCGCTCGGCCGTGGATGAGGTCCTGCGGCAGGTCCAGGGAATGAGGGACCTGCGGGCCGGCTCCGAAGTACCCGTGGATTACCTGAACCAGGATCAGCTCCGGGAGAAGATGATCGAGGAGTTCGAGGAGGAGAACCCGGAGGAGGAGATTCGCACCGCCTCCGAGATCATGGTCATGCTCGGCTTCATCCAGCCCGACCTGGACCTGTACAGACTGTACATCGATCTCTACACCGAGCAGATCGCGGGGTTCTACGACCCACAGGATAAACGCCTGTTCCTCATCTCCGAGGAGCAGAGGATGAGTGCCATGGACCGGTATATACTGGCACACGAGCTGACCCACTTCCTCCAGGACAGCAACTTCGACCTCCTGCGACCGCCTTTTTACGATCCCCCTGAAGCGGAGGAAGAAACGGACGACGACGCCGCCTTCGCCGCCACCTGCCTGGTGGAGGGGGATGCCATGCTCACCTCGCAGCTCTGGTTACAAAGGTACATGGACGCCTCGGACATGCTGGAGATGCAGAGGGAGAGCGGGGAGTTCTCCAGCGAGGTCCTGGACAGCGCCCCGCAGTACATACGCGACGGCTTGCTGTTTCCCTATCAGGAAGGACTCAACTTCGTCCGCTATCTTCATGAGAGAGGCGGGTTCGAGGAGGTCAATGAGGCTTTCCGGGACCCGCCGACGAGCACCGAACAGATATACCACCCCGAGAAGTACCTCGGAGGCGAGGACCCCGTTCCGTTGCAGCTGGAAGACCTCAGCGGAAAACTGGGCGAGGGATGGGAGCTGGCCTACGAGAACGTCCTGGGCGAGTTCGATTTTTACGAGCTGTTCGAACCCCATATCGGGGAAAGAGCCGCAGGGAAGGCGGCCGCCGGTTGGGGTGGTAATATTTACCATTATTACCGCCATGGGGATGGAGGGAAGGTGCTGGTACAGCTCTGCGCCTGGGACAGCGACGCGGACACCGGGGAGTTCATCAGGGCCTATGCGGATTATCTCGGCGATCGCTTCCGGTCCAGCCTGAGGAGGGAGGAAGCCAGGGGCGCTTGGGAAGTATGGTCTTCCGAAGGGTACATGCATGCCTTGAAGAAGGAGGGGAGAAACGTATACATCCTTCAAGCTACCGGAAGAGAGCCCCTCGAAGCGCTACTCGCCGGGCTGGGGGAGGCCGGTGAGGAACTGGAGGAGGATCAGCTGAAGGCGGAAGCCGGTGGTGAGGAGAGGGAGGAGACGCGGGATTTCGGTTGGCTGGTCATCGCCGGCGTGGCCGCGCTCTTCCTGCTGGGGATAATCCTTGTGGTCGTCATGCTCGTCCTTTTGCGGAGACCTCCCGGGGCGCCCGGGACCGGGCCCTCCTCTAACTACTCCGGAACCGGTCCGGAAGTTTATCCGCCCTCTCCGACTGCCGGAGGGACCGGTGCTTTCAAGACGGCACCTCCCGCCGGACCGTTGCCGCCCACCGTGCCTCCGCCCGGCTCGGGTGAGGCACCGACCATACCTCCCGGGCCACCCCCACCCCCTTCCTCTGGGACGGAAAAAGGCGAGCCCGATGGAGCGAGCTGATGGAAGCCCGGCGGGTATCCTTTGCGAGTCATACTAGGGGCTTCGCATTTCGGCCTTGTGCTATAATTTGTATTGCGGTAAGAGACGAGGGCCCTTAGCTCAGTCGGCAGAGCAGCGGACTCATAATCCGCGGGTCGTAGGTTCGAGTCCTACAGGGCCCACCACCAAAAGACCAGGTCAGAGGGCTAATCCGAAGACCTGGTTTTACTTCTTTCCCGGCGGCCTCTTCTCCGGGCTCGAAATAAGCCCGAAACTCTGGACGCTGAAGTGGTTTCCATGGGTCAGTGAGGTGCATCCTTCCCTTCCTTTTAGGGTAGCCGGATGACCTTGAATCCGCCCTGAAGGACGAGTCCCACCCCCTTTCCACCCTCTCCAGGTGGATGTCGTAGACGTGGCCATAGACGTGGCGGTGGTGGTGAAGCTCACATGCCCCCGGACCGCCTGGAGGCTCCGCAGGTCGGCCCATCCCTCGATGACCAAGGAGGCGAAGGTGTGCCTGAGGTCGTGGAAGCGTACACGGAGGATTCCGGCCTATCCAGGGCGCGTTCGTACTCCCGGATGACGAGGTCGCTCCGGTCCTTGCGCGTGCCCTCTTGGAAAGGAAAGACCAGGCCCTCCGGGGGAGGGGTCCATGCGCCTGCGCCTTGCCTCGAGGACGGGAAGGATGTTTTCGGTGATGGGGACCGCACGCCCGCTAAAGGAGGTTTTGAGCTCGGTCAGGCCCAAAAATTGTGCCGAGAGAGGAAAAGAATTATCTGTTACACCCAAGTGGCCGGATTCCCTCACCCTCGGGCTAAAATTTCTTCCTTGATCATTTAGGTGAAAAGACCGTCTTCTCAAGGCGATGTGTCAACATAAGCGGGGCAAGTCGGTAGAGTCGACAAAAAGGGGCATGTCCTTGTGGTGAAAATCAACGGTTCTTTCCTTTTTCTTTTAAAGGTGCAATGTAGTCCTTTGTCTTTGAGAACGTGGCCTTTACACGGGATTGTGGGCTTTACCGGTTTTTACGGCATTATTTTTTTCATGTCATCGCATGCTGTTATATTGACCCTGTTGCAATCAGTCACGATGGGCGAACGTACCCGCTCGGGAGGAGAGGGCATATGGAAGAGAGGCTACTTGTCGAGCAGAGGATAAATGAAATCGCGGGGGACGCGGAAACCGTCGAGCTAACCCTCGAGATAATCGACGAGGCCTACAGGGGCCTCGAGGAGGGATTATCAGAAGGGGTCTTCGAACGGATAAAGAAGCGGCTCGACGATGCCGTGCAGGAGATCGAGGGTTTGGCGGACAATATTCGTGAAATGATATGGGGCGGGTGAAGGGAATGGCTCCAGGTCTTAGGCTCAAGGAGGTAAAGATCCGGGGCTTCCGTGGTTACGGTGAACTGGAAAAAACTCTGGACCTCACCGCCCCGGTAACCATTATTTTCGGGGGAAACCGCAGCGGGAAGAGCAGCACCCTGAACGCCCTGGAGTGGGCGTTGTACGGGAAAGAGGTAACCGGAAAGGGCGCGACCGGCATCGTCGAGCGCAAGAGGGGATGGCTGGTCGTGAACCGCAAGTGCCCATCGGCGCGCGTGGAGTTGACCATGTCGTCGGAGGAAGGCGAGATCGTCGTCGCGAGGGAATCGGGCAGGACGGGCAAAAAGAAGGAGGAAACGTTTTCATTCGTGGATGAAAAAGGCAGAGATTATAGAGAAGATGTAGACCTATGGAAATTCCTGGGGCTGGAAGCCCGAGATTTCATGAGCTTGGTCTACCTCCATCAGGAGGTCATCAGGGACATAGTGGTGAGCGATCCGTCCGTTCGGAGGGCGGCGCTCGACCGACTTCTGGGAGTTTCCGACCTTCGCGCCCTTTTCGAGTCGCTGAAAAGAATCAGAGCGAAGGATTATGAAAGAAGAACGGAAGAGATATACCGGGAATTGGAACGCGAACTCGGGGCCAGGTCTAAATCTTACCAGGAACAGGCGGAGAACCTTCGGGGGAGGGGGATCCAAAAAGGGCTGAGGGAGGAAGATTTCACCGAGGAGATGCTCGTCGGTTTGTCCGACGAAGTTGTAAATCTGTTGGATTCCCTCGCCCAGAGGGCGGACATCGGAGTGCCGGAGATAAAACCCCTGCGGGACCCGGAGGCCTATGAGGACTTTAAGGAAGAGGCAAAAAGAATCATACACAGACTGCGCAGCGAGAACCCGGGAGCGGTGTCCCAGAGAGAGCTCATGGACCTGCGCGAACGGCTGAGCACGGCCATGGCTGAATATGAGAGCAAAACACAGGCATTGAAAGACCTGAGGAAAGAGAAGACGGAGCTGGAGAAGCAAGGAGACCTGAAGGCCCTGCAAGCTCTCCGGAACGAGTACGGTGCCAAACGCAGGGAGATCGGGGAACGGTTGAAGAAGATAAACGCGCGCCTCCCGGTGATCGCGGCGACCATCGATTATCTATCCGAACTGGAGGACAAGAGATCTCGAATTCCTTGCCCCGCCTGTGAACAGGAGATTTTCCCGGAGGAGCTCTTGGAGCGCCTCCGGGCTGTCCAAGAGGAGATAGGCGAGGAGGGGCAAGCATTGGAAAAGGAAAGCAGAGACCTCTCCGAAAAGGCAAGAAAGCTGGAAAAGGATATAAGGCATCTTGAGGAACTGGTGGAAAGAAAGATTCCCGAGGCTGAGGAGGAAGAGAGATCCTTGCGAGAGAGCATCGGAGAACTCCTGGGGATAACCGTCACCGATGCCGATGACGCGAGAAAATTGGCGAGGGATAATTTGGCGGAGATCGAGAAGGGACTTGAAGAGGCACGGAAAGTGCTTGAACGCTACAACGAGGACATCCTCTCCGTGGAGGAGACTCTCGAGCGGGCGGGCATCGTCCATGGGGTTCTGGAAGCCGAGAGGAGGATAGAGAACATCCGCACCATATCCGATTCCCCGGAATGGAAATCCATGAACCAAGCCCGCGACAGGCTAAACCGCATGCTGGACGCGGTGGATAGGTCGAGGGGAGCCATGGAGGCGGTGCTCAAGGAGAAGGTGCGAGAGAGATTGGAGGAAGCGGAAGGACGCATCAAGGAATATTACCGGATGCTGGTGGAGAGGCCCGACTTCGAGAGCATAACCATCGACCCAGAGGACAACGAGGTCTACGCGTCGAGCGATGGGGATGCGGAAAAAGTGGTCAACTTCTTCAACCAAGGGGACATGAACTGCGCTGCCCTCAGCATCTTCCTGGCCCTTGGAGGAGGTGCTTCTCACGAGTATGGGCCTTCTTTCGTTATCCTCGACGATCCGTCCCAGAGCTTAGACGTGGAGCAGAAGAGGCGGTTGGCCCGCCTAATCGACAAGGTCGCCTCGGAAAGACAGGTGCTTTTGGCCACCATGGACGGGGAGCTGCTTCAGGCATTACAGGATGAAGTCGCCAAGGCCAAAGTGATCTATCGGTTGGGAGAATGGGGTCCTCAAAATGGCCCAAGCATTGTGCGGGAATGAGGGACAAAGGAAATGGGTCTGAGCTTTAAGGCGGGAAGGCAGCTCGAAGAGATCCGCGAGAGGCACGAAAGGGAGTTCGGGAAGGTGGTCCAAAAGCTCTTGGCGCTCACCTTCGTGGAGATCGGTTACAAGCTGGCCGAGGAGCGCGCCGTGCAGGGGGTGGACATCGATGTTCTCTGCGAAGAGAGTGGACGAAAGATGTCTTTCGAGGTAAAGACCTGTCAGGGAGACAGGGTAGACATCGGGGAAAAGGACGTGGAGGGATTGAGGACCAGGCACGAGGTCGACGGCTACGAGCCCTATTTCGCTGTTCTTGCGCTGCCACATTGCATCGCCGAGGGATGGATCATCGTTCCGGGTGATATGGTGAGGAAGGGCGAATATTCTTCCATGCGCCTGGCGAGCTGGAACGTCAGCGAATTAGCCGAGAGGATAAACAGGGAATTCTCGAAGACCGTGGAAAAGACGTATAAAGATCTGATTTCCTGTGCCCGGGGCGGCGCTCAAGCGCTCCTAAAAAGAAAGTACGGGATTTAAATATTGGGGTCGTGTCTTCGATCTTCGGTCTTCGGTATGCCTTTAGGCTCCTGCAAACGCCACATCTCGTATAGCCATAGATTTTGTCCGCAGGAGGCTTAAAGGCCAATCGAAGGTACGATCCATTAGTCTAGACGAGGCCCCAAAAAAACGGTAGCAAGTGTGCTGTTTCACTACATCAACATTGGGGTCGTATCTTGATATTCGGTATGCCTTTAGGCTTTTACATATTCGATAACTCGTTGTTTCGTCTCAAGATCAGGAAATGCCTATATTCCTGCACATATTATATAGGCGGTTCACTAAGGGTTTGCTGGGCAACCGAAGATTGAAGATACGACTAGCGATATCGACCGCCGCCGCGGCGCCGATGAGAACCGAAGGGTTTGCTGGGCAACCGAAGATTGAAGATACGACCCCTTAAGTTGTTTAAATACGGCGATAAGAGCCGTCTTCCAGTTTTTTTACCAGCCCTCTTTTCTCCAGATCCTCCAGGTGGTTCTCGATCATGCGCGCCTCGAAGTAATGGGCTAGGGCGAACCCGGAATCCCTCACTCCGTAGATGGGTGATGATTTTGCCAATTCCTCTGGGGTGGCGGACCCGCTTTCGAGCAACTCCAGGATGAGGCGGTCCCTTTCGTCGAGGACGGCCGCAAATTTCTTGATCTCTTCCTCGATGTTCTCCCTTACGGGCTTTCTGTGGGAGGAGACGACAACCTTGGGCTTCAGGGAGAGGATGCGCTTGAGGGAAGCGCGGAACTGACCCAGATCACACTCCACGTGCCCGTACCAGGGTCCAAAACGGGTCAGGTCGATGTCGAAGGAGAGCAGTATCCCCCGCTCCTCGTCCCAGAAGCAGAAATGATCCGAAGTATGGCCAGGGGTGTGCAGGGCACAATATCGTGCGGTTCCTACATCTACGAGGTCGCCCTCGCGGAAGGTCCCCGTAGGCGGCACGGGTTCGTGGCTCAGGATAACCCGGGCCAGGCGGAGCCATTCTCGGGCCGGTTCTCCGCCTCCCGCCAGACGGATGGACATCTTTTCCAGGTCGGGCAGGATGTCGGCGAACATCTCCGGCACCCGCAGTTCGCGTCCGGCAAAGAGGTGATTTCCGGAAAAGTGGTCTATGTGCGTATGGGAGTTTACCACCACTTCCACGGGGAAGCACCGCTCCACCTCCCACGCAGCCTCTACTCCGCAGCCCGTATCGAAAAGCACCGTGTGATCGCCCACGGCCAGCACGGAATGGCACCAAGGGAAGCGACCACCGTTCGCTCCGTTGACCAGATACAGGCCTTTGGCTATTTCCTCTATCATACTTGCTCCCGTAGACCGGCATGGGAACGGGCATTATCTGCGGCACGTATAGCATACAGGAAAGACCCGGAAAGGACATCGGGGTGCTCGTTGAGCACGACCGCCTCAAGAGGAGGTGGGCCGGTCGTGGCGCAGATTCGTGTCTTTCAGACGGTGGTGCGTGCTTTTTCGAAGATGTCGGCAAACCTCCGGCGGAGCTCCAGCTTGCGTATCTTCAAAGTGGCTCCGTAAGGCATCTCCTCCGGGGGGATTATCCGCACCGCACGCGGACATTTATAGCCCGCGATGTGTTCTCGGCACCAGGAAAGGATCTCTTCCTCCCCGACCTGTGCCTCGGGCTTGAGGGTCACCACGGCCACCGGCACCTCCCCTTTAAGGGGGTGGGGTATGCCCACCACGGCGGCGTCGGCCACCGCAGGATGGCCCAGGACCTCCTTCTCCACCTCCACGGAGAACACGGAGTAACCGCCGCATTTGATGACGTCCTTCTTGCGGTCCACGAAGTACAGTCGTCCCAGGCGATCCTTTTTCCCCATGTCGCCGGTGCGCAACCACCCGTCGCTTATCAGCTCCCGAGTGGCCTCGGGGTCGTTCCAATACCCCCCGGTGACCCCGGGGCCGGAAACGGCCACTTCCCCCACCTCTCCGGGAGGGAGCACGTTACCGTACTCGTCCAGGATGCGCACCCGCACCGGCCATACGGGCCAGCCCACGCATCCCCGCGGGTACTTTACGCCGGGCAGGGCCATCTTCAGGGTGGCCGTACCCGCCAGTTCCACCATGCCGTAGACCTCGGCGAAGAGGGCTCCCGTTCGGAAGGGGCCTATCCTGATGAAGGAACCCTTCCTGCGAAAGGTCTCCACCAGTTCCTCGGGCATGGCGTCGGCCGCACTTCCCAACATCCTTATGCTGGAGAGGTCATACTTGTCGATGCCCTCGGCGAGCATCATGGCGTACATGGCCGGGACCCCCACGAAGAGGTTGACCCTCTCCCGCACGATGGCCTCCAGCACTTCACGAGGCGAGAAGTGGCGCATGTAATAGGCCTCCATGCCTATGCAACAGCCCATGATGATGCATCCAAAGCCCATCACGTGCGCCGTGGGCAGGCAGTAGAGCCCTTTACTGCGGGGTCCTACGGGAAGGACGGCCGCGGCGATCTTCTGAGCGGTGATCAGGTTGCGGGAGGACATAACCGCTCCCTTAGGGTAGCCGGTGGTCCCCGAGGTGTAGAAGATGGCCACCGGTTGGTCAGGATCCACTTCCGCGGGCGATGCCTCGTCTACGCCGCTGAGGCCTTCGTCCAAGGAGATGAAGCCGGACGGGCATTCCTCGCGCGGTCCGGCCATCACCCAGCGTTTGATGGAAGGGAGCTTTTCCTGCCTGCGGATGTTGCCCGCGAAGACCTCGGGGTCGGCGATCAAAGTCTCCGCCCCGCAATTCTCCACTATATAGCGCATCTCTTCCGCCTTGAGCATGAAATTGAGGGGGACAGCCACCGCCCCGGCGGCTATGGTCCCCATGATGGACATGGGAAGGTCGGCGTTGTTGGAAGTGCACAGGGCTACCCTCTCGCCCGGCTTAACCCCTATCTCGCGCAGGAAGGAGCTGACCCGGTAGGCGAACCGGGCGGCGTCCGGATAGCTCACGCGTTTCAGCGGAAAATCACGGTAGCGTAGGGGTTCATGAAGAACGGACATGGTCTTGTCGCCCCGCATTTCCGCGAGCTTCAGGGAAAAGTTGGAAAGCGTCAGGTCGCGGTCGAGAAGAAGCCTGAACTTATCCGGTACGATGCCCATCCTAATCCCCCCTCGGCAATCCCCTGCTGGAAAGAAGCGTGACGGCGTGCTGATCTGTGAGCGGCAGTGCTTTCGTGTCTCCCTCCATGAACAATTTAAGGGTTAATTGTTCATAGGCCAATGATAGCCGATCAGCCCCATTTTGCAAGCAGTGCGACTAAATATCGGGCTGTAAATGGGTCTTCCCGGCAAGTGGGCGGGTGTAGCGTCCAGACTCGGATAGCGGGTCAAAGCGGTTTTCCTCCCAGTTGCGGTAGTATCTGGAAAACATCTCCATCCACTTGAGTGGAGCGCGGGGGTCGCGACGCAGGGCCTCGCGTACCGCTTTTGCCAGGGGTCGGCCGCTGTAACGGTAGCGGAAGGCGCCGATGCCCCAGTGGTCGCGAATCATGCGCCGAAGGTCCGCCTCGCTTCTCGAAACCAGGATCTTGCGCAGGTCCCACCTCCGCCAGTCGGTTATTATCCAGGTTATGTAGGGATGCTCTTTAACCCTTCTCTCGTATTGGTGAAGCGCGGAGCGTGAGCTGTCGCCTTTTCTCACCGCCTCGACAGCCACCTCGGCGGCCAGTTCCGCGGAGAACCAGGCGCTGGGCACCCCGTCACCGAAGGCGGAGGCCTCGAACCCGGCGGCGTCGCCGATGACGAGGATACCGTCGCCGAAAACGGGCATGTTCCTTGTCTCCGGGATCAAACCGGCGTAGATAGGGCAGACGTCCCAGGTGACCGCCCGCAGCCTCACCTTGGGTGCGATGTCCCGCTTCCAGCGTGTTACCTTTTCCTGGAAGTTCTCGAAGTATCTGGGAAGCAGCTTGGCCGCGTTAGGTATCTCTCCCCTCGTGACCAGGAACTGGCCCAGTCCGGGATGGATGCTCTCCCGGTAGGTGAAGATATAAAGCGTTGAGCCATATCCCAAAGGGGCGCCTATGCCCTCCTCCGGGAAAGCATGGAAGAACTCCATGGAGAGTCCGAAGGTCTCGTCCACGTCCTCCTTGGCCATCTCGAAGTCCCATATCATGTATAGCTCCAGGGATTCCGGGAGGTACTTGCGGCGCAAGCCTGCCTGGAGGGCCAGCCGGTTCTGGGTCCCCCCGGCGTCGATGAGAACCTGACAACGTATCTCCTCCCCCTTGTCGGTGATCACCCCCCTCACCGCGCCTTTCTCCAGGATGGGCTCCACGGCGGTGGTGGAGGTGCGGAGCTCCGCCCCGGCTTCAACGGCTTTGTCCGCCAGCCAGGTGCAGAAGGGCTTGCAGTAAGCGGCGTATCCCAGGGCTAGGGGTTTGGGCACCCGCAAGGTAGCGTCGGTGGCGTAGATCTCGCCGTCGCGGACGAAACGGTTGACCACCTTGCAGATGGGCCTCTCTAGGGGAGGGTTACCCTCGCGGATAAAATCGGGACCGAAGGTGAAACCATAGAAGGGGATGACCAGACCGGAGACCACTTTCTCGCCGGGTACCTCGGACCTTTCCAGGAGCAGAGTGTCCAGGCCGGCCTCGGCACATTTCCGGGCGGCAACCGGACCCCCGAACCCGGATCCCACCACTACGACGTCGTAGTCTACCATGGTTGTGGCGGATCACCCCCAATTGGTGCGGAACCCCGTCCCGCCCGGCGGCCAGGAGAAGAGGATGGCCTCTTTGTCGCAGACGTACCAACAAGCGGCGCACTCCATGCATTCGGCGAGGGTCCTCACCCGGGCTTTTTTCTCCCTTATCTCGAAACATTCCGCCAGACAAACCCGCACGCAGTTGGCGCACCCGTCGCATTTGGATTCGTCCACCCGTATGAACTCGCCGGGGTCTCCCACCCATTCCACGCCGGGAAAACGGTCCGAGGTTCTGATTTCCATATCTTTCCTCCGATGTCCGATGGTAGGCCAATCCTCCGGGATATTTACCGAGATCGCACCGAGACTCTTCTTAAAAGTGTAGGATGGACAGAGACGAGTGTCAAAGCGTTTTGGTGTCTAAGGTGGAGAGGTTGACCCTTCATCCTGGGTTTTTGCTTGTGCTGCCATGACGAGTTGTCGGTACCGCGACCTTTCCTAATCGGAAAAGGACCTTATCGGAAAGACCAGGCGCACGTCCGGAAGGGTGATATGCGTTTTGCTCTTTTTTGAAGCCGTTTTGAAGACCCGGTTTTGGGGGAGAAAGGGTTAGTGAGTGGCAGACGAGGATGGGGGTCGCCCCGGCGCCGCGAAGGCGGTGGACTCGCTGATCGTCCCGCACGACGGTGTGAGGCGAGAGGATATGTTGGGCCAAAAAGCTTTGCGGGAATTGGCGGAGGCCTTGGGTCCGGAAAACGTGTCCCGTGAGCCCGCCGTCCTTGACGGTTATGCTTGGCAGCCCTTCGCCGAGGTGGTGGGGCAGACCAGCAGCTGGTGCCCTTTTAGGCCGGCGGCCGTGGTGCTTCCGGCGAGCACGGAAGAGGCACAGGCGGTGGTTAGGATATGCCGGAGGCACGGCCTGAGGTTCAAGGCCATGAGTACCGGCTGGGGCATCTGGAACATGGTCAGCGGGGAGGATGTGGTCCAGGTGGACCTGAGGAGGATGGACCGCATCCTGGAGATCGACGAGCGCAACATGTACGCCGTCGTTCAACCTTACGTGAGTTGCGCCCAGCTGCAGGCGGAGGCGATGAAGCGGGGGCTCAACTGCCATATCATCGGCGCCGGCTCGGGGACCTCCCCTCTGGCCAGCGCCACCTCTCTATGCGGGTACGGGTGGTCGGGCTTGACCACCGGCTACAGCGCGCGCAATCTCCTGGGCGTGGAGTGGGTCCTGCCGGACGGAGAGGTCCTGAGGGTGGGAAGCCCGGGAAGCGGGCTAGGATGGTTCAGCGGGGACGGGCCGGGACCCAGCCTGCGTGGCGTACTGCGCGGATACATGGGCTGTTGCGGCGGGCTGGGAATATTTACCGCGTGTGCGGTGAAACTCTTCCCGTGGGCGGGGCCGCCATGCGTGGAAGTGAGAGGGACGCTCATGGACACCGAGGCCGCACTCCCGGATACCATGCGCCTCTACATCTGCGCTTTTCCCGACCGGCGCTCCTATGCCGAAGCGGCATACCGCATCGCCGGCTCAGAGATCGGCTATATGCACTGCAAGAACTCCACGGGAGCCCTGCTCTCCGCCTTGACGCCTCGCCTGGCGGCGAGGGTAGTGAGGAACAAGAACCTGCGGCAGGCGCTTCTTTCCCAACGTTACGCGTTTCAGTTCCTCATCGCCGCCGCCTCGGAGGAGGAGTTTTGCTATCAGAAGATGGTTCTCAAAAAGATCGTCGAGGATACGGGCGGATTGTGTCTGGACTTAGGGGCCGTGCCCCCACTCCACCAGGCTATGGTCTGGGGGTTCGTGCGCGTTTCTCTCCCCCCGCTCGTCTTCCGCCGAGGAGGCAGCTTCAACACCTCGTTCGGCGCGCTGGAAGCCTGGGATCATGCCGTCCAGCAGGCGGAGGTGGCCGCGGAGCTGAAGGCCGGCTTCATCGAGAGGGGAGATTTAATCGACGACTTGGCGGACAACGCCTGGGGCGGCATCTACGAGGGAAGTACGGCTTTCGGCCATCAGGAGGAACTTTACCTTTACGATCCGCGCAGTCCGGAGATGATGCGAAGCGCCAGAGAATATCTGGCCGGGACCCTTTTGGAGACCGTCAGGCACAACATGGGACCCGGTTTGGGATTCGCCATGGGGGCCATAGGCCCCGAACTGTTCGGCCCGCTTATCGGCGGATACCACCACCGCCTGCGGGAGATAAAGCAAGCCCTGGACCCGGAGGGCGCAAGCGATTCCGGTTTCTACGTGTCTCTGGATCCGGAGAAGGTAGTCCGAGAGGCACTGGAGAGGAGCCCGGAGATGGCTCCCTTTTTAAAGGACAGGATGAGGGAGTTGGGGATGTTGCCCGAGAAGTCGCTCTGAGATGAGGTTGATGCCGATGGGTGTGCCTACGGCTTGAGCAAGGCAGGGAGGCGTTCGGTACGGACAAGGAACCGGTTCCGCGCAGGTGGACCTGGACGAGGAACGGTCCCGGGAGGTGAAGACCGGGCGGTCGGGTAAGGTGATGGGAACGGTGGCCGGTGATATTTAAGGCTTTCTCGCCAAGACATTTCGTTCCATAAAGCAGAGGACGGAGGCGGTAAGGTAACGGGCCCGCGGGACAAGGTGTAGATAATGATCGGCGGCGCCCGGACCAGCGAGGGTATCAGGAGATGAACCGGAGAGGATGCCCACGGCAAGGACCCCGTAGAGGGAACGGCCCTGTCCCAGCGTTTCCTGGTGATGAATTGGAAGCCCGGTATAGAAAGCGGAGGCGCGGATTATGGAAGGAAAGAATCGGAAGGAAATGAACCCCTACCGGATCAAGATGGACGCCCGCGGGCTCTTCGACAACGCGGCCGGGGACGTATGGTATATCATGACGACTGGGGCGGTGCCGGACGACGTTAGGCCGGAGAACGTGCGGACATGATCGAGGCGGCCGAGGAATGCGGGATATGTTGATGTAGCGGTAGCGGAGGTGCGCATCATGGAGACCAGGATTTCCAGCGCGACCAGGGAAGTGGTCATCGGAGGAGAACGCCCCACGGTGCTCATAGGGGAGAGGATAAACCCCGCGGGGAAGAAGTGGCTGCAGGAAGCTTTGCGCTCCGGGGACATGGAGGCGATACGGAAGGAAGCCTTCGAGCAGGCGGAGGCCGGCGCCGACGTCCTCGACGTGCACGTGGGGGCTTTCGGCTTGGATGAGGTGGAGCTTCTCCCCAGGGTGGTGGAGGCGGTAGTGGCGGAGGTGGACCTTCCCCTATGCATTGACACCACCGATCCGCGAGCCCTGGAGGCAGCCTTGGGGGCGTATCGGGGAAAGGCACTGGTTAACTCGGTGACCGGGGAGGAACGCTCCCTTGCGGCCGTACTACCCGTGGTCAGGCGGTACGAGGCTTCCGTGGTGGGGTTGGTGCAGGACGAAGAGGGGATACCCGGCGACGCCGAGCGCAGGGTACAGATCGCCCGGCGGATCGTGGAGCGGGCCGAGGCGGAGGGAATACCTCGCGAGGACGTGGTCATCGACTGCCTGGTGCTCTCGGTGGGGGCGGAAGCCTCCTCGGGCAAGGTGGTGCTGGAGTCCATCAGGAGGGTGAGGGAGGAGTTAGGGGTCAACGTGGTCTTGGGCGCCAGCAACGTGTCCTTCGGGCTGCCGGATCGCGAGGTCATCAACGGAAGCTTCGCGGCCATGGCCGTCCTCGCCGGTGCCACTTCTCTTATCGTGGACGTGGCCCGAGTGCGCCCCTACGTCTTGGCGGCGGACCTCATCCTGGGCAAGGACAGGTTCGCCCGTCGTTACCTGGCTGCCTACCGGAAGAGGAAGTCGGCGGAAGCTTAGGTCACCGCTTTCTCACGTCCACGACTATGCGCGGAGGCTCCAGCAACTCCTGCACCCGGAATGGTGTATGATCCCTGAGGCCGATGAGGAGGACTAAGCTGTTGTGCTCGTGGGCGGGCACCATCTTCGCCAGGGAGATGACGGTAAGGCCGGGAGAGAATGCATCGGGCCCCGTATAGACCCTGACCACCTCCCCCTCGGGATCGGACAGATCGGCCTTGTTCGCATTGAAGCGTATCTCCAGGAGATAGGGGCCTCCGAGGTCCGTGGAATTGCCCTCCTCATCCACGTAGGGCGAGCGGAGGTAGCGTACCGCAAACCGCGGGTTACCGCTCCGGGGGTGGTAAGCCTGGGGGGCGAACTCGAGGACCACCCTTTCGTAAGTACCGTGGTCCCCGAAGCGGATATCCTTGAGGACCATCACCTCTTCCGTGCCCCCGGAGGTATCCGCGTATCCGAAACCCTCTTCGGCCTCAAAAGACTTCCCGGCTTCTCCACCGGTTTCTGCTGCCCCGTTTGTATCCCCTACGGCCTCGGCGGTTTCCTCGACCTCTTCGGTCGGGGTGCGGGGTAGGCTCTCTTCGTTTTTCTTGCAACCGGAAAGAAATGCCAGCAGTGCAAAAGCCGCCATGATAGCCAACGGTGCGAGGCTTTTACCTCCGGGTAAAACGCGGAGTCGAAAACTCATTACGACCCCTCCTTCCGGAAAATACTCTCCGCGAGGCGCAGGCAGGTCACCCTAATATTCTTGGAAGTCGGTGGTATCACCTCCGTCGGCTGAGCCGTAAACCGCGACGTGCCGTTCTGCCACGTGTCCTGACCCTTAATTGATGGGTCCCGAGATCTTTTTCCCCCGGCTCGCGGATCTTGGAGTCGACCCGAAGGGCTTTTCGCTATAGGGGATTTGCACGCGAGGAGGGCGGGAACTTGTTCCCCGCAAAGCGCTCCCGGCATAAGGATCGCCACGCCTCCACTCCAATCTCGGCATCGGCTCAGGGACTTCCCCTACTGTCGGTGCCGTATATTTTAAGAGTGGTGGTGGTAGAACCGAACCGAAGAAGACGAGGCACTCCGACGAGCGAGTGGAGCCGCGCCGGGCCCTCG
>JACVJF010000024.1 GCA_015711855.1 Candidatus Solincola quzhuomuensis | reverse complement strand
GACAACACGGAGATGAACGTGGAGCTCATCTCCCCCATCGCCATGGAGGAGGGACTGCGCTTCGCCATCCGCGAGGGCGGCCGCACGGTGGGGGCGGGAAGGGTGATCGAGATACTGAGGTGATAAATCCCTGCGAGGTTCGCGAACTATGGCCAAGCCTAAACAGAAGATAAGGATAAGGCTGAAGGCGTACGACCACGAGGTTATCGACCGTTCGGCCAAGCAGATCGTGGAGACGGCCAAGCGGACGGGGGCCTCCATCTCCGGGCCCGTGCCCCTGCCCACGGAGAAGCACGTCTATTGCGTGATACGCTCCCCGCACGTGAACAAGGATTCGCGGGAGCATTTCGAGATGAGGGTGCACAAGCGTCTCATCGACATACTCGATCCCACCCCCAAGACGGTGGATTCGTTGATGCGCTTGGACCTGCCCGCAGGCGTGGACATCGAGATCAAGCTGTGATCTCCGGAGTGGACGCGGAAGGCCGGACGAGGAGACGTCGACGTGCCGTGAAGAGGTGGAGGAATTGAAGGGAATCATCGGAAGAAAGATCGCCATGACCCAGATATTCACCGAGGACGGCAGGATCGTCCCGGTGACCGTGGTGGAGGCCGGACCCTGCCGGGTCACCCAGATCAAGACGGTGGACAAAGAGGGATACGGCGCGGTGCAGCTGGGATTCGGCTCCGTGAGGGAGAAGAAGCTGAACAAGCCCCTGCGCGGCCATTTCCAGAGCAAGGGACTGGAGCCCCTCCGTCACCTGGCGGAGATCAGGGTGGACGACCCCGGCGCGTACCAGGTAGGTCAGGAGATCACCGTGAGCATCTTCTCCAAGGGTGAAAAGGTGGATGTGACCGGGAGGTCCAAGGGGAAGGGTTTCGCCGGAGTGGTCAAGCGCCACGGTTTCGGCGGAGGACCCGCTTCACACGGGGCCCATTTCCACCGCGCGCCCGGCTCCATCGGTGCGTGCGCCACGCCTTCCCGCGTCTTCCGTGGGTCGCGCATGCCGGGGCGTATGGGGGGGGAGCGAGTGACGGCCCTCAATCTGGAGGTGGTGGACGTAAAGCCGGAGCGCAACCTGCTCCTTCTTAAGGGAAGCGTTCCCGGACCCAAGGGAGGGCTCTTGCTCATCCGGGAATCGGTGAAGGGGCGCAGGCAGCGAAGCAGGAAAGCACACGTTCTGACCTGAGGTTTTGTACATGGAGTGGGCCATGAAATCGGTTCCGGTCTATGACCTGGAAGGGAACAAGACGGGAGAGATACAGCTCTCCGACTACTACTTCGGGTGCGAGATAAACATACCCGTCATGCACTTCGTGGTGCGCAGCCAACTGGCGGCGGCTCGACGTGGGACGGCATCCACCAAGAACCGCAGCGCGGTCAGCGGTGGCGGACGCAAACCCTGGAGGCAGAAGGGCACCGGGAGGGCCCGGGCCGGCTCCATCCGTTCGCCTCTGTGGAGGGGGGGAGGGACGGTGCACGGTCCCCAACCCCGGGACTACAGCTTCAAGGTGAACCGCAAGGTTCGCCGGCTGGCCCTCCGTTCCGCCCTGAGCGCCCGAGCCGTAGAGGACAGGGTCATGGTACTCGAGGATTTCACTTTCTCCGAGCCCAAGACCAAGCTGGCGGCATCCATCTTCCGGAATCTCGGAGTGGATGACCAGGTGCTCCTGGTGTTGCCCGGGGAAGACGAGAACGTGGAGAAGTCCATGCGCAACCTGCCCTTGGTCAAGGTGATCCGGGTGGATCATCTCAACACTTACGACGTTCTCAGCAGCGATCGAGTGGTCTTCACCCGAGCTTCGTTGGAGAGGCTGCAGGAGGGGGTGCAAGATGAAGGATCCGCGTGACGTCATTCTCCGGCCGGTCATATCGGAGAAGAGTTACAACTTGTTGGACCGGAACAAGTACACCTTCGAGGTGCACCCTAAGGCCAGAAAGACGGAGATCCGGCAGGCAGTGGAGCAGATATTCAACGTCAAGGTGACCGGGGTGAACACCATCAAGGTTCCGCCCAAGCCCAGGAGGAGGGGTTGGACCTCCGGTCGTACCGCGGCGCGGAAGAAGGCGGTGGTCACCCTGGCCCCCGGATACAACATAGAGTTCTTCGAGGGACCCTTGGGTTGAGACGGACAGGATGGTAGAACATGGGTATTAAGAGATATAAGCCGACCTCGCCGGGACGCCGGTTCACCACCGTCTCCGATTTCTCGGAGATAACCAAGAAGGAGCCGGAGAAGAGCCTCCTGGCCCCCCTTAACTACAAGGCGGGCCGTAACAATAAGGGTAGGATTACCACCCGCCATAAGGGAGGCCGGGTGAAAAGGCGTTACCGCATCATAGACTTCAAGCGGGACAAGGACAACGTCCCGGCCAAGGTAGTGGCCATCGAGTACGACCCCAACCGCAGCGCCCGCATAGCACTTCTGCATTACGAGGACGGGGAAAAGCGGTACATCCTGGCCCCCCTCAAGCTCAAGGTGGGCGACCGGGTCATGTCCGGTCCGAACGCCGACATCAAGCCGGGCAACGCCCTACCCCTTTCGGCGATTCCCGTGGGGACGACCATACACAACATAGAGCTCAAGCCGGGGGCGGGCGGGAAGATGGTGCGTGCTGCGGGAGGAGCGGCTCAGCTGTTGGCCAAGGAAGGGGAATTCGCGCACATCAGGCTCCCCTCCAGCGAGGTGCGCCTGGTGAGCATAAACTGTCGGGCCACCGTAGGCCAATTGGGGAACGTGGAACACGAGCTGCTCAACGAGGGCAAGGCGGGTCGCGGTCGGTGGAAAGGTCGGCGGCCTGCGGTCAGGGGCACGGTCATGAACCCCGTGGACCATCCCCACGGCGGCGGCGAGGGCAAATCCTCCGCCGGGCGCCACCCGGTTACCCCCTGGGGTAAGCCCACCCTGGGGTACCGCACGCGCAAGAAGAACAAGCCTTCCAACAAGTACATCGTCCGCCGCAGGAAGACCGGTTAGGTAGGGAGGTAAACCGTGGGCAGGTCGTTGAAGAAGGGCCCTTACGTGGATGAGAAGCTCTATTTCAAGATCGAGGACCTGAACAGGCGCAACGAGAAGAGGGTCATCAAGACCTGGTCTCGCCGCTCGACCATCTTCCCGGAGATGGTGGGACACACCATAGCCGTGTACGACGGGAAGAGGCATGTCCCGGTGTATATCACCGAGAACATGGTGGGCCACAAGCTGGGAGAGTTCGCCCCCACCCGGCGTCGGACCAAGCATGGGCATGCCCACGAGAGACCCACTCGCCTGAAGTAAGGCCCATGACGAGGCAGGAGATGGATCATGGCCGAAGTGGATGAAGGAGTGGTCAAGGTACGGGCCGTGGCCCGTTACGTGCGGGTATCGCCCTACAAGGTGCGCCAGGTTGCCGACCAGATAAGGGGAAAGGACCTGGAGGAAGCCCGCTACATCATAAGGTTCTCCCCCAAAGGCGCGGCGCGCCTTGTAGGCAAGGTGCTGGAATCCGCAGTGGCCAACGCGGAGAACAACAACGGCCTGCGGGCCGAGGATCTGGTGGTTCTCAACTGCTATGTGGACGAGGGGCCGACCCTGAAGAGGTGGAGGCCGCGGGCCCTGGGGAGGGCTACCCGTATCCGCAAGCGCACCAGCCACATCACCGTGATCCTGGCCGAGAGGGAGGGCTTGCAGGAGAGAGGGAAACGCCGCGGCGCAAGAAGGCGTTCCGCATCGCGAAGGAAAGGATGAAGAAGGCGTGGGTCAGAAGGTTCATCCGTACGGTTTCCGCCTGGGAGTGATCTACGACTGGAAATCCCGGTGGTTCGCCACCAGGGATTACGCCGAGCTTTTGCAGGAGGACCTGGCCATCCGCCGCTACATCAAGGAGCACATGAAGCGGGCGGCCATCTCTCGGGTGGAGATCGAACGTACTTCCAAGCGGGTCAAGGTGGACATCTTCACCGCCCGGCCGGGTATAGTGATAGGCCGCCGGGGGGCGGAGGTGGACCGTATAAAGCGAGACCTCTCCGCCATGACCGGCAAGGACGTCCAGGTGAACATACAGGAGATAGACACGCCCGAGCTGGACGCCTTGTTGGTGGCCCAGAACGTTGCCGAGCAGTTGGAGGGTAGGGTCTCATTCCGCCGAGCCATGAAGAGGGCCGTGCAGAACGCCATGCGCGCCGGGGCCAAGGGGATTAAGGTTTCCTGCGCCGGGAGGCTGGGCGGAGCGGAGATGGCCCGCACGGAATGGTACCGTGAAGGCCGAGTTCCCCTCCAGACCTTGAGGGCGGACATCGATTACGGCTTCTGCGTAGCCCGTACCACCTTCGGGGTGATCGGGGTAAAGGTATGGATCTATAAGGGGCTCATCGGCGAGCCCGATCGCCGCTTGCGAGAGAGATCCCCGGAGGAAGCGCGACGTACGGTCGTAACGCCCGAGGTGGCCGCCATCGGCGAGGAGGAGCCGGAGTTTCTCGAGGATGTTCCGCCGGAGGGGGAAGCCTTCGAGGAGGAGATGGACGAGGAATACGAATACGAGCAGGAGGTCTGAAGCACATGCTGATGCCTCGCAAGATCAGGCACCGCAAGGTGCAGAGGGGTCGTATGAAGGGTCGCTCCAAAGGAGGGACCGAGGTCCACTTCGGGGATTACGGCCTACAGGCCCTGGAACCAGCCTGGGTGACGGCACGTCAGATCGAGGCGGCCAGAGTGGCCATCACCAGACATGTGAAAAGGAGCGGTAAGGTCTGGATCAACATCTTTCCGGACAAGCCCGTGTCCAAGAAACCCGCCGAGACGCGTATGGGAAGCGGTAAAGGCAACCCGGACCACTGGGTCGCGGTGGTCAAACCCGGGCGGGTGATGTTCGAGCTCTCCGGGGTACCTGAGCACGTGGCCCAGGAGGCCATGCGCCGTGCCGCCCACAAGATGCCCATGAAATGCCGTTTTGTGAAGCGGGTGACCATGGGTGGTGAGTGAGATGGTAAAAGCCAGAGAACTGCGCCAGTACAGCTACGAGGAGCTATTGGAGAAACTCCGGGAGGCCAAGGAAGAGCTCTTCAACCTGCGCTTCCAGGCGGCCACCGGGCAGCTGGACAACACGGCGCGAATAAAGGAGACCAAGAAGGACATCGCGCGCATCTGCACGATCATGCGGGAAATGGAGATGGGTGAGGAAGCCGGTTGATCCGGCTGAGAGGAAGGTAGACCGAGGATGGCGGAGAGAACGAGCAGGAGGAAGGTGCGCCTGGGCACGGTGGTCTCGGACAAGATGGACAAGACCATCGTGGTCAAGGTGGAGACCCGCATGCCGCATCCGCTCTACGGGAAGATCGTGACGCGGAGCAAAAAATATAAGGCTCACGACGAGGAGAACCAATGCCGGGTGGGGGATGTGGTGCGCATCATGGAGACCAGGCCACTGTCCCGCACCAAACGCTGGCGTTTGCTGGAGATCGTGGAGCGGGCTGAGTAGCACGGCTGCCGTCCGCGATTCGGAGGTAGATCATGATACAGGCGGAATCGCGAGTGAAGATAGCGGACAACACGGGCGCCCGAGAGCTCCTGGTGATCAAGGTCCTGGGGGGTTCGGGACGCCGTTACGCCTATGTGGGCGATATCGTGGTGGGCACGGTCAAGGCGGCCACCCCCGGTGGTTCGGTTAAGAAAGGCGACGTGGTCAAGGCGGTGGTGGTGCGCACTAAGAAGGAGAGGCGCCGCAAGGACGGTTCCTACATAAAGTTCGATGAGAACGCGGTGGTGCTGATCAACGAGGCCAAGGATCCACGGGGTACCCGCATCTTCGGTCCTGTGGCCCGGGAGCTGCGGGAGAAGAGGTTCATGAAGATAATCTCCCTGGCTCCGGAGGTCCTGTGACGCCGCGAAGCCGAGGAGTGGAAGGAAATGGGAGGATTGAAGATAAAGAAGGGCGACCGGGTACAGGTGATATCCGGTAAAGACCGGGGCAAGCAGGGTAGAGTGCTGCGCAGCTTGCCCCGCGAGAGGCGGGTGATCGTGGAGGGGGTCAACCTGGTGAAGAGACACTCCCGGCCCAGCAGGGACAACCCGCAGGGAGGGATCGTCACCAAGGAGGCGCCCATCCACGTTTCCAACGTGGCCCTGATATGCGGATCCTGCAGCCGCGCCGTACGGGTCGCCTACAGGTTCGACGCGGAGGGGAACAAACACAGGTACTGCCGCAAGTGCGGGGCGGACATAGACTGACGGATTGGACAGGATCGAGGAAGGTGGCATGGTTCCCAGGTTAAAGGAAAAGTACCGCAGGGAAGTGGTCCCGGCTCTGAAGGAGAGGTTCGGTTACCGGAACGACATGGAGGTGCCGCGCCTGGAGAAGATCGTGGTCAACATGGGGGTGGGGGAAGGCGCCCACGACCCCAAGGCCATAGACGGAGCCATGAAGGACCTGGCCAAGATCACCGGCCAGAAGCCGAAGTTGAACCGGGCCAAGCGCTCGGTGGCCGGGTTCAAGCTGCGCGCCGGCATGTCGGTGGGTTGCAAGGTAACCCTACGCGGGGACCGCATGTACGAGTTCCTGGACCGCCTGATGTCCTTGGCCATCCCTCGGGTGCGCGACTTCCGTGGCCTGAACCCGAAGTCCTTTGACGGGAGGGGGAACTACAACATGGGCCTGGACGAGCAGCTGGTCTTTCCGGAGATCGATTACGACGACATAGACAAGGTGAGGGGGATGGACATCACCATCGTGACCACGGCAAAGACGGACGAGGAAGGGCTGGCCCTCCTGGATGCCTTGGGCATGCCCTTCCGCGGTAAGTGAACAGGAGGCAGCATGGCCAAGAAGTCGCTGATCGCCAAGCAGAAACGGCCTCCCAAGTTCCGCACG
Organism: Candidatus Solincola quzhuomuensis; assembly: GCA_015711855.1. GTDB lineage: Bacteria > Actinomycetota > Geothermincolia > Geothermincolales > RBG-13-55-18 > Solincola_A > Solincola_A quzhuomuensis. Next base: position 23,820 of record JACVJF010000024.1, on the reverse strand, counting down.
AGAGCCTACAACCGGTGCAAGCGGTGCGGCCGTCCGCGGGGGTACTTCCGCAAGTTCGAGCTGTGCCGGGTGTGCCTGCGCGAGCTGGCCCACGAGGGCGAGATCCCCGGGATCACCAAGTCGAGTTGGTAAGGAGGCGGTGAGCAGATGACCATGACCGACCCCATAGCGGATATGCTGACCCGCATCCGCAATGCCAGCGCCGCCCGTCACGAGGAAGTGGAGATGCCCTTCTCCAAGATGAAGCTTTCCATAGCCGAGATCCTCAAGAGGGAGGGCTTCATCGCCGAATACCAGGTGATCAAGGGGAAGAGCCACGACACCCTCAAGCTTCGTCTGGCCTACGGTCCCAATCGGGAGTCACTCATAAACGGGGTCAAGCGTATCAGCAAGCCCGGTCTCAGGGTGTACGCCAAGAGGGCGGAAATGCCCAGGGTATTGGGGGGGATGGGTATAGCCATAATATCCACCTCCAAGGGCCTGCTGACCGACCGGGAGGCACGGGAAAAGAACGTGGGAGGCGAGGTCATCGCCTACGTATGGTGACTTGGAGGAAGAAAAGAGAGGAACCATCCGGAGGTAGCAGTTGTCCAGAATAGGCAGGATGCCCATTCCCGTCCCGGCGGGGACGGAGGTGAAGATAGAGGGCAACCGGGTTACGGTCAAGGGCCCCAAGGGCCAACTTACCCAGGAATTCCACCCGGACATGATCATCGAGTTGGAGGAGGGCAGCATCCGGGTACGCCGGCCCTCGGATTCCAAACTGCACAAGTCTTTACACGGCCTTACCCGGACCCTCATCGCCAACATGGTGGAGGGGGTGACCGCCGGTTTCGAGAAGAACCTGGAGATACATGGCGTAGGGTACCGAGCCGTGGCCAAGGGCCAAGACATCGAGCTTTCGCTGGGTTTCTCCCATCCGGTCCTGGTGAAGGCTCCGGAGGGAGTGGAGTTCGAACTGGTAACCCCCACCAAGATACGCATCAAAGGTGCGGACAAACAGAAGGTGGGTCAGATAGCGGCCAAGATCCGGGCCCTGCGCAAGCCGGATCCCTACAAGGGGAAGGGCATCAGATACGCCGGAGAGCAGATCCGGCGCAAGGCCGGGAAGGCGGTCAAGTGACCATGAGGATGCGGTGAGCCGAGGAAGCGGAGTGGAGTACACATGGACAGGGCCAAGGAGAAGCGCTTGAGGAAAGAACGCCGCCGCAAGAGGGTGCGCAAGAAGATCTACGGCGTGCCGGAAAGGCCGCGGCTTTCGGTATTCCGCAGCAACCGACACATCTATGCCCAGATCATCGACGACACCGTGGGTCATACGCTGGCCAGCGCCTCCTCCATGGAGAGAGGGTTGGACTTGGAGGGAAAGAAGAAGACCGAGGTGGCCATGGAGGTCGGACGGCTCGTGGCCCGGCGGGCGCGGGAAAAGGGGATAACCAGGGTGGTATTCGACCGGGGAGGCAACCTTTACCACGGGAGGGTTAAGGCCCTGGCGGAGGGAGCCCGCGAGGAGGGCCTGGAGTTCTGACGCATCGTCTTATGGAGAGAGCTGGAGGTTGTTCATGCCCAAGATAGACCCGACCGTTCTGGATCTTGAGGAGAGGGTGATACATATCAACCGTGTGGCCAAGGTGGTCAAGGGCGGTCGCCGTTTCAGTTTCACCGCCCTCGTAGTGGTGGGCGACAAGGCGGGCGTGGTGGGATACGGTTACGGGAAGGCCCGCGAAGTTCCCCTGGCCATCCAGAAGGGTGTGGAGAGGGCCAAGCGCAATCTCTTCAAGGTCCCCACCCGCGGCACGACCATACCTTATCAGGTGGTGGGCAAGTTCGAGTCCTCGCGGGTTCTCCTCAAGCCGGCCCGGGAGGGTACCGGGGTCATCGCCGGGGGGCCGGTGCGCGCGGTCATGGAGCTCTCCGGTATCCAAGACGTGCTCACCAAGACCTACGGGTCCCGCAACCCGGTGAACGTGGTAAAGGCGACCGTGCAAGGCCTCAAGGCCATGAGCAAGGCCCGCGAGGTGGCCCACATTCGCCAGGCTCGGCTGCGCCGGGAGCGGGAGAAGGAGGCGGTGCAGGCGTGAGTACCGGGGAGAGAAGATTGCGCATTACCCTCGTGCGCAGCCTCATCGGAAGGCCCGAGGTCCAGAGGCGTACGATCAGGGCTCTGGGGCTCAAGCGGCTCAACCATTCCGTGGTCCATCGGGATACCCCGGAGATAAAGGGTATGATCCGCAAGGTGAGCCACCTGGTGAGGGTGGAGCACCTGGAGGAGTGAGGACCAAGGGCCCGCGGGTCAAAGCGAAGAAAACGAGGATTGATTTGAGGTACCGATCCGGAGAATAGGGAAACGGAGACCGAAGATGACGCTGAAGATAAACGACCTCAGACCTGCGCCGGGGTCCACCCATGGTCCCAAGAGGGTGGGGCGCGGGCGATCGTCCGGACACGGCAAGACCAGCGGAAGGGGCCAGAAGGGCCAGAAGGCGCGCGATAAGACCCGCATCGGTTTCGAGGGCGGGCAGATGCCCCTGCAGAGGAGGGTTCCCAAGCTGCGGGGCTTTAAATCACGGGACAAGAAGGAATACCACCTGGTCAACGTGGAGAAGCTCAATGTCTTCTCCGACGGGGACCTGGTGACACCCGAAGCCCTGGTGGAGAAGGGCGTCATCCGCAAGCTGAAGCACGAGGTGAAGATCCTGGGGCGGGGCGAGCTGGAACGCAGATTGACGGTCAGGGCTCATGCCGTCACCCGCGGCGCCGCGGCCAAGATCGAGGGCGCCGGAGGAAGCGTAGAGGTGGTCTGACTTGCTCCGGATCTTCCGCAACATATACAAGGTCGTCGACCTGCGGCGTAAGATCCTCTTCACCCTCTTCATCATCCTCCTCTATCGCCTGGGATCATCCATCCCCTGCCCGGGAGTGAACACGAGTGCCCTGAAGAAGCTGGTGGAACAGGGTGGTGTCCTCGGGTTCCTCAACTTTTTCTCCGGGGGAGCCCTTTCCCATCTGGCCATATTCGGACTGGGGATCATGCCCTATATCACCGCGGCCATCATCATGGAGATGCTGGTGGCGGTCATCCCCAAGCTCAAGGAGTGGCAGGAGGAAGGAGAGTCGGGGAGGCGCAAGATAACCCAGGTCACCCGCTACCTTACCCTGGGCTTGGCCCTCATGCAGTCCGTCGGGTTGGTCTGGCAGTTCTCCCGTTGGCAGCAGATAGGCGGTGAGTCCACGAGGATCATAGAGTTCACCTGGTTGAAGGGCATCGTGGTCATCGTGACCCTCACCGCGGGCATGGCCCTGCTCATGTGGTTCGGGGAGCTGATCACCGAGCGGGGCATCGGGAACGGTATGTCCATCCTCATCTTCATCTCCATCATCGCCCGCATGCCCTTTGAGTTCGAGACCCTGGTGAAGAGCGCCGGAGCCCGCTATGGGAATCTTACCTACGGGATAATCATCTCCGCGGTTATGTCCCTGGGGGTGATCCTGGCCGTTATCTACTTGGACCAGGGGGAGAGGCGCATCCCCGTCCAGTACGCCAAGCAGATACGGGGGAGGCGCATGACCATGGGGGGGAGTACCTACCTTCCCATGAAACTGAACACCTCGGGAGTCATACCCATCATCTTCGCCTCCTCGGTTATCTACTTCCCCACCATGCTCTCCCAGTTCATACCCGCTCTGCGGGGAGTGGCGGAGGCGCTCATCCAGGGTTGGCTGTACTTCGTCCTGTACACCTTCCTCATAATATTCTTCGCCTACTTCTACACCTACATCGTCTTCGACCCCTTCACCCAGGCGGAACATCTCAAGAAATACGGCGCCTTCGTGCCCGGGATCCGGCCCGGCACTCCCACCGCCGTCTATTTCAGCAAGGTGATCAACCGCATCACCCTGCCGGGCTCCATGGGGCTGGCGGCCATCGCCCTTCTGCCGGCGGTGATGTTCTATTTCTTCGGGACGAGGGAGATCCCCTTCGGGGGAGCGGCCATCATGATCGTGGTCGGCGTGGCGTTGGAGACCATGAAGCAGATCGAGGCCCAGTTGCAGATGCGACATTACGAGGGCTTCCTGCGCTGACGCGGGGGCCAGGGAACGGAGGGGAGGAGGATGAACCTTATTCTTCTCGGGCCGCCGGGAGCCGGGAAGGGTACCCAGGCGGAGAGGATGAGCGCCCTCTACGGGATACCCCACATATCCACCGGGGACATCTTCCGGGAGAACCTGAAGAAGGGAACGGAGTTGGGGCTGAAGGCCAAGGAATACATGGATCGCGGGGAACTGGTCCCCGACGAGGTGGTCATCGGCATTGTGCGCGAACGACTGGCGGAACCTGACTGCGAAACCGGCTTCATCCTGGACGGCTTTCCCCGGACGGTGGCCCAGGCCGACGCCCTCAAGGAGATGTTGGCGGAGACGGGCAGGGCCATAGACCACGTCCTGAACGTACAGGTTCCTGACGAGGTGGTGGTGGAGCGACTGACCGCTCGCCGTACCTGCCGGTCTTGTGGGGCCGTGTACCATTTGAAGTTCAACCCGCCCCGCGTGGAGGGCAAGTGCGATTCTTGCGGGGGCGAGCTCTACGTGCGCGACGACGACCGGGAGGAGACGGTCCGCGCCCGACTCCGCGAGTACCGGGCCAAGACCCAGCCTCTAATTGAATACTACCGTTCTGAGGGCCTGCTCCGGGACGTGGACGGGGGCGCCTCCATGGACGAGGTCTTGGCGTCCATCCGGAAGATTCTGTTGTGATGCGCGGCGCCGGTCGGAGGTTCAAAGGAAGTGGCTTCCGGATTTCTCCCTTGTCCGGGGATGGGAGCCAGGCGGGACCGGAACCCATGATAATCAGGAAGTCCGCGGAGGAGATCGACAAGATGCGTCGGGCCGGCCGTATAGTGGCTGGGGTGCTGGACATGCTGGAGGAGCACGTAAGGCCGGGCGTGAGGACGGAGAGCCTGAACCGGCTGGCCGACGATTTCATAAGACGGAAGGGAGGTATCCCCTCCTTCCTGGGATACCGGGGTTTCCCGGCTTCCATATGCACGTCCATCAACGACGTGGTGGTGCACGGCATTCCCGGAAAGGAGAGGCTCAAGGAGGGAGACATAATAGGCATAGACGTGGGGGTGATCCTGGACGGTTATCATGCCGACGCCGCTCGCACCTATCCGGTGGGCGAGGTGAGCGATACGGCCCAAAGACTCATGGAGGTCACCCGGGCTTCGCTGGACGCGGGCATAGCCGCCTGCCGACCGGGGAACCGCTTGGGAGACGTCTCCAACAGCATTCAGAGGGTGGTGGAGGGCGGGGGCTTCTCGGTGGTGGTCCAGTTCGTGGGACACGGCATCGGAAAGGAGATGCACGAGGAACCGCAGATCCCCAACTTCGGGCCGCCGGGAAGAGGACCTCTCCTGCAGCCGGGAATGACCTTCGCCCTGGAGCCCATGGTCAACGAGGGAGCCTGGGAGGTGAGGGTGGAGGAGGACGGCTGGACGGTGCGCACCGTCGACGGGAAGCTCTCCGCTCACTTCGAGCATACGGTGGCGGTCACCGAGGGAGGCCCGGAGATTCTCACGCTTCCCTGACCGAAGCGGGGTTCGTGTACGGAATAGGCGGGTTTAAGGAGAGGTCGAAGCAAGATTATCCTGGACTAACGTGATTTTGTTTGTTAATATTAAAATTCTGGTGCGAAAAGAAGCCGGAGAACCCCCGAGGGAGGGCGGTTGATGGGAGAGTGAGGAGTGGCCAAAAAGGAAGGCTCCTTGGAAGTCGAGGGAACCGTCCTGGAACCTCTGCCCAACGCCATGTTCCGGGTGGAACTCGACAACGGTCATAAGATACTGGCTCATATCTCCGGCAAGATGAGGATGCACTACATTCGTATATTGCCCGGCGATCGGGTGGTGGTGGAGATATCTCCCTATGACCTGACCCGGGGCCGGATAGTGTACCGTTACAAGTAGAGGAAGCGCTGAAGGAAACGGAAAGGCAGAACCTGGAAATGAAGGTAAGGCCGTCTGTCAAGAAGATGTGCGACAAATGCAAGATAATCCGCCGCCACGGCAAGGTCCTGGTCATCTGCCAGAACCCTCGCCATAAGCAGCGGCAGGGTTGATCTCCGGGGAGGTAGGGACTTGGCGCGCATAGCAGGAGTGGATCTTCCAAGGGACAAGCGGGTGGAGATCGCCCTTACCTACATCTACGGGATCGGCAGGTCCACCTCCAAGAAGGTGCTTCGCGACTGCCAGATCGATCCGGACACCAAGGTGCGCAACCTCACCGACGAGGAAGTGGTGAGGCTGCGCAGCTACATCGACCAGAACCTCAAGGTGGAGGGCGACCTGCGGCGGGAAGTGGCCCAGAACATCAAGCGCAAGATGGAGATCGGATGCTACCAGGGACTACGGCACCGCATGGGTCTGCCCGTTCGGGGGCAGCGCACGCATACCAATGCTCGGACTCGCAAAGGTCCCCGGAAGACGGTGGGTGTGAAGCGTAAGAAGAAGTAACCGCTTGGGCGGCGAGGCGCCGGGGAAGGCCCTCCGCCTGAGGGAAGGCGGTAATCCTTTGCACGGACAGGAGGTTGCCAGTTGGCCAGGCCGACAAGAGGAAGAGGAAGAGGAAAGAAAAAAGAGAAGAAGACGGTGTTGCACGGTGAGGCACACATCAAGTCCACCTTCAACAACACCATCATCACCATAACCGACAAGAACGGGGACACCCTCGCTTGGACCAGTTCGGGGACGGTGGGTTTCAAGGGGTCCCGCAAGAGTACCCCCTTCGCCGCCCAGCTGGCGGCGGAGAGCGCGGCTAAAAAAGCCCAGGAATTCGGGATGAAGAAAGTGGACGTCTTCGTCAAGGGCCCTGGATCCGGAAGGGAGACGGCCATACGCACCCTCCAAGCCAACGGCCTGGAGGTGGTGAGCATAACCGACGTGACTCCCCAGCCGCACAACGGGTGTCGTCCCAAGAAGAGAAGAAGGGTTTAAGGGTGGTGGATATGGCCAGAAACCTGGATCCTTCATGCAAGCAGTGCCGCCGCGAGGGCGTGAAGCTGTTCCTCAAGGGAGCCCGTTGCGAGACCGACAAATGCGCCATGGAGCGCAGGTCTTACCCGCCCGGTGAGCATGGGCGCGGGCGGGTGAAGGAGACCGAGTACCTTCTCCAGCTGCGGGAGAAGCAGAAGGCCAAGCGCATCTATGGGGTTCTGGAGCGTCAGTTCCGGCGTTATTACGGTAGGGCCTCGCGCCAGCAAGGCATAACCGGCGAAAACCTCCTGTGCCTGCTGGAGAGCCGGCTGGACAACGTGGTCTACCGCGGTGGTTTGGCCTCCTCTCGCCAGGACGCCCGGCAACTGGTCCGTCACGGGCACGTGCTGGTCAACGGGAGGAAGGTCAACATCCCCTCCTACGAGGTGAGGACGGGGGATGTGGTGGAGCTCAAGGAGAAGAGCAAGGACATGGTGCGGGTCCTGCAGGCGGTACGCCTGGCCGAAGGCAGGCCGGTGGTGCCCTGGTTGAGGGTGGATCCGGACAAACGCCGTATAGAGGTGGTATCCCGTCCCAAACGCGAGGATATAGATATACCGGTGAAGGAGCACCTCATCGTGGAGCTCTATTCCAAATAAGCGACGGACAGGAGGGAATAGGCAGTGGTGCTTGAAATGCAGAAACCACGCATCGTGGTGGACAAGATGGAGGACGCCTTCGGCAGGTTCGTCGTCGAGCCCCTGGAGAGGGGTCTCGGCCACACGCTGGGAAACTCCATGCGGCGCATCCTGCTTTCCTCCATACCGGGCGCGGCGATAACCTCCCTGCGCATAGAGGGCGTGGTGCACGAGTTCACCACCATCGAGGGGATCAAAGAGGACACCATGGACATCATCCTCAACCTCAAGGGAGTCGTCCTGCGCATCCACGACGAGGGACAGCACACCCTTTTCCTGGACGAGAAAGGACCCAAGACGGTGACCGCCGGGGACATCCAGGTCCCCGCGGAGGTGGAGATCGTGAACCCGGACCATAAGATCTGCACCATGAACGAGCGGGGCAGGCTGAAGATGGAGATGACCGCCCAGAAGGGCAGGGGCTACGTCTCCGCCGAACGACTCGCCGGGATACGGGAAGTGGCCGGGACCATACCCTTGGACGCCATGTTCTCTCCCGTGGTTAGGGTGGCCTACCACGTGGAGGACACGCGGGTCGGCCAGCGCGCCGACTACGACAAGCTTACCCTGGAGATCACCACCGACGGGAGCATTGACCCCCAGGAGGCCCTATTGAAGGCGGCCCGCATACTGTCTGGCCACATCCAGATCTTCCTGTCCCTGGCCGAGGAGGAGGAAATGGTCGGCGAGACCATCTTCGGCAGGGAGGCCCAGGTGGTGGGAAGCAGGGAGATGCAGATACCCATCGAGGATCTGGAACTGCCGGTCAGGGTCCTCAACTGCTTGCACCGCGGGGGCATAAACACCGTTGGTCAACTCATCGACAAGACGGAGGAAGATCTCCTGGCCCTGCGCAGCTTCGGGGCCCGCTCCATAGAGGACGTCAAGGAACAGCTGAGAAAGAGAGGTCTGAGCCTGCGGACGAGATGACGGAGTCACGCGTCGGGAACCCAATTTGCGAGAGGTAGGAACATGCCGCAGCCGAAGAAAGGCAGGAGACTGGGAGGAAGCGCTTCCCATCAGCGGGCAATACTGGCCAACCTGGCCCGAGAGCTGATAGAACACGAGAGGATAAGGACCACCCAGGCCAAGGCCAAGGAGGTGCAGCCGCTGGTGGACAAGCTGGTGGGCCTGGCCAAGCGGGGGGACCTGCACGCTCGGCGGCAAGCCCTGGCCATAATTCCCGATCGGGACGTGATACACAAGCTTTTCGCCGAGATAGGTCCCCGATACGAGGATCGCGACGGCGGTTACTGCCGGGTGGTGAAGTTGGGCCCTCGCCAGGGAGACGCTGCCCCCATGGCCATCATCGAGCTGGTTTGATCCGTCCGGCCTACCGTCGCCGCTCGCCGGGCGCAACGCGCTCTCCCTCGCAAAGGAAGCAAATCCCCACCTATAGAGCCCGGGTTCAGGGGAGCGGACCGGTCCATGATCCGGAAGTGGCCCGTCACCCCTGGAAGGGAGTAGGGTTTCCTCCGCCGGTGCTTTAAAGCGGGTTAAGGTGGCGGTTGCCGGGGGTGGAATCCGGAGATGGGTAACTATAAGCTTGTCCTGGCCTACGAGGGGACCAATTACCATGGATTTCAGAGACAGCCCCATCTTCCCACCGTCCAGGGAGAATTGGAGGAAGCCCTGGAAAGGGTGGCCTCGCCCACTTCCCCGCTCTATGCCGCGGGAAGGACGGATGCCGGGGTGCACGCCAAAGGACAGGTGGTGAACTTTCACGGGACCCTGCGCCTGGAGCCCGCCGCCCTGCCTCGGGCTCTCAACGCCCTACTTCCACCGGATATAGTTGTGGTCTCCTGCCAGGAAATGGAAGAGGGTTTTCATGCGCGGCGCAGCGCGCAATCTCGGGAGTACGCCTACTATTTCCACGTGGGCGGGTCTCCCTCTCCGTTCTACAGGAGGTACACATTTCACGTAGACGGGGAACTGGATTTGAGGAGCATGGAGGAGGCCCTGCAAATCATCATCGGAGAACACGATTTCGCCTCCTTCTGTCGTCACGAGGAGGGCAAGTCGACGGTACGGAAGGTCATGGCGGCCGGACTGGAACGTAGGGGGGAGCTCCTGGCGGTGAGGGTGCGGGCCAATGCCTTTGCCTGGATGATGATGCGCATGCTGTGCGGGTCATTGCTGGAGGTGGGGAGGGGGAAGTGGTCCCCGGAACGTTTCCGCGCCGTTATGGCGGCGAGGGATAACGCCGGTTGCGCTCCGGCCCTGCCTCCCCAAGGACTCTTCCTCGAAAAGGTGACGTATTGAGAGATGATTCCCGGATTCCGAATACATCGCCGGCGCGGAAGAATCCGGAAAGCGACGCCTCAGGGGCTTCCCTCCCCTCCTTATAAGATGGGGGTGAAGGTCAGGGTCATGCGCAGGCGCTCCAGCCTCTCCACACGGTCCGTGCCCGAGAGCACCAGCCTCAAGGAGACGGGCGGGCGAGCCGGATCGTTTATCCAAAGGAAGGCTCGCAGCGTGTAATCGAGGGAGGAGAAATAAGCCCAGGCTCGAGGGGGAAGGGCGTCCGCAGCGCGTTCGTCCCCCAAGCCCAGCTCGTAGACCCGGCACTGCCGTCCCTCCACATCCTCCTCTCCCTGCTTGGAAAGGGAACGGTATCCGGCCGTCATATCCAGTATGTATTGCGGCCGGTAAAGGGGGTTGGGTAGCTCGGATTCCAAGATCTCCCTCTCCTCTCCCCCATCTTGACGAAACAATACGCCTTTCCGGGAAAGGATGACGAAGGCCTCTTCCCCCTCAGGAGAAGTGCGCCTCACCGTCACCGAGAAGTCCCCGCCCCGAAACGATCCCTCCCCACTTTCCACCCCGCTTACCTCATAACCGGACACCCCTACCCTCGTTTCCAGGTTGATGCGGAAATCGTAGGATTCCAGAGATCTCCAGGCGGAAAGCGAGGAGGCAACCTCCTGCCGTTCCGGGTCCATGGACGGATTCCCCCTCCCGCATCCCCCAAGGGCGATTATGACCAGGAGGGCCGTAAAGAATAAGGAACACGCCCTTGGTCGGTGGCCGCCCCGGCGACCCCTTCCGGCCGGGATCGTCTCCTCCGCTATCCCGAGGGGTTGGGACGTCATCCCCTCCCCTTTCCCTTCAGGAACGGATGAGGGCCAATATCTCATCCCGCTTCTCCTCCATGAGCTCCCTCGTCTTGGCCTCCAGGTTCAGGCGGAGCAAGGGCTCGGTGTTGGAGGGGCGGACGTTGAACCACCAGTCGTCGTATTCCACGGTCACCCCGTCCAAGCGGTCGATCTTGGCCCCGGCGTGAAGGCGGGCGATCTCCTCCAGCTTGGCGGGTATGTCCTCCACGCGGCTGTTTATCTCCCCGGAGGAATAATATTTCTTGAACGGTTTTAAGATCTCCGAAAGGGACTTTCCCTCCCGGCTCACTATCTCCAGGACGAAGACGGCGGCGATCAGACCGGAATCGGCGCGATAGTTGTCGCGGAAATAGTAATGTCCGGAATGTTCGCCCGCGAAGACGGCGCCGGTCTCGGCCATGGTCTGCTTGATGAAGGAGTGGCCCACCCGCTCACGGATGGGCACGCCCCCGTAAGCCCTTATGGTCTCCGGGACGATCCAGCTGTTGATGCAGTTGTAGATGATCTTCTCCCCTGGATGTTCTTGGAGTATCCTCCTGGCCACCAGGGCGGTGGTCAGGGAACCGCTCACCGGCTCGCCTTGATCGTCCACCAGGAAGACGCGGTCGGCGTCACCGTCGAAGGCCATGCCCAGGTCCGCCCGGGCTTCCAAGACCCATTTCTGGAGGAGCGCTATGTTCTCCGGTTCGATGGGGCTGGGCTGGTGGTGGGGGAAGGAGCCGTCCAGCTCGAAACAGTGGGGGATCAGTCGGCAGGGGAGGCGCTCGAAGAGGGCGGGGAGTATCATTCCGGCCATACCGTTCCCCGCATCCGCAACCACCTTCAGGGGACGGAGCACGGAGGTGTCGATGAAACTCAACACGTGATCTATGTATCGGGGAAGCAAATCCCTTGTCTCCAACACGCCCTCACGGGACGGGAGCGGAAAGGCTCTCTTTAAGGCCAGATCCCTTATCTCGGCGATGCCGGTGTCCTCGCTGATCGGTCCGGCCCGGCGGCGGCATAGTTTGATCCCGTTGTATTCCTTGGGGTTGTGGGAGGCGGTAAACATGGCTCCCGGCAGATCGAGGTCGCCGGAGGCGAAGTAGAGCATGTCCGTGGAGCACAGTCCGATGTCCACCACATCGGCTCCCTGCTCCAGGGCTCCCCGGATGAAGGATCGCGATAGGGAAGGGGAGGAAAGCCGCATGTCCCTGCCCACCAGTATTTTCCGCTCGTTTAGGAAAGTGACGAAGGCCTGGCCCAGGACATAGGCCACCTCCTCGTCGATCTGGGTGGGGTAGATGCCCCGGATGTCGTAAGCCTTGAATATGACGGGATCGAGGTCCTTCATTATCCACCTCCTCCGGACATGTTAGAATTTTAACACGCCTTAAACGGCGGGGTGGACCGGACCGTCCCTCCTCTCCAAGGCGTTTTGCGGGTCATCCCCACGAGAGCGACTGCGCTCCGTCGGACCTCACGGCGGGAATGATACGCACGGCGCCGTTTCCGAGGAGGAGAACCCTTCCCTTCCGAGAACGGACGAGGAGGCCACGCGGTTTTCGACGGGAAGGAGTGGGCATGGAAGAATTGGTGAATCTGGACGACTTGCAGGCCCTGGAAGAAAAGGACCCCGGAGGTATGCTGGAGGCCGTGGAGTCCTTTCCCCGCCAGTGTGCGGAGGCCCTTCGGCTGGGTCGGGAGATCACCCGACTTCCTTCCCGGGAGGGCATCGGCCGCCTGGCCTATCTGGGCATGGGGGGATCGGCCATCGGTGGAGACGTCTTGCGCGTCCTGGTTAAAGAAGACATGGGCCTGCCCTTTACCGTCCACCGCAACTACCGCCTTCCGGCCACCCTGGGACCGGATACCCTGGTCGTGGCGGCCAGTTACTCCGGGAACACCGAGGAGACCCTCTCCGCTTTCGAAGACGCCGTTCATCTGGGCTGCCGCATCCTGGTCCTCACCTCCGGGGGAACGCTCATGGAAAGGGCCCGCGAAAAGGGTTTTCCCTGCATGAATATCCCCGGAGGACTTCAGCCGAGGGCGGCCTTGGGATACCTTTCCCTTCCCGCCGCCGTTGTCCTGGAGCGCTTGGGTCTGTTGGAGGGTTTCATCAAGGTGGCCCACGAGGCCGTGGACTTCCTGGAGGGGAAGGCCCGAGATTGGGGGCGCCTCTCCTCCACGGGGCGAAATTTCGCCAAACAGCTTGCCCGGCGCCTGGCAGGCAAGGTGCCCGTCGTCTACGGCACGGAGGGGCTCCTGGATGTGGCCGCTTACCGGTGGAAGTGCCAGTTCAACGAGAATTCCAAGGTGCCCTCCTTCCATCACTCCCTCCCGGAGATGAACCACAACGAGATCGTGGGATGGCATAGGCTGGACGATCTCACTCGGAAGGTGGAGGCGATATTTTTGGTGGAGGAGGATGCTCACCCTCGCCTGGCCAAGAGGGTGGAGATCACCGCGGAGATACTGGGAGAACGGGTGGGCGGGGTCACCGTGATCCGGGTGGGGGGACGCACCCGCGTCGAGAAGCTTTTCGGTGCCATGTACCTGGGAGACTTCGTGAGCGCTTATCTGGCCTTGCTCAACGGAGTCGATCCTACTCCCGTGGAGGTCATCACCCTTCTCAAGGAGCGCATGGCCCGGGAGGGATGAGCCCGCCCGGCTTCTCTCGAGAAAGGCTCAGCGGCAGAAAGACACAGGTGGCGAGGCGCCGGCTTAGGAGTTTGCCGGGCAACCCACGCAGCAAGAGGGGCACAGCTCACGAGGTCATGTTGTGGTGAGGAATGACCGGCAGGTGAACGAAAATGGTAAATGTTCCCAAAATCGAGGAGGCCGTCGAACGCCTCCGTTACCTTTTGGAGAAGGAGGGCCTTCCCCGGCCGCGGGAGGCGGTGGTCCTGGGAAGCGGATTGGGAGAGGCTCTTCCCGAACTGGAACGGTGGTTGGAAATACCCGTCGCCGAGATTTCCGGATGGCCGTGCCGGGCACTTCCCGGACACCCGGGGACGGTGGTCCTGGGTACGGCGGGGGAAAGGGGCCTGTTCATCCAGAGGGGAAGGCTCCATTACTACCAGGGCTTGGAGATGGAGGAGGTCGTCTTCCCGGTGCGCGTGATGGCCGGGCTGGGCGCAAAGAGGATCCTTTTATGCAACGCTGCTGGCGCCCTCAACCCGGCCTTCGAAAAGGGTTTCCTCATGCTGGTGCGAGACCACGTCAACCTCATGGGCGTCAACCCCTTGCGGGGCGTGACGGATTCCTCCGGAAACCCGGCCTTCCTGGACGTGTCCGACCTTTACGATCAGGAAATCGGGGACTACCTCGTGGGCCTGGGACAGGCTAGGGGTTGGCCGTTGGTGGAGGGTGTGCTGGTGGCCGTGTCCGGTCCTTCCTACGAGACGGGCGCCGAACTGCGCTTCTTTCGGCTTATAGGAGGAGACGCGGTGTCCATGAGTCTGGTGCCCGAGGCCCTGATGGCCCGCTTTTGCGGCCTCCGAGTGACGGGGGTAAGCGTCATTACCAATACCTGGGATCTGCGCCGGCCGCTTCCCGTTTCCCACGAACAGGTGCTCCGGGCGGCGGAACAGGCCGTACCCGCATTGAAGGAGCTGATAAACGCCTGGTGGCTGCGGGATTAGCCGGTCCAACGACGTGGGAGCCCGCGTTCTCCGGGTGCTCCTCGCCGAACGGCGCCTCGGCGCAGGGACATCGCCTACGGGTTCTTGGGCCGGCGTTGCTGATTTCCTTGACACTCCCGGGACCGCCCTCTATCATTATTGTTTGTCGTGCTGTGAAAAGGGAAACGGCGACGGGAGAAGATGAAGACCTACAGCACCAAGAAGGCGGACATAGAGCGGAAGTGGTACCTGGTGGACGCCGAGGGAATGGTCCTGGGCAGGCTGGCCTCCGAGGTGGCCCAACTGCTCAAGGGAAAGAACAAGCCTATTTACGCACCCCACCTGGACGTGGGCGACCATGTGGTGGTGATCAATGCGGAAAAGGTGGTCCTTACCGGGGATAAGTTGGAGAAGAAGAGATATTTCCGCCATTCCGGATATCCTGGGGGTCTGCGGGAGACGACTTACCGTGTTCTCCTCCGGGAAAAACCGGAGATGGTGGTGGAAAAGGCGGTACGGGGCATGCTCCCCAAGAATAGGTTGGGGAGGGCCATGCTCCGCAAGCTGCACGTCTACGCGGGACCGGATCATCCTCACCGGGCCCAGCAACCGGAGAAGCTGGCCCTGGAAACTTGAGGCTACTGAAGGTAGGTGGGATTCTTGCCGCAGCACTTGGGTTACGGTACGGGCAGGCGGAAAGAAGCCGTGGCGCGGGTATGGCTGTATCCGGGCGAGGGCGAGTTCGTGATAAACGGAAAGAGCCTTGAAGAATACTTTCCCCGCCAGACCTTACGGGATCAGATCATGCAGGCTTTGGAGGTGGCGGGAAGCACGGGACGATATCGGATTGTGGCCACCATCAGGGGAGGTGGGATATCCGGACAGGCGGGAGCTCTCCGCCACGGGATCGCCCGGGCCCTGGTAGACTGCGACGAGACCCTGAGGACCGAGCTAAAGAAGGCCGGGCTCCTGAGGCGCGACCCGCGCATGAAGGAGCGTAAGAAATACGGTTTGAAAAAGGCACGCAAGCGCCCCCAGTTCTCCAAGCGCTGAGTTCGTGGTTCTGCCAACCTCTCGGATTCGGGTCCATTCTCTCGGGTTGTTCTTCCCGGGTTATCGAAAACCGCGTAATCCGACGCCCTGCCGCGGGAGTCCCCGCTCCTCGACCGAGAATTTTTTTGCCCGGCGGACGGAGGAAAGTAGGGATGCCGGACACCGTGAGCGGGCGCCCTTTCTTGAAGCCTCAAGAGCCTGATGATATAGTCCACTTGTGAAACGGGGGAGCCGAAGATGAACCGCGAAAGGGAAACCTCGCCTCGCCTTTTCGGCACCGACGGGGTACGGGGAGAGGCCAACGTGGAGCTGACCCCGGAGCTGGCCATGCGGCTGGGATGGGCGGCGGTGGAGGTATTGGGCAAGAGCAACTCCCGCCCTCTCCTGGTCCTGGGTCGGGATACCCGGTTGTCCGGAGATATGCTCCAGGCGGCCCTGGTGGCCGGCATCTGTTCCTCGGGAGGTCAGGTGGAGCTGTTGGGGGTCATACCTACCCCCGCGGTGGCCTATCTGACCCGCCGAAAGGGGGCCGATGCGGGAGTGGTCATATCCGCCTCTCACAACCCGGCGCAGGACAACGGCATCAAGTTCTTCTACCGCGACGGATACAAGCTGCCCGATGCCTTAGAGGCGGAGATAGAACGCACGTTAAGGGAAGGACGGACCGCCCTGCTGCCGGGAGATGCCGTAGGTCGTTCCTATCCGGCGGAGGGAGCGGAGGAGGAGTACCTGGAGCATCTGTTGTCCGTGGCGCAGCCGGACCTGGCGGGCATGAGGGTGATCCTTGATTGCGCCAACGGGGCCGCTTACCGGGTGGCTCCGGAGCTTTTACGGCGGCTGGGGGCGGCGGTGGAGGCCATGAACGCTAGGCCGGACGGCCTCAACATCAACCGGGATTGCGGGTCCACCTGCTGCCTGGATCTGCAGAGAGCGGTGGTGGAGAGGGGAGCGCACCTGGGGTTGGCCTTCGACGGGGATGCGGATCGCCTAATCGCCGTGGACGAAAAAGGGAGCTTGGTGGACGGCGATCACATCATGGCCATAAGCGCCATCCGGCTCAAGGAGAGGGGCGGACTGAAGGGCAACGCCGTGGTGACCACGGTGATGTCCAATCTGGGGTTTCACCGGGCCATGCGCCGAGAGGGCATCGAGGTGCACCAGACCGCGGTGGGTGACCGTTATGTCCTGGAGAGGATGCTCCAAGACGGATACAACTTGGGTGGGGAGCAGTCGGGCCACGTGATCTTCCTGGATCACGCCACCACCGGTGATGGCCTGGTAACCGCACTCATGCTCCTGGAAGCCGTGAGAGAAGCCGGCGAGCCGCTTTCCTCCTTGGCCAGCGTGGTGAGGAAAGTTCCCCAAATCCTGATCAACGTGAGGGTGAAGGACAAGGATTCCTGGGAGGAAAGACCGCGTCTGGCCTCCGCCCTTAGGGAATGGGAGGAAAGGTTGGGAGACGAGGGTCGGGTGCTCTTGCGCCCCTCGGGAACGGAACCGGTCCTGCGGGTGATGGTGGAGGCGCTGGACCGGGAAACGGCGGAGAGAGCGGCCAGGGAGCTGGCTACCCTAGTGGAGGAGGAACTGGCTTGAATGTGCGGCATCGTGGGGTATGTGGGTGACAGACCGGCCGCGGAAACCCTCTTCCGGGGCCTTCGCCGTCTGGAGTATCGGGGCTACGATTCGGCGGGCATAGCCGTCCATGAGGGAGAGAGGATAAGCGTCCTCAAGCGCAAGGGAAACCTGGACCAGCTGGAACCCTATCTGGGTTGGTTTCCCCGCCGGGGGGGCACGGGCGTCGCGCATACGCGCTGGGCCACCCACGGCTTGCCCTCCAAGGAGAATGCCCACCCCCATCTGGACTGCGGAGAAGAGATCGCCGTGGTTCACAACGGCATCATAGAGAATTTCCAGGAACTACGGGAGGAGCTCCTTTCCCGGGGCCACCGTTTTCGTTCCCAGACGGACACGGAGGTCGTCGTCCACCTGGTAGAGGAGAATTATCGCGGAGACCTTCTGGAGGCGGTGCGCTTAGCCCTGCGAAGTGTCCACGGCGCCTACGCTCTGGTCTTCATGAGCGTCAGGGAGCCGGGGGTACTGGTGGGAGCTCGCCGGGACAGCCCTCTGCTTCTGGGGCTGGGAGAAGGGGAGAATTTCCTGGCCTCGGCCACCCTGGCTTTCTTGGAGTTCACCCGTAGGGCGGTGGCCCTGGAGAACGACGAACTGGTAAGAGTTACCAAGGAGGATTGGGAGCTCGTCACCACCGAAGGGAAACGTTTGGAGCGCAGTCCCTATCAGGTGCCTTTCGACGTGACTTCCGTGGAGAAGGGCGGCTTCGCCGATTACATGCTCAAGGAGATATACGAACAGCCCCAGGCCTGGCAGGATACCTTGCGGGGGAGGCTCTCACGTTCGGGAGTGCTGCGCATAGAGGAGTTGGAGGAGGACCATTTCGACCTGAAGAGGATACGCCGCATCATCTTCGTCTCCTGCGGTACCTCCTATCACGCCTCTCTATTGGGGCGCTACGTCATGGAAAATTGGATGGACATACCCGTGGAGGTGGACATCTCCTCCGAGTTCTTTTACCGGGAACCTCGCCTTGACCCCGAGTGCCTGGTTGTGGCGGTCAGCCAGTCCGGGGAGACGGCGGACACCATGAGCGCGGTGCGCTGGGCCAAGAATTGCGGGGCGCCCACCTTGTCCGTGGTCAACGTGGTGGGAAGCATGATGGCCAGGGAATCGGACGGGGTTCTCTATACCCACGCCGGTCCGGAGATAGGGGTGGCGGCCACCAAGACCTTCCTGGCCCAGATAGCTGCCATCTACCTGCTGGGCCTATACCTGGGACAGGAAAGAGGGCTACTGGAGCCCGAGTTCATCCGCCATACTTACGAGCGGCTGGAGGCCCTTTCCTCGCGCATCGAGGAGGTGCTCCAGGACACGGAGATGGTGGAGAGATGCGCGGAGAAGTACTGCCGATGCGAGGATTTTCTCTTCCTGGGGCGCAATATCAACTATCCACTGGCCATGGAAGCGGCCCTGAAGCTGAAGGAGATTTCCTACATCCACGCCGAGGGGTATCCGGCCGGGGAGATGAAACACGGTCCCATAGCCCTACTCCACCCGGGTTTCCCGGTGGTGGCCTTGATCCCCAGGGACGGGGTCTACGGGAAGATGCGCAGCAACGTGGAAGAGGTGAAAGCCAGGCAGGCTCCGATTATCGCGGTGGCTACGCGGGGCGATTCCGAGATAAGGGAATGCTGCGACGAGACGATCTACGTTCCCGAGGTGGAGCCGCATTTCAATCCGGTGGTCATAGCCCCGGCCATGCAACTCTTCGCCTACTACGTGGCCAAGATGAGGGGCTGCAACGTGGACCAGCCCCGCAATCTGGCCAAGACGGTCACGGTGGAGTGAGAGTTCCGGGGAAAGTCGGCGGGGTGGAAGAAGCTCGGGAGGAAGGGGATTTCGTCTCGGTCCGCGTTTGAGTGGCGTGACGTTTCCGAGGGAAGGGTTGGATGGAGGTCCTGGGAATCGGCGTTGATGTGGTGGAGATCGCACGCATCGAGAGGGCCCTGGCGCGACACGAAGGTTTCGCGTCGCGCCTTTTTTCTCCTCGGGAGAGGGAAAGGTGCGGTGACTGCTCCCGCCCGGCGCGCCGCTTCGCGGCCTGCTTCGCGGCCAAAGAGGCGGCCTGCAAGGCCCTGGGCACGGGCATGCGGGGCATTTCCTGGCAGGAAATGGAATTGCTTACCGACGCCTCGGGAAAACCCGTGCTCCACCTGTCCGGTAAGGCGAGGGAACTGGCTTCCCGGCTGGGAGTGGAGGAGATTCTGGTGAGCGTGTCCCACACCCGGGAACTGGCCCTGGCTTTCGCTCAGGCGGTGCGACATCGGAGGGCTTGAGAGTGTGAGGGGGGCTGTTTGATGTTGAGGGTCCTGCGCCCGGAGGAGATGGCCGCCTTGGACAGGGCGGCTGCGGAGGAGGGAATACCCTCCGCGGAGCTCATGGAAAGGGCCGGAAGGGCGGTGGCCGAGCAGGCCCGGGACATGATGGGAGGTATATGCGCCGGCCGGAGAGCGGTGGTGGTGGCGGCCAAGGGGAACAACGGAGGGGACGGCCTGGTGGCTGCCCGTTACCTGGCGGCATGGGGCTGCCGGGTGGAGGTGCTGCTCCTGGCCGGACCGGAGGAACTGACATCCGATTCCGCTCTCAATTACAGACGTTATCGGGAATCGGGGGGAGAGGTGAGAAATTATCGGCCCGGTATGCTCCGGGAGATGATGGAAGGAGCCGAACTGGTAGTCGACGCCATCTTCGGGTTCGGCTTCCGGGGCCGGGCGGAGGGCATTTTCGCCGAGGTCATTCACGAGATCAACGAGAGCGGCATACCCGTACTCTCCGTGGACATCCCCTCCGGGGTGGATGCGGAGACGGGAGCGGTGGAGGGCCCGGCGGTACGGGCCCGGCGTACGGTTACCCTGGCCTGGCCCAAGACGGGGCTCTATCTCTATCCGGGAGCGGAGAGGGTGGGCGAACTGGTGGTGGTGGACATCGGCATCCCCCATCGATTGCTCGCAGAACGGGTGAGGAGCGAGATTTACGCCCTGGAGGAGAGCGACGTGGCGTCCATGCTCCCGGAACGTTCCCCCCATGCCCACAAGGGGTCGTGCGGAAAGGTGCTGGTGGTGGCGGGATCGACGGGCCTTACCGGGGCCGCGGCCCTCTGCTCTAAAGCGGCCATGCGCGCCGGGGCGGGCGTGGTCACCCTGGGAGTGCCTTCCTCTCTGAACCCCATCCTGGAGGTGAAGCTTACCGAGGTCATGACCTTACCCCTTCCCGACTCCGGGGACGGGCACCTGGCTCCGGGTGCCGTGGACACGGTTCTGGAGATGTTGCCGGATTACGACGTCCTGGCCCTGGGCCCCGGATTGGGGAGGAAGGAATCCACTCTCCACGCCGTACGGGAACTGGTGCGGAGGGCGAACAAGCCGCTGGTTCTGGATGCCGACGGCATAAACGGGGTGGCCGTTGACCCCTCCTGCTTGAAGGAGAGGAGTTATCCCACCGTGATCACCCCCCACCCCGGCGAGCTGGCCAGGCTTCTCCGCCAAAGTCCGGGAGAGGTGCAGAGAGATCGCCTGAACCGCGCATTGGAAACCGCGAACCGCTTTCGCTGCGTCGTGGTCCTAAAAGGCGCCAACACGGTGATCGCCGATCCGGAGGGGCGGGCCGTCTTCCATCCCCTGGCCCTCCCGGAACTGGCCACGGCGGGGAGCGGAGACGTGCTTACCGGTTGCCTCGCCGCTCTCTGGGCCCAGGGAATGCAACCCATGCAGGCGGCCCTCTGCGGTGTCTTTCTGCACGGGAGAGCGGCGCTGCTGGCGGCGAGACTGGTGGGAGGGGTGGGGATGCTGGCCGGTGACGTCTTGGAGCACCTTCCCTTGGCCCGGGCGGGGCTCGGGTCTGGGGAGGTGGTTCGGGGATAGGTGAAGTCGGCGGGGACATCGTGGACCCCTACCCGGTGACCGCGAGGACCGAGGTAAAGAGGAGAAAACGGCCGGGATAAACCTCGCTACAAACGTCATGAAAGGGAGATGATCGAGGCGGGGATGGTCTGTTTGGCGGACCCAGATTGAGCCGCGACAGGATCGTCGGCCGGCCTGCGGGAAGCGGAGACACTTATGCCGGCCAAGATTAGGAAGGCGCGCACGGGAACAACAGATGGGCCGAGTGCTAAAAGGGAGCGGCGAGGGCGGACCATGGAGCAGGAAAAGCAAATCTCGTGGCGTCCCACTCGAGCGGAGGTCGACCTGGAGAATATCCGCCACAACGTGAGGGAATACCGGCGCCTGGTGGGACCTAAATGCCAGATTATGGCAGTGGTCAAAGCCGACGGGTACGGACACGGGGCGGTGGAGGTATCCCGGGCGGCCCTGGGAGCGGGGGCATCTCGGCTGGGGGTGGCCCTGGTGGAAGAGGCCGAGGAATTGCTCATAGCCGGCCTAGACGCTCCAGTGCACCTACTATTCGAACCCCCTCTGGAGGCCGCGGGCAGAGTGGTGGAACTGGGTATATTACCCACGGTATACACCTCCCTTTATGTACGGGAACTTTCCCGAGAGGCGGTTTGTCGGGGGTGCACGGTGAGGGTCCATCTAAAGGTGGACACGGGGATGCGCCGAGTGGGAGTCCCCCCCGAAGAAGCGGTCTCCCTGGCCGAGGAGATCCTATCCCTGCCGGGATTGGAACTGGAGGGTGTGTACACCCACCTGGCCACGGCATCGGAACCGGAACATCCCTTCACGTTGCAGCAGCTGGAGAGATTCGACCTAGTACTCCGAGGTCTCAGGGAGAGGGGCATCGAAGCGCCCCTGGTCCATGCCGCGGCGTCCGGTGCCGCCGTCGCCCACCCTCGATCCCGCCTGGATATGATCCGCCTGGGCATCGCCATGTACGGCCTCTTGCCCGGTCCGGCATACCAGGGCAGGATTGACCTCCGGCCGGCTCTCTCCCTGCGCACCAGGATCGCCAGAGTTTTCCGGGCGAGAAAGGGAGAGGGAGTAAGTTACGGTCTGACCTATCGTTGTCCTCGGGACACCTGGCTGGCGGTGCTCCCGGTTGGTTATGCCGACGGGCTCTCCCGTGCCCTCTCCAACCGATGGGAGGTGCTTGTCGGCGGCAAGGTTTACCCTCTGGTGGGCACCATATGCATGGACCTCTGCCTGGCGGACCTTGGGGAGGACCGGTATCCTCCCGGCCAGGAGGTCACGGTCATCGGGGGTTGGGGCGAGGAGCAGGTGGGTGTGGAGAGGATGGCCGAGGTCCTGGGCACCATCAATTACGAGGTGGTTTGCGGCATCGGGAAAAGGGTACCCCGGGTTTATCTCGGGGCTGAGTGGTAGGCCATCATATAGACAGGGGATGGACCGGCGTGCCGCGCCGTTTATCGCTGAACCCTTATGGGGAAGATAGGAAGTTGGGGGAACCGTCCGGAAGGATCGTCATGCGGGGGAGGTCAAGTTCCGCTTAAAGCTTGCCGGCCGTCGTTACCGTCGCCGGGAAGAAGGTTTTCACGAGGTCCTGGCCGGGTCATGGATCCGGGGGCGCGGCGAGAGCGAGCGCGGGAACGGCCGGAAGGAACGATGTCGGAGAAGATCCTGATCCGTGGAGTTCCGGGAAGCGGCAAGACCACTTTGGTGACCAGGGTGGTGGAGAACCTTTCCCGGCGGGGGTTCAAGGCCGCCGGGTTCATTACCGAGGAGATAAGGGAGGGAGGATCCCGACGGGGCTTCAAGGTACGCGATCTCCGGGGCGAGGAGGCCGTGCTGGCGCACGTGGAGCTGGAGGAGGGTCCCCGCGTGGGAAAGTACCGCGTGGACGTCGGGGCCTTCGAGTGCGTGGCGTTGAGGGCCTTACACAGGGGTCGGGAGGAGGCTGATTTCCTGGTCATCGACGAGATAGGAAAGATGGAGACCTTTTCCGCCCCCTTTCGAGATGCGGTGCGGGAATTGATGCGCTCAACGGCGGTCGTTCTGGCCACCGCTCCCGCCAAGGACGAACCCTTCCTCCTTTCCCTGCTGGGGGAGGGGAAAGCGACGGTCTTCAATATCCATGCCAAGAATCGTGAGGAAGTGAGGGAGGTGGTCGAGGAGAGACTGGAGGAGGCCATTGCTGGCAGGTGATGTCCCCGGAAGACCTGGAGGAGGATTCCGATGACGAAAATCTGTCCTTCCTGCTATGCCGTCTGCATCGACCAGAGGTGGATATTCGACGAGTCACTGCGCCAGAAGACCATGAAGAAGAACGGCTGGGAAAAACATCTCTGCCCCGGTTGCGAAAGGGTGGTTAAGGGGAAGGTGGACGGTGTGGTATACCTGAGGGGGGACTTTTTACGGGCGCATCGCGAGGAGGCCAAGAACCTCATCCGCAGCGTGGCGGAGAAGAAATTGCGCAAGAACATCGCCGCCCGCATTGCTCACATCGAGGAGAAGGACGACGAGATCATAATCGAGACCACCGACCGCGCCCTGGCCGAGAGGCTGGGAAAGGAGTTCGAGAGAGCCTATTCCGGGCATCTGGACATCCAGTGGCAACATGGTTCGGATTTCGCCCGTGTCTACTGGACCAGGAACGAATGACCGGTAGGGGATGAGGCAGAGTCGCCAGGGTCGCGCAGGTAGGTGATGTTCTGCGGGCGATATGGGTGTTTGGTCGTAGTCAAAAAGGGGCCATACGGCTCCTTTTTTCCTGTGGACCTGCTCTACCGGGACCGCTGCCGGCCGCCCGTGGAAGATCGGGCCCGCTTTCTTCGACGAGCCTCCGCGGGGTATGGCCGCGAGCTCAACGGGGTTTCCGCCGTGTACGGTCTCCGGAC
>JACVJF010000023.1 GCA_015711855.1 Candidatus Solincola quzhuomuensis | reverse complement strand
GAAAGGTGAGGCGATTGGGGCCAGGTCGCCAACGGTAAAATATACCATGTCCCAAAATAGCGGTCGTGGCCCCTCAAACCCCTCGGAGCCAAAAGTTGGGTCGCCCGACGAAACCCTTCCAAACGTGGGTTTCCTCATGAGACGGAGACTCTTTTTACGTCTTACCGTCCTTCAGAAGACGCGCATCAGGTAGGGGACGACGGTGCGCAAGTTGAGGGCCATGACCAAGCATCCCACGAGTATCATGAGGGGTCGGGTGGCCACCTTGCGCACCGTATAGGCGGCGAAGGGAGCAGCCGCCACTCCGCCGGCGATCAGTCCCAATATTATCCCCCAGTCGATATTCTTCACCGTTAAGAAAAAGGTTATGGACTGGGCGGTGGTGACGAAGAACTCCGAGGCGTTGACGGATCCGATCACGTAGCGGGGGTTGTTCCCCCTGGCCACCAGGGTGGAGGTCACTATGGGGCCCCACCCTCCGCCGCCTATGGCGTCGCAGAGACCCCCCGCCACCCCCAGGCCAGACAGAAAGAGGCGGTGGTCGGTCTCCCTCTCCGTCGGACGGCGGAAGGCCTTGTAGACGATGACCGCTCCTATGATCAGCAGGTAAGCGGAGATGAAGGGTTTGACGCTGTTCCCGTCCAGCACGTCCGCCAGCAGGTAGGCGCCAAGGACGCCTCCGAGCACGCCAGGGACGAGCAACCGGAGGAAGTATTCTCTTTTCACGTTGCGGAAAGATAGATGGGAGAGGCCGGAGACGCCCGTAGTGCAGACCTCCGATATGTGGAGGCTGGCGCTGGAGACCTTGGGGGGATGCCCATGCTCAGGAGCACCGTGTTGGTGATCACCCCATAGGCCATCCCGATGGCCCCGTCGATGATCTGGGCGAAGAAACCCACCAGAACGAAGAAGAGGACGTACAATGGAAGCCCTCCCTTCTTTAAAAGCCTGGAAAACTGGGTGACCTTCCCGGCCAGGCTCATCCCCGATGGTCGACGATTAATTAAATATTATTATATATAATTATTAAAGCGGATCAACCTCAAGCCTGATGGAAAACAGACCTCGTCGACGGGTACGTCTCGCACTACGGGAACCGAATCCACCCGAGGGCGTCGATCGCCGCTCGGATGCGGAAGCCCCGCGGGCTGGTCCTCCGCCCACGACCTGCGGCCGCGTCAGAGCGAGCTGCGGGCGGCTTGCAGGGCCCTCTCCAGTTGGGTATCGTCCCCTCCCACCAGGGGGTTCTTCACCAGGATGTCCGGGGCGATGCCCTGGTCGTCTATATTTATGCCCTTAGGGGTGTAATAACGGGCAATGGTGAGGCGGATACCGGTCCCGTCCGGTTGGTGGAAGATCTTCTGAATGGAACCCTTCCCGAAGGTGGTCTCCCCCACGAGCAGGCAACGATCGTTGTCCCGCAAAGCGGCGGCGAATATCTCCGAAGCGCTCGCCGAACCCCGGTTGACCAGAACCACCAGGGGGAGGTCCCAGGAAACCTCCCCGTCGGCACGGTATTCCCGGCTCACACCAGCGGTGCGCCCCCGGGAGGTAACGATGACGCCGTCGCGCAGGAAGAGGTCGGCGGCTTTTATGGCCGGTTCCATATATCCGCCGGGGTTGGAACGCAGGTCGACGACCAGCGAACGGGCGCCTTTCCTCTTTAGCTCGGCCAGCGCCTCTTTCATCCTGTCGTCGGCGTCCTCCGTCCAGTCCGAGAGACGGATGTAACCCACCTCTTGCTCCTTCATCTCCACTTGCATGACCGGGATCTCGATCTGCCGGCGGACGATCTCGAAGTGGAGGAGGTCCGGCTCGCCCGGCCGGGCGATGCCCAGCTTGACCCGGGTGCCCTCGGGTCCGCGGATGAGCATGACCACCTCGTCGAGATCCAAGGAGGCGACGTTCCGGCCGTCCACCTCGCGTACGATGTCCCCCTCGCGCAGGCCCACCTCCTGAGCGGGGGTGTTTTCCAGGACCTGGACTATGCGTATCTCGTTCTTCACCTTCTGCATGGCCACGCCGATGCCGGAAAAGCGCCCGGAAAGCTGCGTCTCCAGCATATCCAACTGCTCCGCGCTCATGCGGGCCGAAAAGGGGTCGTCCAGCGAATCCAGCATGGCCTCTATCCCCCTGGCCACCAGGGCATCGTTTTCCGCTCCGCCGGCAGCCATCCGGCTAATGCCGCGGGCCGCGGACCGGAGGAGGTCCTCCCCTCTCACCTCCTCCACGAAATTACCCTCCACCACGCCTTGAGCCGATAGGTAGGATTGGCTGGATTTGAGGAAACCTTCCAATTTCTGCCATTCAACTTCCTTTGCCGCGCCCCCCGTCTCTCCCGCAGCGGGTCCCTGCGACTTCTTCTCCCGGGAACCCGTCAGAAGATAGGGAAGGGCGAAGCAGGAGCCTATAAGAAGGAGGGAGAGGACAACGGCCAGGACGATCATGAAGCGATCCCGGCGCCTTCTGTCCTCCTCGGAGAGAGCGTCCAACCCCGTCACCTCCGGCCGAAGCGGATTTCAGACCTCCAGGAAACGCCCCAGAGCGTAGGCGCTTCCCAGAGCACCGATGACCACGCCGCCCAAGAGGATGCAGGGGACGAGCACCGCCAGGAGCCCCGCGGAAAAGGAGAGCCGCAGGAACTGCAGGCTCTCCACCAGGCGATCCAGGATCCACACCTTGACCGAGAGCACCACCAGGATGGCCACCAGGGAACCCACCGTACCCTCGAACACGCCCTCTATGACGAAGGGCCAGCGGATGAACCAGTTGGTGGCTCCCACCAGTTTCATGATCCCGATCTCTCGACGCCGGGCGAAAATGGCCACCTGGATGGTGACCGAGACCAGGAGTATGGCGATGACCGCCAGGGCCACCACGGCCACTATGCCGATCTGCCGGAACTTGTCGAAGATGTTCTCCAGCTTCTCTATGGCCGAACTGGCCGACTTGATGTCCTCGATGCGCTCCGGATGGGGCGCATCGTTCTTGATGCGGTTCACCACCACACCCACGTCCTTGGGATCCTTGGTCATGAGCTCATAGGAGTTGGGGAGCGGGTTCTCGTCTATGTACTCCCAGAGTTCGGGCTGGTCCTTGAACCTCTCCTTGAACTCCTGCAGGGCCTCGTCCTTGCTCTTGAAATAGATGGTGGCGGCGTCCACCTCGGGTATAGAGGCCAGGAAGGCCTCGATGGCCTTGAGTTCCTCGGTGGTGGTCAGGTCGGTGAGGTAGAGGTCCACTTCCCCCACCTTCCGCTCGGCGTTCTTGATCATGTTGGTGAACATGTTCCATCCCATCACCACCAGACCCAGGATGCCCAAGGAGACGGCCACCACGGCGATGGCGGCCACGGCCAGGATGATGTTCTTGCGCAGGGAAGCCCAGGTCTCGGCGGCGAAGTATTTGACCCTATTCATAACCGTATACGCCCCTGTCCTGGTCGCGGATGATGCGCCCGTTCTCCAGGGCGATCACCCTCTTGCGGAAGGCATCGACGATGTTTTTGTCGTGGGTGGCCACGATGACCGTTGTGCCCGTGGAATTTATCTTCTCCAGTAGCCGGACGATCCCCTCGCCCAAGGACGGGTCCACGTTGCCCGTGGGCTCGTCGGCGAGAAGGATGGGGGGTCGGTTGATGAAAGCCCGGGCGATGGCTACCCTCTGCTGCTCCCCGCCGGAGAGCTCGTCCGGGAAGGCATCCAGCTTGTGCCCCAGCCCCACCAGTTTGAGCACCTCCGGAACCTGCTGCTCGATTAGTCGGCGCGATTTGCCGGTCACCTCCATGGCGTAGGCCACGTTCTGGAAGACCGTCTTGTGTGGGAGAAGCTTGAAGTCCTGGAACACACAGCCGATCTTGCGCCGCAGGTAGGGCACCTTCCACTTGCGCAGCTGATTTATGTTGGTGTCCGCTATGTAGATCTGCCCGCTGGTGGGTTCCTCCTCCTTGATGAGCAGCTTGATGAAGGTGGTCTTTCCCGATCCCGAGGGTCCCACCAGGAACACGAACTCCCCTTTCTCGATATCCAGGGTGACGTCCTCCAGGGCGTAGACGTTGCCCTTGTAGATCTTGGTCACCCTACGCATCCTGATCAATTCTCATCCACTCCTCTGGTCGTCCGGCGCAAATCCCGTCCTTACAGTATACACCGCTTGCCTTCCCGTCCCCTTCCGGAACTCTCACGGCGCCAGGTCGCACAGCGCCCGCGCCGCTTCGGCGATGTGACGGGCACTCAAGCCGAAATGTTCCACCAACTCCTCCGCCTCCCCGGAGACGCCGAAGCTGTCCCGTACCCCCACCATGCGCATGGGCAGGGGCATCTCCTCGGCCAAGAGCTCGGCCACCGCGCCCCCCAGGCCACCGATCACCGTGTGCTCCTCGCAGGTCACCACCCTACCCGTTCTGGAAACGGATTCCAGGATCCCCTGACGGTCCAAAGGCTTTATGGTGTGCAGGTTTAGGACTTCCGCCTCTATGCCCTCTCCGGCCAGCTCCTCCGCCGCCTCCAGGGCTTTGTGAACCAGATATCCGCAGGCGATGACGGTCACGTCCTTACCGGAGCGCATGAGATGGGCCTTTCCGAACCGGAAGCGGTAATCGTCGCCGAAGAGCACAGGCGCCTTGGGCCGGCCCAGCCGCACGTAAGCCGGACCCTCCAAGTAGGCCACCGTCTTCACCGCCTCCCGCGCCTCGTAATAATCGGCGGGGACCACGACCTTCATGCGCGGCACGGCCCGCATGAGGGCTATGTCCTCCAGGGCCTGGTGCGAGGAGCCGTCCTCCCCCACGGTGATCCCGCCGTGGCTGGCGCATATCTTCACGTCCAGGTTGGAATAGGCGATGGTGTTGCGCACCTGGTCGTAGGCGCGCCCGGTGGCGAAGATGGCGAACGTGGAGGCAAAGACGATCTTTCCCGTGGCGGCCAAGCCCGCAGCGGCGGCCATGAGGTTCTGCTCGGCCACCCCGCAGTCCACGAATCGTTCCGGGAAGCGAAGCTTGAACTTCTCCGTCTGGGTGGACTTGGCCAGGTCGGCGTCCAGGACCACTATACGGGGATCCCTCTCCCCCAGTTCCAGGAGGGCGTCCGCATATCCGTCCCGCGTGTGGCGCAGTTCCCAGCCGGCCATCAGGCACCTTCCAGTTCCTGCAGAGCTCGCTCCATCTCCTCCCGGGTGGGCGCCTTGCCGTGAAAATCCACGTTGTTCTCCATGAAGGAGACCCCCTTGCCTTTCACCGTGTGGGCGATGATCATACTGGGGCCGGAGGCCTCCTCGGCCCTGTCCAGGGCCCGGCATATGTCCAGGACGTCGTGGCCATCCACCTCCTGGACCTCCCACCCGAAGGAACGCCACTTTGCGGGCAAATCCCCGAGGTCCACCACCTCGCAGCATTGCCCGTCGATCTGCAACCCGTTGTTGTCCAGTATGGCCGTCAGGTTGTCCAGCCCCTGGTGTGCGGCCAGCATGGCCGCCTCCCAGATCCCCCCCTCCTGGCTCTCCCCATCCCCGATTAGCGCGTACACTCGGCAGGGCAACTTGTCCAAGCGCAGCCCGATGGCCATCCCACAGGCGGCGGAGAGCCCCTGTCCCAGGGACCCCGTGGATATCTCCACCCCCGGGGTGCGGAGCCGGTCCGGATGACCCTGGAGCATGGAGCCCAGCCGCCGCAGGGACCACAGCTCGTCGCGGTCGAAGTAACCGCACCAGGCCAGCGCGGCGTATAGGGCGGGGGCGGCGTGCCCCTTGGAGAGCACGAAACGGTCCCGCAGGGGCCAGCCCGGTTCCTCCGGGCGGTGTCTCATCTTGTAGAAATAGAGGCAGGCCAGGATCTCCACGCAGGAGAGAGACCCTCCCGGGTGACCGCTGCCGGCCAGCCCGATCATGCGCACGACGTCTTTCCGGATTTCCCTGGAAATAGTTTCCAATCTCTGCCTGATCTCTTCCGCTTCCGTCTCTCTCAAGACCATCCCTTCCGTTTCGGGATACACGGTGCCCATGCCTGCGTACCTTCCTGGCTCGCCGGCCGGATTCATTCCAGGCGAAGGGGCTTGCCCCTCCCCGCCAGGAAATCCTCCAGCCTTTCGAGGGAGTAGTTTACCACGCTGCTCGGAGCGATGTCAGTTTCGCGTAATATTTCTATCGCTTTTCCGAATTCTCCTGCAAAGGAGGCCATGTGGGCGTCGCTTCCCACCGCTACCAGCCCCCCTCTTTCCGAGACGAGCCGGGCCATGAGCCGGCAGTTCTCCTCGCTCCCGCTCCTGGTGTAAACAAAAGAGCTGTTGTTTATCTCCAGGGCCTTCCCTTCCCGCACCGCTGCTTCCACCAGGGCCTCCATGTCCACGGGGAAAGCGGGGTTGTCGGGATGCACAATGATGTCCACCAGGGGGTTGGCAAGGGCCGCGAGGAGGGCGGCCGTGTTCTCCTCTATCCCGTTTCCCTCGTAACCGGTATAGGGATGCAGTCCGGCATGGACGACGTCCAGCGCATCGAGGACCTTCTCCGGCAAATCCAGGTTGCCCTCCGCATCCAGGATGTTGGCCTCCACGGACCGCAGAATGAGGACCCCGTGCAGGCGACGGGGTATAACCTTGAGGTTCCAGAAATGGTATAAATTGCCAGAACCGGGTACGGCCGGCCCGTGGTCGGTGACAGCGATGGCCTGGAGGCCTTTGGCCGACGCCCAGCGGGCGCATTCCTCGACGGTGGAATAGGCGTGCCCGCTGGAGATGGTGTGCACGTGGAGGTCCACCTTTATCTCGAAGTTCCTGCTCTCCATGTCCTTCTCTTCGCGGACGGCACCTAAGGCATCGACTTTCCCTGATCGAACCTCCCGTCCCGGGCTCGAACGCCACCGCTTTCTGTTTTGGGACCCCGCCTCCTCCACTCCCGAATCCTCAGGAAGGAGACCCGGAAGCCTTCCATCGCAGGTAGGCGTCGATGAACTCGTCCAGTTCGCCGTCCAGCACTGCATCCACGTTGCCCGTTTCCATGCCCGTCCGATGGTCCTTGACCAACCGGTAGGGATGCAGCACGTAGGAGCGAATCTGGTTGCCGAAACCGATGTCCTTCCTCTCGCCTCGCAGTTTCTCTATCTCCCTCTCCCTCTCCCGGCGGGCCAGCTCGAAAAGCCGGGCCTCCAAGATGCGCATTGCCGTGGCGCGGTTCTGGATCTGAGAACGCTCGTTCTGGCAGGAGACCACGATCCCCGTGGGGAGGTGGGTGATGCGCACCGCGGAGTCGGTGACGTTCACGTGCTGTCCCCCCGCTCCGCTTGACCTATAGGTCTCCACGCGGAGGTCCTTGGGGTCTATTTCCACCCGTTCTTCCTCCGCCAGCATGGGTATGACGTCCAAGGAAGCGAAGGAGGTATGCCGCCTCCGGGAGGCGTCGAAGGGGGAGATACGCACCAGCCGGTGCACCCCTTTCTCCGAGAGCAGCAGCCCGTAGGCGTTGCGCCCGTGCACGGTGAAGGTGGCGCTCTTGATGCCCCCGCCCTCTCCCGGTTGCACGTCGTTCAGGTCCACCTTGAAGCCCCGGCCCTCCGCCCATCTCAGGTACATGCGCAGGAGCATCTCCGCCCAGTCCTGCGACTCCAGGCCTCCGGCCCCGGGGTGTACGCTGACGATGGCGTCATGGGAATCCAACTCCCCTCCGAGTAGGCTCTCCTCCTCCAGACGGTCCAGCTCCCGGGCGAGCTCCGCCCATCCCCTCTCGATCTCGCCGGCCAGGCTCAGGTCGTCTTCCTCGCGGGCCAGCTCTTCCAGTTCCTCCAGCTCCCGGGCTCGGGCATCCAGGCCTTCCCAGCGCTCGACCACCTCCCTGAGAGAGGAGAGTTCCGATAGGAGGCGGCGAGCCCTTTCCTGGTTCTCCCAGAGGTCGGGCCTTCCCGCCTCCTTCTCCAGCTCGGTCAGGCGCGTCCTCTTTCCCTCGACGTCAAAGATACTCCTTTATCTTTTCCAGTCTCTCCCTCAACTCGGCTCCTTTGCTATCCGAAACCCAATCGGGGCCCTCGACCCCGGGGAGGCTTCCCCCTGCTTTCCCCAGGCCTTCCGTGACCCGGCCCCTTTTCGCCAGCATCCGGCCGTCCCCTTACCCTGAGGGGATCAGGCGCTCTTTCCGCAGCAATGCTTGTACTTCCTGCCGCTGCCGCAGGGACAGGGTGCGTTCCTTCCCACCTTCTGGGAGCGTACCGGCTCTGCCTTCTTCCTATCCTTCTTCCCTTCCCCTTCCACCACCCGCAGGGCCGGCCTCTCCTCTGGCCGCACCAGGCGGACATGGAACATGTAGCGCAGGAACTCCTCCTGGATGCTGAAGATCATCTCCTGGAAGGTCCGGAAGGCCTCGTTCTGGTACTCCACCAGCGGATCCCTCCCGGCGAAGGAACGGAGTCCCACGCTGTCCCGCAGGTGGTCCATGTCGTAGAGGTGGTCGCGCCAGCGGTTGTCGATGACCCGCAGCATGACCAGCCGCTCCAGCTCCCGGATGTCCTGCCCCTGTTCGGCCAGTTCCTTCTCCCGGGCCTCGTATATCTCGCGGGCGTCCTCCAACAGGGCCTCGCGCAGCGCCTCCACGGTGATCTTTTCCAGGTCTATCCGGTCGTGCTCGAAGCTCACCGGGAAGATGGTGCGCAGGTAGCGGAACAGGCCTTCCAGGTCCCAGTCCTCGGGATAGGCGTCGGGGTCGATGTGCCTCTCCAGGGCGGCATCCACCACCTCCTCGAGCATCTCCTCCACCCGGGAGTGGATGTCCTCTCCCTCGAGGATGCGCCTCCGTTCCCCGTATATCACCTCCCTCTGGGTGTTCATGACGTCGTCGTACTTGAGGAGGTTCTTACGGACCTCGAAGTGATTGGCCTCCACGTTCTTCTGGGCTGTCTCTATGGCCCGCGTGACCATCCTGTTCTCGATGGGCATGTCCTCCGGAAGGTGGAAACGGTCCATCAGGGCAGCCACGGTGTTGGAGGCGAATATGCGCATGAGGTCGTCCTCCAGGGAGAGGTAGAAGCGTGACACCCCAGGGTCTCCCTGGCGGCCGGACCGGCCTCGGAGCTGGTTGTCTATGCGCCGCGCCTCGTGCCTCTCCGTGCCCAGCACGTAGAGGCCGCCCAGCTCGATGACCCGTTTCTTTTCCTCCTCGCAGCGCGCGGTCACCTCCGCCAGCTTGCGTTCCCAATCCTCCCAGGGGATGCCCTCCTCCTCGAGCGTCCTCCTCCAGGCCTCCTCGTCCATCTCCACCCGGCCGAGGAGCTCCTTCTGGGCCAGCATGCGGGGGTTCCCGCCCAGCATGATGTCCGTACCCCGGCCGGCCATGTTGGTGGCTATGGTCACCGTCTTGAGGCGCCCGGCCTGGGCCACGATCTCCGCCTCCCGGGCGTGGTGCTTGGCGTTCAGGACCTGATGGGGGATACCCCGTTTACGCAGCATGGCCGAGAGGCGTTCCGACTTCTCGATGGAGATGGTCCCCACCAGCACCGGTTGCCCCCGCTCGTAGCAGGAGGCGATGTCCTCCACCACGGCCCGGAACTTGGCCTCCTCCGTCTTGTAGATGACGTCGTTGCGGTCCTCCCGTATCATGGGGAGGTTGGTGGGTATGACCACCACCTCCAGTCCATATATCTCCTCGAACTCCGCCGCCTCGGTGGCTGCTGTCCCGGTCATGCCGGCCAGCTTCTCGTACATGCGGAAGTAGTTCTGGAGGGTGATGGTGGCCAGGGTCTGGTTCTCCTGGCGCACCCGCAACCCTTCCTTGGCCTCGATGGCCTGGTGCAGGCCGTCGCTCCAGCGCCGACCGGGCATGAGCCTCCCAGTGAACTCGTCCACGATGACCACCTGACCGTCGGTGACCACGTAGTCCACGTCGCGGCGGTACAGTTCCTTGGCCTTGAGGGCGTTCTGGAGGTGGTGCACGAGGGGGGTGTTGAGGTGGTCGTAGAGGTTCTCCACTCCCAGCATGGCCTCCACCTTGCGGATGCCCTCCTCGGTCACGGAGACGGTGCGCGTCTTCTCCTCCACCTCGTAATCCACGCCCGGCTTGAGTCGGGGAGCTATGGAGGCGAACTGGCGGTACAGGCGAGCCGACTCTTCCGCCGCTCCGGAGATGATCAGTGGGGTGCGGGCCTCGTCGATGAGGATGGAATCCACCTCGTCCACGATGGCGTAGTGGTGCCCCCTCTGGACCATGCCCTCCAGGGAGACCTCCAGGTTGTCCCGCAGGTAGTCGAACCCGAACTCGTTGTTCGTGCCGTAAGTCACGTCGGCGGCATATGCCTTACGCCTCTGTTCCTTGGGCATCTGGGCCTGAATGAGTCCCACGGAGAGGCCCAGGAACCGGTAGACGACTCCCATCCACTCGCTGTCGCGCCTGGCCAGGTAATCGTTGACCGTCACCACGTGCACCCCTTTACCCTCCAAAGCGTTTAGGTACACGGGCAGGGTGGCCACCAGGGTCTTGCCCTCGCCGGTCTTCATCTCGGCTATCTTTCCCTGATGGAGAACGATGCCGCCCATTATCTGCACGTCGAAGTGACGTTGCCCCAGGGTGCGCACCGCCGCCTCCCGCACGACGGCGAAGGCCTCGGGGAGTAGGTCGTCCAAGGACTCTCCCCGCTCCAGGCGGGACTTGAACTCCCCCGTCTTGGCCCTCAGTTCCTCGTCGCTCAGGCGCTGCGCCTCGGGTTCCAGGGCGTTTACCCGCCGGACCAGCTCCTCCAGCTGTTCCAGCCGCTTGCGCTCTCCCATGCGCAGCACTTTCCCCAGGGCTTTGAACATCCTCCGTCCTTCCTCGCTCTCCGCCTTCCGCTCAACCAT
The DNA here is from genome assembly GCA_015711855.1 of Candidatus Solincola quzhuomuensis. Classification (GTDB taxonomy): domain Bacteria; phylum Actinomycetota; class Geothermincolia; order Geothermincolales; family RBG-13-55-18; genus Solincola_A; species Solincola_A quzhuomuensis. Next base: position 20,986 of record JACVJF010000023.1, on the reverse strand, counting down.
ATTCTACACGTGCCCCGCGACCTCGTCCCGGCGCGAGCGATTCACAACCCTATCCGGCACGCTTCTGCCTGCTCGCCTCCCGGTATCGATTGGACTTATTTCCCAGGAAGTTCCGATGCGGTTGTCGGGCTCTGCCCGCCTAGAAAAGAGGCTATTCCCGTCCTTCCTCGCTCTCCGCCTTCCGCTCAACCATATTCTACACGTGCCCCGCGACCTCGTCCCGGCGCGAGCGAGTCACAACCCGATCCGGCACGTTTCCGCCTGCTGGCCTCCCGGGATCGATGGGACTTATTTTCCAGGAAGTTCCGGTGCGGTTCTCGGGCTCTGCCCGCCTAGAAAAGAGGCTATTCCCGTTCTTCCTCGCGGAAGATCTCCTCCAGGCTTTCCCGGAGTTCCTCCTCCTCCAGGACCTTGGCCCTCTGCCTTACCTCCCTCTCCGGCCGGCGGCGGGCCTGGGCCTGCGCCTCCACCACCTGCCCCAGGGTGCGTAGGACCATGGAATCGTACTTCCGGCCCCGCTCCAGGCCCATCTCCTCCAGGGCTTCCCTGGGATTTAGACGGTTCTTGCCCCTATTGGTCAGGAGGTCGAAATCGCTTACCGCCCCCACGATTTTCGCGCCCAAGGGAATCCGGGACGCCCCCTCCCCCTCCAGGTCGGGGTGATGGTGGCGGACGATGCGGGCTATGGAGGCCAGCCGCGGGATCCCCTCCAGCACCTCGGCACCTCGCTCGGCGTGCTCGACCGGCTCTTTGGAACCCGCCTTTGCGGCCGTCTCCACATGCCCGATGTCGTGTAGGGCCGCCGCGTAGCGGACGTCCCGCAGCTCTCGGGCGGACATGCCCATCTCTCGGGCTACCTCCGTGGCCAGGTTACTCACCCTCCCGGAATGCCCGGGCAGCCCTCTGGCCAAATCGAAGGCATCCCCGATTACCCTCAGGGTCTGGAAATAGCGGTCGTCGAGCTCCTTGTCCCGGTTGGACTCGGCACGCACGATGAGTAGGGGGATGAAGAAGACGAGGAAGTTCAACCAGGGTAGGCGCGGGAAATAGAGGGCCATCAGCGCCCCGGCTCCGGTTATGGCCAAGTATACGGGAAGGGTCTGTCTAAGGTGCTGGGCCAGGACCACTCTCCAGTTCCCCTGTCCGGAGATGCTCACCTCGATGGAGGAGGTTAGCATCTCCCCCAGATAGAACACAACGGCCATGACCAGGAAGGCCGCCGGGAAGGCCAAAGCCCGGTGAAGCACGGCCGGGTTGTAATAGGTGTAGTACACGTTAGCCGGTGTGGCTTCGTAAACATAGTGTGGGGGATAGGCGTTCCAAGAGAACTCCCAGCCGAGGAAGACCAGGGCGCGGTAGACCAGTCCGGCCAGGGCCACGATGTAGGTACGCTGCACGATGTGCAGGAATTCCCCCTCACCCGAACCCTGCACTCGATAGAACATCCGCCCCAACAGGCTGCCGATCAAAAAGACCCAGACCGCCTCGGGAACGGGCCTCACGGCCAGGACACAGAGTAGGGCGGCCATTCCCAATCGCAGCGGCCTTCCCCACGGGAACTGCACCCGCCAGGTTTCCAGAAAAGCGAGAAATCCGATGAGTCCGAAGGTGCGCACCACGTCCAGGTCGCCCCACTTCACGTATGCGGTGCAGGCTCCCAGAACCCCCAGAAAGGCGGCCACGGAGACGTATCGCAGGGCGCGGGCATCGTTCATCGGACCTCACCCCCATCGTCACCGGGTTCGCCGGGTGGGGTCTCTCCTCCTTCGGGCCCGTCGTCCCCTTCTTCCTCCCGGGGGATGGAAGTCTCGGGCGGGGCCTCCTCTTCCAGGGCCCGCAAGGCCTCCCTCTCCAGGCGTTCCCGCGCTTCCCTTCTTTCCCGCAACCTCTCCTCTCTCCGCCGCGCCCGCCGTCCTCGCGGGCTGCGCGGGACGATCTCCTTCCTCTCTTCCTCCGCCTTTGGCTCCACGCGGGTCCCTTCAACGGCCGGCATGCCTCTCTCCGCCTCCCTTCTCTCCTCGAGTGCGGCCAGAAAAGACTCCACCACACGGGGGTCGAACTGGAGGCCACTGTTCTGGCGGAGCTCGGCTACGGCCCACTCCTCTCCCTTAGCCTCTCGGTGAGGGCGAGCGTGGAGCATGGCATCGTAAGCGTCGGCTACGGCGATGATGCGCGCATGCAGGGGAATGGTCTCCCCGGCGAGGTTATCGATATATCCTCCTCCGTCGAAATATTCGTGGTGGTGCCTCACCGCCTCGGCCATGTCCGAGAGGTATTCCACTTCCTCCAGGCGCGAGCTCCCCTCCAGGGGGTGGGCTTTCACGGCCTCGAATTCCTCCTCCGTGAGCGGACCGTCCTGAAGGAGCACGGACAGGGGTATGACCGGCCTTCCCAGATCGTGCAGGAGGGCCGCATGCCGCAGGCGGTTCACCTCGTAGTAGGGAAGCTTCATCTTCCGTCCGATCATGGCGGCGTATTCCGCTACCCGTACGGCGTGCCCGTCGAGGTACGGCTCCCGCCTTTCCAGATAGGTGAGAAGCGTCTCCAGGCTGCGGTCGTAGGATTCCAGGAGCTCGATGTTCCGCCCGCTGTAATACCAGGCCGAGCCCAGGACGGCGGTCAGGGCCAGAATGGAGAAAAGGCCGCGCAGATACTCCGCCGTGGAACCCACCACCTGTTCCGTGTCCGGGAGGAGGTGGAAGGCGTTTTGCGCGTAGATAATTCCCATGGCCAGCCCTATCAAACCATACAACAGCTGATTGGGAAGGAGGCGGAGGGCATCGGTCATCAGGAACCGTAGGGGATCGGTGCCCCGGCTGCCGTGCAAAACCAGGGCCATGCCCGCGGCGTTTAACGTCCAGAAGACCGCCGCGGCCACCAGCAAGGGGAGGATGGACCTCAGCCCGGCACCCAAGTCGAAAGACTTGGAAGATCCTCCCAGGGAATGGTAAACGGCGGATGACGCCCAGGTGGCCAGGGCGTACATGGCCCCGTTATAGGCCATCCTGACCGGGCTGTCCTTGAGCCCTCCGCGCCCCAGCCGGAGACCGCCGCACAGGGCCACGATCATGGCCGACGGGGTGTTCAGGGCGGAAACGGCCGCGAAAATGGCGATGATCCCATAAGTGGACCTGCCTCCCAGGACCATGCTCTCCCCCATGCCCTCGCAGATGACCATGAGAATCCCCATGACCACTACGGAGAACCAGAGCACGGGGTGGTCCTTGGCCAACACCAGGTAGAGGATGACCGCGAGGGAAGCCAGGCAGAAGGGCAGGGTAAGACGCAGGAGTTTCGCTTCGGGAACCTGTTCCCTCCTCTCTCCTCTCTCCCTTCCTCTCGCTGCTTTCCTCTCCTCGATTTCCTTCTCCATCCCTACCTCCCCATTCCGCCCCTTGCCGGTCGATTCTCCTCTTCGAGACCCAATCCGCTTGCCGGGCCGGGGCTCAAAGGTACCGTCACGGATCGAGCGATCAAGCCGGTGCCCTGGCGCGGAGCCAGACGGTCAGAAGCGCATGGAGGCCCCCCGCCTCACCACGTAGTCCAAGAGCTGGCGGAATATCTCCAGGAGCCTGCGCAACTCGATCAACCCCCCGGCTCTATCAGACCGTAGTTCCCATCCTTTCTTCGATACACGACGTTCGTCTCCTCCGTCTCCGAGTTGATGAAGACGAAGAAGTCGTGTCCCACCAGCTCCATCTGCAAACAGGCCTCCTCGGGGGTCATGGGCTTGAGGGGGAAGCTCTTGGTCTTGACGATCACCGGCTCTATTTCCTCTTCCTCAGGGAGAGCGGACGTGCTTTCCTTGAAGGGGTTCCTGGCGTGATGATGCCGGTCGATGAGTTTCTTCCTCAGCTTGTTGGCCTGACGTTCCAGTTTGCCGCTCACCAGGTCTATGGCCTGGTACATATCCGTGGCCGATTCCTTGGCCCGGATCACCGGGCCGCTGGAGAAGATGGTCACCTCCACCACCTGGTTTTCCTGGATCTTGGGGTTCTTCTCCACGCTCATCTCTATCTCGACCTTTATTATGCGGTCAAGGTACTTGTTTACCCGGCCTACCTTCTCCACGGCGTAGTTGCGCAGGGCGTCGGTCACTTCCAGGTTCTTCCCCTTGACGATTATCTGCATCGCCTCCGCTCCCTTCTCTCTCGCCAAAAGGCCCATACCCGTCCTTTTTCCGGTATGGGCCGACTTTTATGCGTTCTTCCGCCCGCGAGCTCGAGCTCGGACTGGACCCGCCTTTTCGATGCGCATAAGACTAACACAAGTCCCAAAAGGTGCCAACCTCGCGACTCCCATCAACAAGAGAAGGCTCCGAAACCCGGCTGACCTGGTCTTTGCCCCCACACTCGCCTGCTGAGCGGCTCGCAACGGACGGGATACCTCGTGGGACGTCTCCTCGCCCGCCACTACTACGCTTCTCCGGCTTCCAGGCCGGGCAGGACTTACCCCTAAGCCGCACCATGCTCACCAACCAATAGTTGGCTTACGTGGGTCGCTTCGCCTGCGGCTGGCATCGACTTTCAACCACAGACCCGGGTCGAAGCCTTCCATATAGATTATAAGGCAAAATCACCGTGGGGGTCAGCAAAGATCGTGCGCTCCGCCGACTTCCGGCGCCCGGTTGTCACCCTAATCCCGGGTCGTCCTCCAGCAAGCGGCCAAGGATCCTCTCGGCCAGTTCCTCACTGGGAACCCGGTAGCGGGATTCCCTGACCGCCCGCTTCAGGGGAATGACCATTTCCGCTCGTACCTCGGGCATGGCCTGAAGAAGGTCTAAGATCGAACTCCCCCTCCCCAGGTCCGGGGGCTCGCTTGCCTTTCTTCCGGGGGGAAATGCGGATTGGCCTTGGACGGGTGGGCGGATCTCTCGATAGTAAGGGCTCATTTTGCATCCTTCCTTTTGGCTCCGCTAATCTTATCGGCCTCGGGCGCGCAAGAATTAACCGGAAAATAGGGCAGAGCCTTTTTCTCCCATTTCCGGGTTAACCAGGTCACGGGCCACCACGCAGGCGAAAACCCGCTTTACGCCCGCCCGGCGGAGGACTCCGGCGCACTCGGAAAGGGTACACCCGGTGGTCATGACGTCGTCGACCAGCACCACCTCCCCACAAGGCGTTCTTCCCGTCGTCGCCCGGAACGCTCCCCGCACGTTCTCCCTCCGGCCGCGCAGGTCCAGGGTGGTCTGAGAGAGGGTGTGGCGCGTGCGCTCCAACAACCTTAAAAGAGGCAGTCCCAAGGCCTCCGCCACCGCCCGAGCCAGGAGCTCCGCGTGGTCGTAGCCTCTAACCCTTCTACGGCGAGGATGCATGGGAACGTAGGTCACGCAGGGCGATGTCTCTCCCAACACGGGAGCTATCCTCACGGCGGCCATGTAACCGAGGGGTCTGGCTAGCCTCCACATCCGGCCGTACTTCATCCCGTGGATCACCGTCCGCAGCGGCTCCTCGTAAACCGCCAGGGCCACGCCGGCCTCGATGTCTTTGAGGCGTCCTCGGCAGAGGTTGCACTCGTCCACGTAATACATGGCGGGCTTCCCACAGCGACGGCAGACCGGGTCGCGGATCAGGGGAAAGGCGGCGGTGCACCCGGCACATATGAGTCTTCCGGAATACCTGCCGCAGGCCACGCATCGGGTGGGGAACAGGAGCTCGGCGATAGTCCCGTGATTCATCATGTTATTTATTATATATAAGTTATATAAAATGTAAATAAACATAGGGGTGATCATGCGGAGCAAGTATGGTGGTGCAGGTTCGCCGTGGAGCTCGGGCGAATAACCCTGCTTATGGTGAAGACGATGTCCGGCCTCCCGTACTTTTCGGTAAGACACGGGGTGGGGATGGCCGAGGGATCCGGGTCGCGGAAAATGTTCAGCCCTTCTCCTCTTCCTCCTCTTTCCCCCGGAAGTGGAGGTTCTTCTCGACGGAGGTCCCGGGGACAATGCTCACCCCAGGGTGGATGATGCTGCCCTCGCCGATGACCGCGCGATGACCGATGACCGTGTCGGCCAGAAGAGCTGCGCGATCCCCTATCTCCGCCTCCCATCCCACTATGGTGTCCATGAGGTGGGCGTCCTTGCCCACGTAACCGTTCCCCCATTTGATGCCACGGTAGAGGATAGCTCCCTCGTCGATGACCGTGCGGTCCCCGATGACCAAGGGGCCGAAGAGGCGGGCGCCCTTCTTGACCAGGCAATGGGACCCGATGCAGATGGGCCCCACCATGACCACCCCGTCCTCGATTACCGTGTCCTCCCCGATCCAGACGTCCTCTCCTATGCGCACGCCCGGTATGCGCACCTTCACCTTGCCGGTAAGGGCATCGAAGTTACCCGCCTTGTACTCCTCGAAGCTCCCCACGTCGTTCCAGTAATCTTCGTGCAGGTACCCGAAAAAGGGGACGCCCTCTTCCACGAAGCGGGGGAAGAGTTGGGACCCGAAATCGTAGAACTGCCCCGCGGGTATCATGTCCAGCACGCCGGGCTCGAAGACGTATATCCCGCTGTTGGCCAGATTGCTCCTGGCCTCGGACCGGGAGGGTTTCTCCTGGAAGCCCCGAATACGCCGATCCTCGTCGACGATGACCACCCCGTACTTGGAGGGGTCCTCCACCGGGGTGAGGACCAGGGTGGCCAGGCCGCCGGTCTTGCGGTGGAAATCCGTCAGGGAGGTAAGGTCCAGGTCGGTCAGGGCGTCACCGCTTATGACCAGGAAGGTGTCCGACCCCAGTTCCCTCTCCAGTCTCTTCACGCCGCCCGCCGTCCCCAGAAGTTCTTCCTCGTAGGAATAGCTGATGGTGACTCCCCACTTGGATCCGTCGCCGAAATGCTTGGTGATTACCTCGGGGTGGTAATGGAGGTTCACGAAAATCTCCCGGAAGCCGTGCCTGGCCAGGAGCTCAACTATGTGCTCCATGACCGGCCGGTTCACGATGGGCACCATGGGCTTGGATATCTCCTCGGTGAGCGGGCGCAAGCGGGTGCCCAGTCCCGCGGCCAGGATCATGGCCTTCATGGTCTAGACGACTCCTCTCCGGAGGGAAACCGCATGTCTTCCCCGGGGGCCAACACCGGGCGTGCCCACAACGCGGCTATCTCACGCGATCCCTCAACATTAATCCCTCAACATTATTATCATCGTCAGCAGTGGGGCCTCGCAAAAGGGCGGTTTCTCGGGGGCTCCGTCAGCGGCCGGACGTCCCCTCCGCGCCGGCGAGCCCCCGTAGGCTCCTGTCGTAAGGGGGACGAGCCACGCCCCCCTCGGTGATGATGGCCGTTATCAGCCCCGCGGGGGTGACATCGAAGGCGAAGTTCCGGGCCACGACTCCGGCCGGCACGATCCTCCTCCCTCCCCACTCGCTGACCTCGGCCGGGTCCCGTTCCTCTATGGGGATGGACGCGCCGTCGGGGACGGTAAGGTCCACCGTGGAGAGAGGAGCGGCCACGTAGAAGGGGATGCCGTGACGCGCCGCCAGGACGGCCAAGGTGTAGGTCCCGATCTTGTTGGCCGTGTCCCCGTTGGCGGCGATGCGGTCCGCCCCGGTGACCACCACGTCCACCTCGCCGCGGGACATGAGGTGACCGGCCATGTTGTCGCATATCACCGCCATTTCCACGCCCTCCTTCCGAAGCTCCCAGGCAGTCAGCCGCGCCCCCTGCAGGAGCGGACGCGTCTCGTCCACCCACACGAAGGCGACCTTTCCCTTCCGGAAGCCGTCCTTGATGACCCCCAAGGCGGTCCCGAAGGAGTGGGTGGCTAGCCCTCCGGCGTTGCAGTGGGTGAGCACGCGGCATCCCGGGGGTAGGAGGTCCGCCCCCAGCTTCCCGATGGCCCGGTCGGCCTCGTCCTGTTCCCGGGTTATGCGGTGGGCCTCCGCCAGGAGTTCTTCGTAGAGGCTTCCCGGGGCGGCCCTGCCCGCCGCCTTCCGCATGCGCTCCACCGCCCAGGCCAGGTTGACCGCCGTGGGGCGGACGTGGGCCAGCTCCCGGCAGGCCGCCTCCACCTCCTCCCGCCTTTCCCCGCGAGCGGCCAGTACCACCCCGTAAGCGGCGGCGATGCCGATGGCCGGGGCCCCCCGCACCCGCATGGTCCGGATGGCCTCGGCCACCTCCCGCCACTCCGAAAGGCGGAGGTAGACCTCCTCCGCGGGCAGACGGGTCTGGTCGATGAGGACCACCCGTCCGTCCTCCCAGTCCACGGCTCTGAATATGGAATCTTTTTCCATCTCCCACATTTTTACCTTCGGGCCGTAGGGAGCTCGGGAGAGAACCCCCAAGATGGCCCCTTAGGTGCCCATCTCCCAGGAGGAGAGGTATTCCTCCTGTTCGGGCGTGAGGGAATCGATCCGGATGCCCATGGAGGCCAGCTTGAGGCGCGCGATCTCCCTGTCCAGCTCCTCGGGGACGTCGTACACCACCCGGTCCAGGGTGGCATGGGCGCCCTTGACGTACTCCACGCATAGGGCCTGGTTGGCGAAGGACATGTCCATGACCGAGGCAGGATGCCCCTCGGCCGCGGCCAGGTTAACCAGCCTGCCCTCCGCCAGCAGGTATATGCGCCTCCCGTCGGGCAGGAGGAACTCCTCTACGTTATCCCGGACCCTACGCCGGGACCGGGACATCTCCTCAAGAGCGGGGATGTCTATCTCCACGTTGAAGTGCCCCGAGTTGGCCAGGATGGCCCCGTCCCGCATCACTTGGAAATGCTCCTTGCGCAGCACGTGGATATCGCCGGTCACGGTAATGAAGAGGTCGCAGGAAGCGGCGGCCTCCAGCGAGGTGGTCACCTGGAAACCCTCCATGACCGCCTCCAGAGCCCGCAGGGGGTCCGTCTCCACCACCGTTACCAGGGCTCCCAGCCCCCGGGCTCGGGAGGCCACCCCCCTCCCGCACATGCCGAACCCGAAAACGGCCACCCTCCTTCCCGCGAGGAGCACGTTGGTGGCCCTCAATATGCCGTCCAGGGTGGACTGACCGGTGCCGAAGCGATTGTCGAAGAGGTGCTTGGTCAGGGCGTTGTTGACCGCGATCACCGGGTAGAGGAGCACGCCCGCCTCGGCCATGGCCCGGAGCCTGATGACCCCGGTGGTGGTCTCCTCCGCCCCCGCCCACACCTCCTTGGCCTGTTCTTTCCTCTCCGCGTGCAGGGTGGATATGAGGTCAGCGCCGTCATCCATGGTCACGTGGGGACGGGTGTCCAGCACCGCGTTTATGTGGGAATAATAGGTCTCCTTGTCCTCCCCGCGGATGGCGAACACGGGCACGCCGTGATGTCTTACCAGGGAGGCGGCCACGTCGTCCTGGGTGGAAAGCGGGTTGGATGCGCAGAGGGCCACCTCGGCTCCCCCCGCTTTGAGGGTGATCATGAGGTTGGCCGTCTCCGTGGTCACGTGCAGGCAGGCCCCCACCCGCATACCCTGCAGGGGTTTCTCCCTGGAAAAGCGCTCCCGGATGAGGCGCAGGACGGGCATGTCCCGCTCCGCCCACTCTATCCTCATCCGACCCTCCTCGGCCAGGCCGGGATCCGCTATGTGATAATCCATCTCCTCTCCTTCCCCTTCCTTCCGCGCACATGCCTAACGCCGTCACTTACCCATGTTCGCTATGATCACCGGCGCGGTAGGCATCCACCCGCCGCAGCCGTCGCTCAGACCCTTTCCCGCCAGTAGTTGAGGGTGTCCTCCAGCGTCTTCTCCAGCGGGATCTCGGGCTTCCATCCGGTTATGGCTCGGAACTTGCTGCAATCGCAGATCAAGAGCTCCACGTCCGAGGGGCGCATGCGTTCCGGGACCGGCCTGATCTCTATGTTCAGGTCGGTGAAGGAAAGGAGGATGTCCAGCATCTCCCGAATGGTCACCGCCCGCCCCGAACCTATGTTGTAGACCTCGCCGGGCTCACCCCTCTCCAGAGCCAGCCAGTAGGCCTTGACCATGTCCCGGACGTCGGTGAAGTCACGGCGGGCTTTCAGGTTGCCCACCTCGATGACCGGCTCCTTTTTGCCCTTCTCGATCTCCGCGATCTGCTTGGCGAAGTTGCTGGTAACGAAGACGTGACCCCTGCGCGGCCCCTCGTGGTTGAAAGCCCGGGTGCGCACGGCGTATATCCCGTAGCTCCGGTGATATTGATAGGCCAGCATGTCCTGGGCCACCTTGCTCACCGCGTAAGGGGAGAGCGGGCGCAGGGGGTTCGCCTCGGTTATGGGCGTCTCGTGCTCGAAGACCAACCCGTATTCCTCGCTGGAACCGGCCACATGGATGCGGGCCGGGAGTCGCAGGTCCCGCATGGCCTCCAGGAGGTTGAGTTGGGAGATGATGTTGGTGAAGAGGGTCTCCGCCGGCGCCTTCCAGGAGGTGGGGACGTAGCTCTGCGCCGCCAGGTGGAAGATGTAGTCCGGCCTGACCTCCTCCAAGGTCCTCCGGACCGCCACCGCGTCGCGGAGGTCGCAGTCCACGAGGCAGACGCGGTCCAATATGTGCTCGATGTTCTCCATCCGGGATCGCCAGCGTACCGTGCCGTACACCTCCACCCCTCCCCGGGAGAGGGCATACTCCGCGAGGTGGCTGCCGACGAAACCGGTGATACCCGTGATCAGAACGCGCAAGATCTTTCCTCCTTCTCCGGCTCCTGTTCCCTTCGATTCCATTGTTCCGAGTTCCCCGGGCACCGTCTCTTCTCCTTCTATCCCATTCCCCGATTTTCCCGGGAACCCTCCCCGTTTGCTTAGATCCCGTTCCCCCGAGTTTACTGTAAACCCCGTTCATTCCTCCGGTTCCACTTCCGCGTTTCCCCGGAAACCCGCCCTATTATAAGACAGACGACCGGTCATCGGTCCTATCCTGGGGACCGTAAGGCAGGGCGAGGAACGCGGCCGCCTCCCTCCAATCCCGGCCCGGGAGAGATCTACCGGGCCCAAACATGGCCGACCCCGGACCTCATGGTCAGAACTTTATGGTCTGGGGCGGTATCTCGGCGTCCGGCCAGACCCTTATCCCGTAGCGGAGGTCGTTGTCGTCCCCCACCTTCACCCTTCCGCCCAGCACGGCCTGGTCGGAGACGTGCACCCTCTCCCCCACCGTCACCTCCCGGGCCAGCACGCACCGGCGCAGGACGGCGTCCGGCCCCACCTCGCATCCCTCGTGGAGGACTGCCCCCTCCAGGTGGGCTCCCTCGCCGATGCGGCATCCCGGACCCAGGACGCAGTTGCTGGACACCACGGCGTGGGCCTCCAGGCGACAACCGGGGCCGAGGACGGTGGGCCCGAAGACCGAGGCCTGGGGATGTATCTCCGCTCCCTCCCCCACCCATACCGAGGGCTTGATCTCCTCCCCCTCGAAGCGGAAGGGCAGACGACGGCTCAGGATGTCGTAATGGGCCTGTAGGTATTTGGCCGGAGTCCCGATGTCCATCCAGTAGGCTTCGCTGGGGAAGCCGTACATGGGCACCCCCTCCTCAAGGAGCTGAGGGAAAAGCTGGCGCTCGAAGGAATAGGGTTCCCCTTCCGGGACCCGTTCCAGGAGCTCGGGCTCCAGCACATAGGTCCCGGCGTTGATGAGATCGGTGGTCACCTGGTCCCAGCTCGGTTTCTCCAAGAACTCCAGGATGCGTCCCCCGCGATCCAAGGGGACCAGACCGTAAGCGGTGGGGTCCTCCACTCGGGTCAGGTACAGGGTGGCCTTCCCTCCCTTCTCGCGGTGATAGGCGATGAGGGTGGTGAGGTCCAGGTCGGTGAGCACGTCCCCGTTGAAGACCAGGAAGGTACCCTCCAGATAACGTTCCACGTTCTTCACCGCCCCGCAGGTGTCCAGGGGTTCCTCCTCCGTCACGTAGATCATCCTGGCCCCCAGGTGGCTGCCGTCGCCGAAGTGGGATCGAAACACCTCGGGGAGATAGGCGGTGGAGAGGATGATCTCCCTGACGCCGTGCCGCAGGCACAGGTTGACCTGGAACTCCAGGAAAGGCCGGTTCATGAGAGGCATCATGGGTTTGGGCACGGTGAGGGTGAGGGGGCGCAGCCTCGTCCCCTGTCCTCCCACCAGAATGACCGCCTGCATGGCCCACCTCCGTGTCGCGGTCCTCCTCGTCACCGCCGACCCTCGGCGGCGATTATCAGCAATATACAGAAAGCCGATCGTTCCTTTCAAACCACGGTCCGGAAACGGCCGAACTCGCTTTTCCGCCTCCCGGGATCAAGGCCTTCGGGATACCTCCTTACGGCACCACTCCAGCAAGTCCTGTAGGGTCCTCTCCAGGGGTATGCGGGGGGACCAGCCGGTCAGCTCCCTCAGCTTGCGGTTGTCGCCCCGCAGTACGGGTATGTCCGCCCGACGGAGCTTTCCGGGATCCACCTCCACGCTGACGGCGGTCCGAGCCATGGAGACCAGGATGTCCAGGACCTCCCGCACCGAACGGTCGACCCCGCTGCACACGTTGTAGGCCTGACCCGGTTTACCCTCCTTCACCAGGACCCAGAAGACCTCCACCAGGTCCCTCACGTCGGAGAAATCCCGCCGTGCGTCCAAATTGCCCACTCGGATCACCGGCTCCCTCAAGCCGGCCTCTATCTCCGCGATCTGATGGGCGAAATCGGAGGCCACGAAATCCCTGGATTGTCCCGGGCCCACGATGTTGAAGGCGCGGGTGACGACCACCCGCGTCCCGTACACGCGGTGGCAGAAAAGGGCATGCTCCTCCTGGATGACCTTGCTCAGGGCATAGGGATTGGCGGGGCGCAAGGACCGATCCTCAGTTATGGGTAGCTCGCTCTCCTCCACCATCCCGTATTCCTCGGCGGAACAGGCCACATGGACCACGGGGTCCACCTCCGCCTCCATCAAGGCATCGAAGACGTTGGCCTGCCCCTCCAGGGCCACACGGTAGGTAAGCCACGGGTTATCCCAGGAGCGTCGCACGGAACTCTGCGCCGCGAGGTGAAAGACGTACTGCGGCCGGAAGTCGCGCACCAGCGAGAGCACCTTGTCCCGGTCCAGAACGTCGCACACCTCGTAGGCACAGGCCTCCCAGGGTTCTGGGTAACGTGGAGGGTGCAATCCGAGCCCCATGACCTCCACCCCCTGGTCCAAGAGGTACCGGGCCAGATGGCGACCCACGAACCCGTCCGCCCCGGTGATCAACGCTTTCTCAGCCATTTCCCCAAAGGATCATGGACCGCTCCTCTTGGTGATCATGTCCGCCATCAACCCCAACATCAGGATCTGTAAACCTCCGAGCAGCAAGATCACCGTGCTCGAGGTGACCCTCCAGTTATACCTTACGACGTCGGCGATGAGCTTGCCGAACCCCGTGAGAATGAGGATAGTGGCCAGGGGGAGAAACACCTTCAGGGGACTGAACCAAGTGATGGTTCGGAAGACGGTCATGACGTAATTTCCCGTATCTCGAACGGGATGGAAGGTCGATTTTCCCTTACGCGGGTAGTAATCGATGGGGAGGTACTTCACGGGGTGGCCGTTGGTGAGAAAGGTCAAGGTAACGGTGCTCACCCAGGAATGGCCATGCGGCAACATGTGCAGGTAAGGAAGGATGACCTCCCTTTTGAAAGCGCGCATCCCCGAGTTCAGATCCGGGATCCTGGAGCCGCTTATGAACTCCGCCAGCTTGCGGATGAAGAACTTGGCCGGAACGCGGAGGAACTTCAACGTTCCCGCTTCCCGGATACGAGCGCCCACCACCATGTCGCAGCCCTCAAGCTCTTCCACCAGTCGAGGTATGTCTTGGACCGGATAAGTACCGTCGCCGTCGGTTACGACCACTATATCACCGGAGGCCGCACGTATGCCCGTGTTCCTTGCTCGGCCACCACCCATGTTATAGGGATGACGGATGAGCTTCACCTCGGGGAAGGAAGAGGCGATCTCCGCCGTGTGATCCGTGGATCCGTCGTCGACGACGATGATCTCCCATGGATAAGGCACATCGCGAAGGGTCGAGATCGTCGTCTGCAGATCCTCCCCTAGGGCGCTTTCCTCGTTGAAAGCCGGGATGACCACGCTTATTTTCATGTTCTTATACTCTTCCATTCAACCCTGCTTCTTCTTATACTCTTCCATTCAACCCTGCTTCTTAATTTAATAGGTGTGTTTATTCCTCATTACGGCAAAACACCAATTCGCCCGGCTTCTTAATGCAAAGCTCGGCGATCTGAAGCGCGCGATAGGCATCGACCACGGAGACGGGGTAATCGATGTCCTTTCGCAGGCAATCTACGACAGTCCTTATCTCCCTCTCCAGGGGCTCGCCCGCCGCAACAGGCAATTCCTTGGTCCCGTTGACGTGTCCTTCTTCCCCTTTCTCGTAGAAGAGGGCTTTTCGATTCAAGAGATCGGCCTCTATAAAGCCCTTTGAACCCGCTAATTGAATCTTCCTGACCTTGAAGGGTGTTATCCAATTAACTGTTAAATGGGCTAAAATGTTGTCTTCCAGTTTAAAGGAAATGATGCCTATGTCCTCCTTATCTCCCCCTGCCACCAGCGAGTACGCGGATATCACCTCCTTTCCGGTGAGATAGCGGATGAGGTCTATGTCGTGAATGCCCATATCCCTTATCACCCCCACGTCCTTTACCCGTGGGGGCTTAGGTCCTACCCTTACGATATCCAAGGAAATCAGGTCGTCGATCCTTAAGTTCTCCTTGATGGCTTGCACCACCGGATTGAATCTCTCGACATGTCCCACCATCAATCGAACACCACTCATCTCGCATTCCAGGATCGTCTTCTCCGCGTTCTCGACGGTATCCGCCAACGGTTTTTCGAGAAGGATATGACACCCGGCCCTCGCGCATCTGGCCACGGCCTCAAGATGGCTGCTTGCGGGGACGGCAATACTTACCACATCTATTCCCGTATTAAGGAGGTCGTCCAGACTCTTGAATGCCCTAGTCTCGAACGTCTCTGCGATCCGTATGGATCTCAGGTAATCCAGGTCAAACACTCCGATAAGCTCGACATCGGGCAATTTGCTGTAGATCCGAGCGTGATTTTCTCCCATAGATCCGACGCCGATGACCGCGGCACGCAACTTTCCCATCCCTGGCATCTCCGGTTTTTCGCCATCTATCCATCGATTTTATCCGTAGGTTCATTCCCCAGAGACGTCCTTCTTCGCATCGGGGCAGCTGGATTACCAACCACCGCCTCACCTGCTGGAACGTCCTTGGTGACCACCGCGCCCGCGCCGACTACCGCATCACGTCCCACGCGGACGCCGGGTAATATACTGGCGTTTGAGCCTATGGAAGCTCCTTTCCCGATATACGGTCCCCTGAGGCTCACCTCAGGCCTCCTGGACATGTACTTGTCGTTCATGGTGCATACCTCCGCCCCCACAAACACCTCGTCTTCGATGACCGTATCGCCGGTGACGTGGGAACCGGTCTGGATCACGGTATTTTTTCCGATAACCACGTTGCATTCTAAAGACACGCACCTCCCTATCCTCGCACCTTCCCTGATCAGGCACCCCTCCCTCACCGCAGCTAGATCCGCTACCATACACTCGTCTCCGATCTTCGTCCCCGCATAGATCACTACTCCGGTTCCGATGACCACCCTGTTCCCAATGATCAGCGGGGGTTGCTCCCCGGTCTTGCGGATGCTCGTGACCCCGGAGCGCGGCTGCCGGCCGAGCACGGTATTGTCCCCTACGAAAACGTCATCCCCCACGACCGTTCCAGCGTGGATAACCACGTTGTTGCCTATCTCACAATTTCTACCGATCTTGACCTTGTCTTGAATCACGCAATTATGCCCCAAACTAACCGATGCATCAATGTCTGCACTGGTTGAGATATACGTACACAAGAACCCATCACCCCCGCATCGACAATCCTCAGGCCAAACACGATGCGCAAAGCAAAGGCATGCCTCCGCTAGCCAGGACAACTAAGTTTCGCTCTCGGACCATTTCCTTAAAACTTCCGATACACGCCCCACCTCTTCCGCCGACAAACCGGAATGCATGGGAAGGGATATCACTTCCCTACAAGCCACCCTGGTCCGCGGACAATCACCTGCGAAAAAGGGATACTTCTCGAAGAAGGAATTATCAAAAATGGGGCGTGGATAATAAATACCGTATCCGACTCCGTTTCGTTGCAGAAACTCCGCGAAGCGCTCCC
Organism: Candidatus Solincola quzhuomuensis; assembly: GCA_015711855.1. Classification (GTDB taxonomy): domain Bacteria; phylum Actinomycetota; class Geothermincolia; order Geothermincolales; family RBG-13-55-18; genus Solincola_A; species Solincola_A quzhuomuensis. The sequence continues at coordinate 4,847 of JACVJF010000023.1, read as the reverse complement.
GCGAAGAACACCTTACCGTATACAGACCGTAAACGTGCCTCATGCCCTCGCTTTCACGAGGAATTGCAAAGCTCGTTCCCTCCAGCATCTGATTATAGATTTGAGCCACCGACCTTCTCTTTTCCACCATTTGTTCCACATATCTTAACTTTACTCGCAGCGCAGCCGCCTGTATCTCATCCAGACGACTGTTATAACCAAGCACGGAATATTCGTCCTTACCGGTCCGGCCATGGTCTCTTAACGCCTTAGCCTTCTCTGCGATCTCATGGTCATCGGTCGCAATCGCTCCGCCGTCTCCGAATCCACCGAGGATCTTAGTGGGGTAAAAGCTGAAAGCCGCTACATGGCCTAAGCTTCCAACCTTTTTCCCCCTCACCTCCGCCCCCAAACTCTGGGCAGCGTCCTCGATAACCACCAAACCGTAACGATTCGCCAATTCCTTTATGTCCTCCATGGGAGCCGGGTGTCCATAGAGGTGGACGGGGATTATGGCCTTCGTTCTCTTGCTCATACAGGCTCGCACGGTGTGGGGATCGATGTTGTAATCCTCAAGGGAGATATCCGCAAAAACCGGCTTCGCTCCCACACGCAAAATGGACGATGCGGTGGCGATGAAGGAAAACGGCGTGGTTATGACCTCGTCTCCCCGGCGGACACCGCTCGCGCGCAGGGCGATCAGGAGGGCATCGGTGCCCGAGGCCACGCCCACCACATGCCGAACCCCAAGGTAAGCGGCCAGCTCCGCTTCGAATTGCGCAACCTGTTCGCCGAGTATATAGCCCCCTGAATCCAGCACGGACAATACGGCTTCTTTTATCTCTGGTCCATATGGCCGATACTCTGCCGCCGGGTTGAAAATATCAATAAAGCCGGATGTTTGTTGCGTGTCTCCATCCATAGATCCTCGCCCCATGGACACACCTCACAAACCCGGTACTATGGTTTTAACGGCTGCTTTAACTTCTTCTTTCCCAATGATACCCGTTTTAATCAAGGATATATGATAAATTAGGAAAGCAACCAATGAAAGGGGCGCGAAGGTTAAGCCATCCCTTGGTATCGAGAGCATGGGGAGAAAGCACAAACAGCACAGCGAAACCATAAAACCCGCCCTACACCATTCCCACGAGAGGGTGAAACTTCATCTGACCGAAAGATGGGCGAGTAGAAAGCCAATGGCGGAGACCAAGGTAGTAGCCAAAGCCGCACCCCGTATACCCCAGGCGACGACCATCACGGGAGTCACGATCGTGTCCAGGCCGGCGACGAGGAGCAAGGCACGTATCGCCTTGGCGTACTCCCCTGCGGCATATAGTACGTAGATGTGAAAAACATAAACGGTGATGAAAAACATGGCCAGGCTTAATATGGAGATCGTCGAGCCCGCCGGAATATACTCCCTGCCGAAGAAGAGAACGGCCAATTGCCTCCCGTTGACGGCAAGGGCCAAAGCGAAGGGCAACGCCACGCCTAGAAAAAAATCCCCGGAAAGGCGGAATAATCTCAGGAGCCTTTCCGATGTGGTAGCGTTGCGGAACGAGGAAACCATGGCCGGAAAGGAGGCCATGAAGGTGGAGGAGAAGAGGAGAAATATCGCACGGGAAAGGGTCCCCGCGGATACGTAATAACCCACTTCTGCACCCCCCACTAAGAAGTTGACCATCCAGAGGTCCAGACTGAAGATGAAGTTCACCATGAGAGGGATGAGAGCGAATAAGAAGGACTCGCCGATGGTGCGGGTGATGGGGAGCTTACCAGGGGCGCCTTTCTTCCTGAAAGATGGCTTCGCACGCGAGATCACACCGGACGTTTCAACCAGAACGTACGCCACGAGCAATCCCGTCACCGAGGCCAGAACGTTCCCGAGCAAGGCGCCCTTAACCTTCCATCCCAGGTATACCAGCGCGACCATCCAGCAGGCTTTGGAAAGGGAATAGAGTGCGGAGGCCACGGCTTGCCGGGTGTAAAGACGAAACCCGTTCAAATAGCCGGAATAAAGCTGATAAAAGCCCACGAACAACAGATCGAGGAAGGCGATCGGGAAAAGGAAACCGTATCTTTCGCTAGTCCGACCGATTGCCAAAGCCAGACCGATAAAAGGGGTGAAGAAAGCGGCGTTGATGAGGCATTGGACTCGAAAAAACAAGGATCTCCAAATATGAAAACGATCCGGCCAGGTCTGAACGTATTTCACAACCAAATTCGCGCTACCGTACACGAAGATCTCCACCCAAGTGAGAACGGAAATGACGAAACCGAAGATCCCGTAATCCTGTGGGCCCAGCTTGCGGGCCATAAAGACATGTGTGACGTAACCGCAAATCAGAAAAACTCCTTGGCTTATAAAGAGATAAGCCAGGCCTCTGGTCACCGGCTCCCCTTGTTCACAACCTACCCTGCCCATTTGCTCGGTAGTCATGGGCATCTCCTCGTTCGTCTGAGGGTTAAAACTCGCGGTCCCACAGGCAGTTTATCTCAACATGTTCACTGAGGCCATCTCACCATCCTCCGCTCCCTCCTGGAGTTGAAGAATGTGCGAACGAATCTCGTCGGGTCGTCCTCGCTCTTAGAAAATAAGAAAATGATCGCCAAAGGATTTACCCTTTATAGATAAAACTTGGCCGATTCTGTGAACACAAGGAAGGCCCGGCGTACGGAACTCTCGCTTGTCTTACCGGCAGCGAGCTGATAAGAAATTGTTGATTCCGTTATTCGTCCCCGTAAAAGACGCCCGGAGGTTGAGGGCAATGATAGATCTGTTGGTCATCTTGGGGACCAAAGGACAGTACGTGAAGATGGCCCCCGTGCTCTTGGAGATGGACCTAAGGGGAATCCCCTACCTGCTGGTACACGCCAATCAACATCCCCAGATCACCCGGGAGATCTCGGACACCTTCGGCCTCCGCCCTCCGGATATGGAACTTTTCGGGCTGCGCAAGGACATCGCCACCACTGCCGAGGCCCTCTCCTGGTTGGGCGGTAATCTCCTGAATATCACAAAGGGCACCTTGTATAAGGGGTCGGCCAAGGTGCGCTTCGAGGAGGTTCTGGCAAAGGACGCCCTGGTGGTCACCCACGGGGACGCACCACCGGCCTTGCTCTCACTCCTTCTGGCCAGACGCTTTCGCTTGCGCATCGCCCACGTGGAAGCCGGCGAACGTACCCATCACCTCCTTCAACCCTTCCCGGAGGAGATTATCCGGAGGCTGGTCGATCGCCACGCCGACCTGCTCTTCGCCGGGTCGGAACAGGCCTTGGAGAACCTAGGCAGGGAACGCGTAAGGGGCCGAATCGTGGATATCGGGATGAACACCGTTCTGGACGCGGTTCGCTTCGTCATGGAAAGACGGAATTACAAATCTCCGTATGAACCTGGAAGTTATGTGCTTGCTTCCATCCACCGATTTGAATTGATAAATTCCAAGGAACGTCTTTCGTTCTTCGTTAACCTCTTGGAGAGGGAGCTCGACGGCGAGAGGGTGGTGTTGACCCTTCACGATTCCACCCGCCAAGGCCTGAAGCGCGTGGGGCTCTTGGACAGACTGGCCAGATTGCCTAATCTGGATATATTGCCCCTTCGCCCTTACCACGAATTCATCCACCTCATGTCCGACGCCAAATTCCTGATCACCGATGGGGGAGGGCCGCAGCAGGAGTCATTCCTCCTCGGAGTTCCCTGTCTGGTGCTCCGGGAGAGGGTGGAGCAATCCGGATTTATAAACGTCTGCGTCTCCGGATTCGACCTCTCGAGGGTGCGAGAATTCCTCGGCCAACCAGAGCGCCTGCGCATTAACGACGGGGTCGGTCGTTTCGACCATATTCGGCCCTCGAAGAAGGTGGTCGACCACATTTCCGGGGCTTTATAGGATGTGAAGGGCCGTGTTTCCAAGATCATCGATTAGAGGAGCCGGTTATGCGAAGAAGCTGAACCTAACTTTACTGGCCATCTGGCTTGTCGTCTTCTTGTTCTATTCCTATCTCGCCTTTTCCCTCCCTCGTCGGAGCTCGTTTCTCTCTCCCGACGAGAACAACACCTATTGCGTGGCCAGGCATATCCGGGAGAAGCATACTATCTACCTCTATTCTCGTCTCAACGAGGAATTGGGGATGAAGATCTTCCGGGGACGCCTGTTCGTGGAGGCCAAGCCCAATGCCTATACGGCTTTCAATTCCTTAGGGCTATCCTTTTTGGTGGCCGCGGGCATGTACGTTGGCTTGCCCTTCCTCGTCGTGCCCTTCTTGGCTTCCCTCGGCGTAATAGGCATCTACCTGATCGCGAGGGAGATGGCCGGCAAGAATGCCGGCTACTTGGCTGCCCTGCTCTATGGCCTATTGCCTACCAACGTCTTTCATTCCAACCAAATATTGGATATCACCCCTTCCTTCGCCATGTACTTCCTCTCTTTGGGCTGCATCATCGCCGCCGCGAGTGGAGAGTCAATCCTCCTTTCGGCGATCTCCGGGCTGGCTTTGGGCCTTTCCTTTTACATCAGGCAGGCGAACGCCTTCTACATCCTCATCCTTCTGGCCTTCCTGTTGACCCTGAGAAAGAAGTTGAATCTCAAACAAAAATTGGCCTTTCTCTTACCCTCCGTGCTCATTGCCACGCTAACCCTCCTCATGAACAAACTCGCATACGGCAGCCTTTATCGCAGCGGGCAGGTGGCGGGGGCGGAGACGGGCATCCATCGTATGCTCATTCCGAAACTCAACCTCGGAGACGTCCTTAACGTTCTGTCCAACCACCTTATCGCCTATATTCCCATCTTACTGGCTCTGGGGCTCGTGGGTTACGCGATGGCTTGGGGAAAAGGCGGCGGCTTCATACTCAAACCCCTGAACGT
>JACVJF010000022.1 GCA_015711855.1 Candidatus Solincola quzhuomuensis | reverse complement strand
GTAGTCGTTGATCACGGCCGTGCCTCCGACCTTGAGGTATTCCAGGAAACGCATTCCCTCCAGGAGCTCGAAGGCGAGGAGGAAATCCGCCCTCCCCCGCGGAATCAGCGGAGAGTAAACCCTCTCTCCCCAACGGACCATGCAGACTACGCTTCCCCCCCTCTGGGCCATGCCGTGGACCTCGGAGGTCTTGACGTCGAATCCCATCCGTAAAGCCGTCTCGGCCAGGATGCGGGCGGAGAGAACGTTTCCCTGACCTCCCACGCCGGCGAGCACCGCGTCAGGCACGCGCGCTCACCTCCTCTATGGCCCTGGGGCGGCACACCTGCGCACATAGGGAGCAGCCTGCGCAGAGGGTCTCATCCACCCAGGCCTTCTCTCCCCTCATGACCAGGGCGGGACATCCCAGGCGCAGGCATCTCCTGCAGCCGGTGCACAATTCCTCCTTAACCCGGTAGGGAGGGCGCTGCTCCCGATTGAGAAGCGTGCAGGTACGCCGGGAGATGATGACCGACGTGCGGTCGGCCTGCACCTCCTCCCGGACGGCCTCCCTCGTGGCCTCCAGATCCCAGGGATCAACCACCCGGACCGATTCCACACCCACAGCCCGGCACAGTTTCTCCAGGTCCAGCGCATGGGTCTCCGTTCCCATGAGAGTCCGTCCCGTCCCCGGGTGATCCTGAAATCCGGTCATGGCCGTGGTCCGGTTATCCAAGATGATAATGGTGGAGGGAGTACGGTTGTATACCATATCCACCAGCCCGGTTATCCCGCCGTGGATAAAGGTGGAGTCCCCGAGCACTCCAACCACCTTGCCTTTCTTTGAGGCGTTGACCTCGCTGGAGGAGAAGGCCTTGTCCAGACCAAGGGCCATACCCACCCCGGCCCCCATGCACACTTGGCAGTCGATCCCAGAAAGCGGCGGCAGCACGCTGAGGGTGTAGCAACCTATGTCACTGGCCACCACCAGCTTCAGCCGGGAAAGGGTGTAGAAAATACCGCGGTGGGGGCAGCCGGGGCACATAATCGGCGGACGCACGGGTATGTCCCCCGAAACCCGGGCGGCATCTTCCCTCTCGGGAGGGCTCCAACCCCCGCCTTTCACCCCGGTATCCAGTTCGATGAGCTCGGAGAGACTCTCCCCGACCACATCAGGGTCCAGCTCACCCTCCCGGGGGATCCTGGCCTTTCCCACCACGTCCAGCCCCATGGCCTTGAGCTCCTCCTCCAAAAAGGGCTCCAGTTCCTCCACCACGTAAAGACGGCGGAAATGGGAGGCGAAATCCTTGACGGTCTTCTCGGGCAGTGGATAGACGAAACCAAGCTTGAGAATGGAAGCCTCGGGAAAGGCCTCCCGGGCGTACTGATAGCATACCCCCGAGGTCACCAAGCCCACCCGACTGGACCTCATCTCCACTCGGTTGTAGGGAAACCCTTCCGCCTCGCGGACCAGTTCCTCCAGGCGCCGCAGGACCACCGGGTGGCGGAGACGGGCGTGGGCGGGTATCATAACCCTTTTTACGGCATCCTTCTCGTAAGGCAGGTCCACCTCCTGCCTTTCCTCGCGGTATTCCACCACCGTACGGGAGTGGCTTATCCTGGTCTCCAGGCGCAAGAGAACCGGCGTGTCGTGGCGCTCGGAAAGCTCAAAGGCCAGCTTGGTCATCTCGTAGGCCTCCTGGCTGTCCGCGGGTTCAAGGACGGGCACGGCGGCCATGCGGGCGTAGTAGCGGGTATCCTGCTCGTTCTGGGACGAATGCATCCCGGGATCGTCGGCCACGGCCAAAACCAGGCCGGCGTTCACGCCCACGTAGGGGAGAGTCATCCAGGGGTCGGCGGCCACGTTCAACCCCACGTGCTTCATGGCCACCAGGGTGCGGGCGCCGCCTAGACAGGCGCCGATACCCACTTCCAGGGCCACCTTCTCGTTGGGCGCCCATTCGCAGTACACCCCGGGAAGGCGGGAAAGTTCCTCGAGTATCTCCGTGCTTGGCGTTCCCGGATAGGCGGCTGCCACGCGCACGCCGGCGGCATGAGCCCCCCGGGCCACGGCTTCGTTTCCGGACAGGAGTTCGCGTATCAAAGGTTGTCTCCCAGAGTTCCCGCACGGCGGGCCGGTTTCGAGGGCATTATAACACAGCGTCGGCCGGGCTCCCGCCGGCAGGAAACAGTCAATTCCCGCCGCGGGTGCCCGCATGCAGCAAGCCCCCTGGTTCCGGCGACGGTCGGTCGGAAGAAACCCCTCTTTCATCCTACCGCCGGGACTGACGGGGCAATGCGCCCGGGTTTGGCCGCCCGGGGAACCCCGGGCGGGGATCGGCGGCGGGAAAGGGTCATACGGCGTGATAAAATGACAAAGAATTCGACCCCGAGGAAAGAATTGGATCATGTCCAAACGCGACGAAGGGGAGGAAGGCCGAAGAGGGCCCTCGGACGAGGAGCTGGTCCGGGCATATCTGGATGGCGACCAGCGTGCCTTCGAGGAACTGGTCTCCCGATATCAGCCCGTGGTCATGAACATGGCCTATCGCATGTTGGGCAACCGCAGCGACGCCGCCGACGTGTGCCAGGAAGTCTTCCTGCTTCTGCTGCGCAAGCTCCGCTCCTTCCGGGGCGAGGCCAAGTTCTCCACCTGGCTCTACCGCGTCTCCATGAACGCCTGCCACGATCATGCCCGGCGGAGCCGCCGCCACCTCTCCCTTTCCGAATCCCCGAACGAGGAGATGCCGGAGATGGAACAGCGGCTTCCCGACGACCATTCGGACTCTCCGGAAAGGAGCATGGAACGGGAAGAGGTGCGCGGAAAGGTCCAGGAGGCCATAACCAGGCTACCCCCCAAGTTCAAGGAGGTCTTGTACCTACACGACATAGGCGGCTTCGACTACAAAGAAGTGGCTCAGATCCTGGGAATCAGCCTGGGCACGGTGAAATCACGCCTGAACCGGGCCCGGAACAGACTGGCCGGGGAACTCCGGGAATATTGGGAACAGGGCACGTGAGAGGGACATCTAAAAGGGCGAGAAAGGAAAGGAACGGGGACCCGTATGAGATGTAGAAAAGCCTTGAGGCTCCTCGGTCCCCTCCTGGATGGGGAACTGAAGGGCGAGGTCGCCGGGATCGTGCGTCGACACGTGGAAGAATGCGCGTCCTGCGCCAGGAGGTTCTCCGAGCTCCAGTCGCTGGTCCGGGAGCTGACCGCTCTTCCCGAGATCGTCCCCACCGAGGATGAAAGTATCCGCCTCCTTCGCCGTCTGCGCCTGGAGATGACCGCCCCATCCCAACCGCATCCCCGGCACCTCCGCTTGCGGACGGCGGCGGTCACCGCTTGTATCCTGGCGGCGGTTTTCACCGTAGTCACCTGGGCCCTCGTCACCGGAGGGCGAGGGAAAGCCCCTCCGGAAGAGATAAACGCCGCGAGAGGGACCGCAATCGAAGAAACCGCCTCAGGGATGACCAGCGGAAGAGGGGAAGCGCAAACCTCCGCACCCTATCCGCAAGTGGCCGGGGAGCTCGCCGTCCGCCCGCTGCTGCTCTTGTCTCAAAAGGAATATTCTTCCAATGAATTGGAGTCCTACCGAGAAGACCTGGGAACGAGAATGGCTTTCTATTCCGCCTACTGGTACCCGCTGTCCGGAGACGTCGATTCCCCACTTCTCCCCACCCTCCAGGAGAAGCTGATCTCCGACCTCTTGGAGCAGGCCTCCCGATCGGGGCTGAACCCGGAGGAGCTGAGAAAGGCCATAGAGACTTCCCTCGCCCAGGGCGGGCAGAACCTTCTGCCTTGCCAGGCGGAACTATCCCGGCTACAGGGCAGGGAAGTCTGGCTGGTCTCCCTGAGCGGCCCCGAGGATTACCTCCTCTTTCCCGATCCCCAGATGCCCCCGGCCCTTCATCTCGCCGCCTGGGGAGGTTCGGAAAGCTTGAAGCTGAGCGACGCGTTTGTGAAAGAGCTCGCCGAACGGCTGCTTCCCCTGGGCAACAGGATCGCCGTTTCCTGCTCGAGCGGAGAATACCGGGGGGAGGGAAAGGAGGGCTCGCCGGAAACCGGGCAGGGAAAGCAGGGCGGAGAGGGCATGGTCCCCGAGACCGCAGAGGAGGATTTTCAGGCCTTTATCCGGGAGTTGGCTGCCCAGGGAAGCAGCATGGATGCCGTATCCGCCCTCCAAAAGCTCAACTACGAGCAGATTCTCATGCTCCTGCAGGGAGAATGGGCGGCCCTGGCTTCCAGCGGCGTCAACCTGAGCGACTTCCTGGTACCGCCGCACCGCCTATGGGCCGTGGACCGCGCCACGGGCCAGATATTATGGGGAAAAACCCACAGTCAGTGATTAAAGGGGCGCGCTCGCCGCATGCCCCTTCTTCTCCACGCTCTCGGCCTACCCTCCAGGATCCCCCTTCGGTGCCGAGCCGTCCTTTATTTTTTTAGAAACAGAACAGCTGGCAGGGATCGACTTCCTCGCGCAGGATGCGCAGCTCCTCCTCCGTGGGCTTGGGGGTCTCCACAACGTCGTCGGGTATGATGAGCTCAAATCCGGTAAACTGCTGGATGACCTCTGGCGTGACTCCCGGGTGGTAGGATATTAGCTTCATGCGGCAGGTCTCCTCGTCGAAGCCCATCACCCCCAAGTGGGTGATCACCCTCCAGGGACCGCCGCCCACCAGGCCCGCGCGCTCTCTCGCCCCCGGCCCGTCCAGGTATCCCGGGGTGGTGATGTAGTCCACCCTTTCCGGGAGCCGCTCCGGCAGGTGCAGGCCCATGAAGATGACCCGTTCGCACAAAGAGGCGATGTCGTTGGCCCCACCCGACCCGGTAAGCCGAACCTTGGGGTGCTCGTAGTCCCCGATGCAGGTGGCGTTGATGTTCCCGTACATATCGATCTGGGCCCCGCCGAGGAAGCCCACGTCAGCGTATCCCGCCCTGCTGTGCCCGAAAACGGAGGACATGGAGAGGAGGATGGGGGCCTTGTAGGTGGTCCAGGAACAGGACACCGACCAGGGAAGCACTCGGGGCTCCGGGTCCACCGCCCCGCACTCGTAGATGGCCATCATGTTGGGAGCATGCATCTTCTTGGCCAGGAGTGCCCCTACCAGGGGAAGACCGGTGCCCACGAAGACGCTCTCCCCGTCCTTGATCAGCCTGGCCGCCACGCAGGCCAGCAATTCCCTGGGAGTATATTGAACGTCGCTCATCTTCCGAACCTCCTTAGATGGCCCGCTTGGCCACTTCCTCGTACTTCCAATCCCTCTCGCCGCCCACACCCCAGTACCCGAGGCCGAAGTAGCTGGCGTCGCAGGAGAGCTGCTCCAGGCGCTTCATGTACTCGAGGACGTTCATGCCCTCCTCCTCGGCGATGATCTGGATCATCTCGTAATGGTCCTTGGTGCCCAGGATGTATTTTTCATACCACTCTTTCGTGGACTCCTTGGTCTTCCATTCCAAACGCACCACCCTCTCCTGCAGACGCCGGTCGAAGTAATACATGCCGGGCATGTCCCCGGGATAGGCCCCGTAGGGAACCTCGCAAACGGCGTCCACGCAATAGTGGGGGATGATCACCTGGTAGGGATTGGCCCGGATGTCCTCGGAGCTCACGATGCGCTCGCAGGTGACGATGACCTTGCGGGCGGCGATGGCGATGGCCGTGTCGTTGACCGAGGGACCCCAGATGCGGCTGTTCCCGTACTTGTCCGCGTGGTGCACGTGGAAGATGGCCACGTCGGGGTACATGGCCGGCACCAGACACACCGGCTCACCCGTCCAGGGGTCCTTGGCCTCCTTCACGTAGGGGTTGGTGCGCATGAGATCCGTACCCAGCATGGACTTGCAAGCCACGTAGTTGACCCCCTGCTCAGCGGCGCGGAGGGCCAGGGAAAGGGCGCCGTGGCTCCATTCGGAGTAGATCTTCAAGGTTCCCGCCTCCACACCGCGGCGGAAGGGGGATATCAACCCGCGCATCTCCACCCCAACGTAGGCCACGTGAGCACCCTCGAGACCCCCGAACTCATGCCAGGCGGTGTTCATGCCTCCCGGAGTGAAGATGCCCACCAGGTTCTTCTTCTGCTGTCGGCCTATCTCCCAGTAGGCGGCCATGGGCCCGCGCACGTAGGCGAAGCCGGTCTCCACAATGGAGTCGCCGTCCTCCACAAAAGTGGCGATGGCTTCCTGTAGGGTCATGCGCTTGTCCTTTTCGGCCCGGGATTTCTTCAGCTTCCACTCCCGGGCCAGCTTGTGATCGAAGAGTCGGTCGTTGGCATGGCTCATGCTCTTACCTCCCGGCTTGATCCAAGAGATGGAAGGGGGGATCGGAGATGAAGGATCTCTGGGTATTTCGCGGTTCCCTGGATGGGCGGATCCGCCAGGTCTGCTCCTTACCCTGTTCCATCTGCTACCTCGTCCGGACTGCAATAACTGCTGCTGCTTTGCGGCCAAATCGATAACCTTAATATTTTTACCACCAAAAGTCTAGACGCGCAATTGAAATCGTCCTTGAAGCTCGCTGGGGCGATCTCCCGATTTTTGCTCAGGTGGGAAACCGTCCGTTGAAAAGTCGTATCCTGCCCTTGTCCCCCTTCCCGGAAAGTGGTCACGGAAAGGGACTTTCCAAAGGGGCGTCGCCGTCGCGGTTCCCACCATTTCCTCTGTCTCCGATCCGGAGACCCTCCCTTGCGCCTTCCCGTAAAATCACCGGCGAGAAAAGGGGCCGAATGCCGTCTCCGCTCTATGACCGGGTTCAAGGCGTAGGCCGTATCGAGGGTGTAACATGTAAGTGCGAGTTTGAAGCAGGTCGTGGAGGATCTTCAAGCGAGCGGCCTTTTGCGGAGAAGAGGGGATGCGGAGAGAAGGAGCATTTTATGCACGAATTGGGGGTTACGGAGAGCATCGCCGGAATCGTCCTACGCCACGCCAACATGAACGGCGCTAGGCGGGTCCTCAAGGTGAACATCAAACTGGGCGAGCTTACGGGCATAGTCGATCGATACGTCAGTTTCTACTGGGACATGGTAACCAAGGACACCGTGGCCCAGGGAGCGGAGCTGAACTTCGTCAAGGTACCCACGGTCGCCTACTGCAACCGATGTCGGGAGGAGTTCCGCATCGAGGAATACGACCTGACCTGCCCTCGCTGCGGCGAGGTGGCCTCGGATATAATCTCGGGAAGAGAGTTCGTGGTGGAGTCCATCGAGATAGAATAGGTTCCGTAAGGCGGGACGGAGCCGGCAACCCTCCGCGTGGAGACGGCCTCCGTCTTTCCGAAGGAGACGAGGAAAAACGGCGAGGAAGGCGGATGGATATCCGGATTCTGGAAGGCGTTTTCGACGCCAACGAGAGGATCGCCAGTGAAAACGAGGCCCTCTTCCGGGAGAATGGCGTTCTGGCCATGAATCTCATGGCCTCTCCCGGTGCCGGCAAGACCTCCCTGGTCTCTCGGACCCTGGAAATGCTTTCCGGGAAGGTGAGCATCGGGGTCATCGAAGGGGATATAGCCTCCAGCGTGGACGCGGAGAAGATAAAGTCCTACGGGGTCCCCGTGGTCCAGATAAACACCGGAGGAGCCTGCCATCTGGATGCGGCCATGATCCGGGAAGCCCTCGGCCACCTGGATCTCCCCTCTCTGGACCTGCTGATCATCGAGAACGTGGGGAACCTGGTCTGTCCGGCCGAGTTCAACTTGGGCGAGGGGCTGCGGGTGATGATCCTCTCCGTGGCCGAGGGCCACGACAAGCCCCTCAAGTACCCGCTCATGTTCAGCCAATCGCACGTCCTTTTGGTGAACAAGATAGACCTACTGGGGATGAGCGATTTCGACGTCGGGACGCTCCGGGAGACCGTCCGCCGCATGAACCCGGCGATGGTGATCTTCGAGGTGAGCTGCCGCACCGGAGAGGGCTTGCCTGCCTGGGCGGAATGGCTTGAACGGATGGTTAGGGAAAGAAAAAACCAGCAACGCATGTGAAGGAAAAGGCAGGCGAACGATCGCGCGCCGGGGTTCTCGTCCCAAAACCCGATCCGCCGTTATCGCCCGACGAAGATCGCCGGCACGAGAGACATAAGGCCACCCGGGGGTCGGAAGAAGCACAGGGAGAGCGTCCGAGAAGGGAGCATCGCCCTGTCGCCATAAGGCGGTGGATTTTCTCCTTGACCTTCTCGGTCCTTGATTCACCCATACGGCGAGGGGTCAAACCTTCGCGAACATCCGGCAGGGGATGATCCGGAAAGCTCGGAGGGTTCGCCCCAAGACGGGTCATCTTCTCATCGAATGATGTGGGAACGAGCACCGTCGTCCGATCCAGTCTCAACGAGGGTAAGACGTGCACCGAGCCGAAGTGCACCTCGGATAAGGCTTGGTGGCCAAGGGCATGGGCACGTTAAAAACTCCATCACAATTTCGCGATAAAGGGAAGCCGTACGGGGGGGGTTCTCAACCGAGGACTACCAGTATCACCAAGAGAAATGCCGCGAGCACGATACGGTAGACCGCATAGGGCTTGAAGGAGTGGGTTTTCAGCCGGGAAAGAAGAAGTCCTATGGCCAAATAGCCGGAGAAGGCCGCCGAGGCGCAACCCGCCGCCATGGGCCAGATGCCGCCGGTCGGAACACCTTCCCGCACCAGTTGCAGTGCCTCGTATGCCGCCGCCGCTCCGATGATGGGAACGGAGAGGAGGAAGGCGAAGTCCGCCGCTTCTTTCCTGTCCATCCCCGCGGCGCGCGCGGTGGAGATGGTGATCCCCGAACGAGAGACCCCCGGTATCAGGGCCAGGCCCTGGGCCACTCCTACCGCCAGGGCTTCCCTCCAACCCGCATCCCTCCATCGCCTTAAGCCGCCTCCCCACCGGTCCGTCGCCCAGAGGACAAGACCGAAAAGAGCCAGGGAGAAGACCAACAACAGCGGCATCCCCTCCATCATCTCCGAGGACTCGGCGAAGACGGCCCCGAGGATTACCCCGGGGAAAGTGGCCAGAAGCAACAGAAATCCCAGCCGTGCTTCCGCGCTCACCCGTTCTCTCTCCCCGACCACCTTCCAGCAGGCGGAGACTATGGAAGCCAGCCGGCGGCGGTAGTACCAGACCACCGCCACCCAGGTTCCCAGGTGCAGGGCGACGGTGAAGGAAAGGTCCGGTTTGCCCCATCCGAAGAGGTAAATAAGGAGGGCGAGGTGGGCGGAGCTGGAGATGGGCCAGAACTCCGTCACTCCCTGAACCAGACCAAGGACGACGGCCGGCAATATCCCCATGCTCATCCCCTGGACCTGAGGTATCTTCCGCGCTCCACCAGCATGGCCGCCACGCGGGCTGCGCGCTCCGGATTGGTGTATATGCAAAGACGATTATGGGGGAGGCCGTCCAACTCGGAATCTCCGTCGTCCCTCTGGGGCATCCCCACGGTGATGATGGGTTTTTCCAGCCTGTTCATCAGCTCCAGCACCTTCTCCGCGAACCGATTGGTTCCCTCACGGACGTAGCGGCTCCGCACGGCGAACACGTCCCTTCCCTCGGGAGGAGCCTGCACCGGGCTATCGGACATGCCGAAGGCGGCGGCGGCGTTGATGGTGCCCAGAGAGATGAGGATGTCGAAGGCGGGGTGATCGGCCAGTATCTCCAGACAGCGGGCATGCTGTTCCAGGTTGACTATGCCCACGAGATCCACGGGGTTTCCCTTGCTCCAATAGGAAGGGAGGATGGCGGAGAGCTCTTCCTTGACCTCCGAAGGGAGAGGGACCACCTCCAAGCCCTGTCTCTCGCAGAGGTCGGCCTCCACGACACCCCACCCTCCTCCCCAAGAGATGATGGCCAGCCTTTCGCCCCGGGGCACGGGCATCTTCACCAGGGCATCGGAAAAGTCCAGCATCTCCTCGGTGGTCTCCGCCAGGATCATACCCGCCTGCCTGATCATTCCCTTGTAGATCTCCTGGGAACCGGCCATGGCCGCGCTGTGGGAGGCAGCGGCCCTTTTCCCCGCTTCCGTGCCTCCCGCCTTGTAGATGACGATGGGCTTGCGGAGGGTGATCTCCCTGGCCAGTTCCAGCACGCGGCGGGGTCGCTTGAAGCCCTCCACGTAAAGGAGGATCACCCATGTCTCTTCGTCGTTGGCAAAGTATTCCAGATAATCGGCGAAGTCCAGGTCGCATTCGTTGCCCACGCAGACGAATCGCGAGAATCCGATACCCCAGTGAGAACCCCAACCCAGCATCTGAGTGCCCAGGTTACCGCTCTGCGCGGCGAAGGCTATGTGTCCCGCTCGCGGCCTCACCGGCGGCATGAGGGCGGTCAGACTCCAGGGGGCGGAATAAATGCCCATGGTGTTCGGCCCCACCAGCCGGATGCCGCGGGCGCGGGCCGCTTTGACCAATTCTTCCTCCATGCGCTTTCCCTCCGGAGAGGATTCACTGAAACCCCCGGAGATGACGATGGCCACCTTGACCCCCGCCCGCGCACAGTCGTCAAGTACCCCCCGGACCATCTCGGCGGGTATGGTGATCATGACCAGGTCGATCCTCTCGCCTATCTCCGAGAGGCTGCGGTGGACGGGGAGCCCGAGTATATTCCCTCCCCTGGGATTGACCAGATACAGCCGGCCTCGATAACCGTCACGCAATATATTAGAGGGGACGATGTGCCCCCATTTGGCCAGGTTGGCCGAAGCCCCTACGACGGCCATGCTACGTGGGTTGAACAAGGCGTCGACCGCCTCTTGCGCTTCTACCGACAATTGCGCCCTCCTTCCGCCGTACCGAGTTCTTCTCCACTCCGCTCGCGACTACCCCCAATATCTTCCAATGCGGCGCTCCGGCTCCGTCCGCGCCCCCTGCAGTATCTGATTTCCGTCGGCGAGAACCGATGACATCCCTTCCCACTCTTTCAACAACCCGAGTATCTCCTACAGTCCCTGAATCCCGGCGGCAAGAGCCGATCCCTCTTCGATAAGGGCGTCGATCCTTGCCCCTATGCCTCCCAAATATCCGTTTATCATCCCCTCGAGCTGAGCGACCTTTCCCGCCACCTCGGTATACCGCACCTGGAACTGGGCCAGCGCCTCGAGCTCGCCGGGTGGAACCGCCTGTTCAACTCCGATAACCCATTCCCTGACGGCGCAGAAGAACGCATACATCTCCTCCAGGAAAGAAGCGAGTTCGCCGGGGGGAGTGATGCCCTCCATCTCCCCCACGTACATGTTCATGGTCCGGTGGTCCTCCTCGGCGGCCGCCTTTATCTCCTCCGGCCGCGCCTGCTCGGACAGGGTGGGGAGGGCGAGATTCTGTACGTCCGCCAGCATGGGGATGACCACCTGGAACAAACCCAGCGCGTCAACGAGAATCCCGGTCTCCTCCCGCCCCCGGGAATAGAACTCGAGGAGTTGTCGGTGGAGATCGGCCGCTTCCCCGGGCGGAACGAGGGATTCGGTCTCCTGGTAGGCGCTGGTGAAGATTCCCTTGGCGTTCCGGAAGATCCCCCCGAGCTCCTCCAGATACCGATATTCCTCCACGGACAGACCGCTAAGAGACTCGAGGACGTAACCTAAGTCCCAGGCCACCCCGTCATGTATATCCGCAACCCGCTCTTTGTAGGAGGAAAGGTCCATGGCCCCTCCACCATTGCAGCCCCCAAGGAAAAGGGCGAGGAGCATGGCGCAAATGAATGCCGCCAACGTCATGCCGGGGTCCGATCGGGATTCCCTTGCAGGCGGAGATATGGATTCCCTCACGACCCTTCCTTGACGGACTCTAAAAGCGACCATCTGCGTCTCCGAGCGGCTTTCCTCAGGTCCGAACAACAGCTCGGCCACATCATTATAAACGATGGCACTCATACGGAACGGGACGCCGTTGGATCCATCACTTACCTTCCTTTTCCCTCTCGAGGGCGCGGGAGTCGCGCCGGGCTTCAGTGAACAAGATTATCATCAATGTATGCTTTCTGTTGCCTGGGATGGTAAAATATGCTTTGTGGCTCTGAAAACCTGGGAGGTGAAGGTTGCACCGGCGTGAAAAGCCCCTCAAAGGCAACGGGAGCGAAGCCGCCAACAGTTCGCTCAAGGTCCGCATCAGCAAGGGTTTTATCGATGCCGCCTATGGGGAAGGCTTCCTCGTCGAGGTCTGGGACTTCCGCCGGCAAAAGCTGGTTTACGGGGAGCGGTACAAGGACCTGGACAAGGCTCGACGCCGCCAGAGGGAGATAAAGAACGACCTGGACCAGATGAGCCTGGATCGCTTCCGCCAGACCTACCTAGCCCGCCAGCCCCGTTGAGGTCTCGCTGATGGCCGCGAGATTGGCCGCGTGAAGAAGACCCCGTTGTCGATGTCCCTTACCGCTTGCGGCTTCTGCGTTTCTTCTCATAGAGAGATAGGGTCCTCCGCACCCTTTCCCTAAGCCTCTCCTTCAGCTCCGGGGGGTGGATTATCTCCACCTCGGTGCCCCAGCCCAGCAGCTCCCTTTCCAGCCAGGAGAGGTTGTCCGTTCGCAGGGCACACACCAAACCCTCGCCGTTCCTCACCTTCTCGGTGAAGACCGGCTGTTCCTCAGCCCAGGCAGCGAGACGGGGCGAGAATCGCAGGCGGACGAGGATGCCTCCCCTTTCCGGTATACCTCCCGTTCCCGCGGAGAGGGGTTCTCTCTCCCGGGGCGGAACGTATCTCTCCTCGGACAGGCGGAGATCCTTTATGCGGTCCACTCGGAAAACCCTCATCTCCCTGCTTTTCTCGTCCCAGGCATTGAGGTACCAATGTCCCAGCCGAAAGACCAAGGAAACCGGGCCGGCGCGCCTCCAGGCGAGCTCGTCGCGCCCGTAGGTGTAATATTCCATCTCCACGAGGCGACGCTCCTCGCAAGCCCGCATGAGCATGGCGAGCATCCCCTCCCTGGAATCCGGTGAGGCCATTTCCAAACTCTTTTCCACCTCCTCGGGAGAGAGATCCTTCAGCCCCATGGCCCGCCGGATCCTTTCCATGGCCGAGTGCAGGGCCGAGTCGGAAGGCGATCCCGCCAGGGCGGCCAGCGCGCTGCAGGCGACGTAAAGCCCGGCCAGTTCGGAAGGGGTAAAGCGCATGGGCCGCGCGAAGTAGTCGGCCATTCCTATGTATACCCGGTCTCCCTCCATGACCACCTCGATGAGGTCGGCGGGGGTGTACTCCGGCTGGCCGCACATGAAGATGAGGTTTAGGTCCCGGATCAGCTCCTCTCGGGAGACGTCGAAAACCTCACAAAGCTCCTGGAAGGTGGCACCTTGGTGCTTCAGCACATAGGGCACCAGAGCCAGCAAGCGGCGGAGTCTGGCCGCCGGATCGGTCATTTCCCCTCCCCTTCCAGGTATTCCAGCATCTCTTCCAGGCGCCTTACGGTCTTCTCCCGGAGCCCGGGCGGTGAAAGTACCTCGGCGTCTTCGGCCAGGGAAAGGACCCAGTCGAAGAAAGCGTCCTCGTTGCGCACCCGCACCTTGATCACCGCACCGCCGTCTTCCAGGCAGCGGAAGGGATAGACGTCCCCCAGATCACGCTCCACCCACCAGGCTATGCGGGGAGAGAGGCGGACCTCGGCCTGGTATTCCGTCCCTTCCTCGAACTCCCAGGGAAGAACCCGGGAATAATCCCTCAAGCGGAATTCCGCCGGCCTCCGGAAATCGGGATCCGGCGAATCCGGATTCACCAGCTCCACCCGGTCCATGCGGGAGAGCCGGAAGGAGCGTACCTCGTTCCTCAGGTGACAGAACCCCACCACGTACCATGCGCCACGGTCGAAATATATGCCGTAGGGATCGAGGGACCTTTCCCGGACTTCCGGGGATCCCAGGGACCGGTAGGCGAACCGCACCGTCTTCCGGCGCACCGACGCTTCCCAGAGTTTGGAAAGGGCCTCCGGAGACTCTGCAGGGTGAGCGAAGCGCACCGGTATGCGAAGCGGCCCTTCTTCACCCGAGCGCCCGAGGTCCGGACTCAACTTGAGAAGGGCGGAGGAAGCCTCCCGAGAAAGGGGTATCATGCCCCCCGAGGCGAAGCGGCTCACCAGGAGCAGGGCCGCTTTCTCCTCCAGGGTGAACTCGACCTCCGGTAGATAATACTCCTCTTTAGGTATTCTATATCCAGTCTCCTCGCCGAAGGCGTCCACGGGCTCCACCCTTATGGGAATGCCCATCTCGCGAAGCTCGCTCTTGTCCCTCTCGAACATGCGCTTGAAGGAAGCCATGCTCCTTTGCTTCCGGTAGTCGGGTATGGAGTTGCGGATCTGCTCCAGGGTGGCGGGGCGTCTCACCTCCAGGAGCATGGCCACGAGGTTCATGAGCCTCTCCAGCTTGTTCACGCCGCCCCTCCCGTCTCCGCCGTACCCGGGTCGACCGACGGCCTCCGTAGATTGTCACTGGGGGATGTTAACATCCGATCCTGGTGGACGGGCAAGCGCGGGAAGACGAACCTGGGAGGTAAAGAGGAGATGAAAAGGTTGGAAGGCGCTCTTCTGGTGGCCGGCCTCTTGTTGGGCACGACGGCGGAGAGCTCCGGTCTTCTGGCCCTCATCCTGGCCCTTCTGGCCTCCGGCGCTTTCCTGCTTTTACTGTTCATGGTCCGGGATGCTCCTGAAAGGAGGCACGATACGGTGACGGAAAACCCGCTCACCACTCGCCCTCCTCGTAGCGCTCTATCGGCTTACCTCCTTCCCGGGAGGAAAGCACCCGAAAGAGGAACAGGGCCTTGCACGATGCTTCCAGGCTCGATGTCCACTGAAAGGCCTCTTCCAGCATCTGCCCCACGGCAAAGCTGCCGTGTCCCCTAACCATGGCCACCTTGTAGTTCTGAAGAAGAGGCGGGAGCTTCTCCGCCACCTCCTCGGATCCCACGGTCAGATGGGCTCCCACCACCGGGACGGACTTGAAGTAATAGATCCCCTCCGTGTCCACCGGCCTAATCTCCTCCTCCATAAGAGAAAGAGCTATGGCGAATGGAGGATGGGCGTGGACTATAGCCAGGGCAGACGTCTGCAGGTAGATGGCGCGGTGTATCCTGATCTCCGTGGAAGCCAGAGTGATGTGGCTGTCGTCGTCCTGAAGCCCCGTCTCCACCAGATCCCCCTCCCGGAGGTTGGAGAGCATGGAACCGCGTCGGGTGATGAAGATCCTGTCTCCTACCCGGACGCTCATGTTCCCGCTGTGGGAGGAGTTGATTCCCTGCAGAAACATCTCGCGGCCGTAAAAGGCGAACTGCTCCAGCATTCCGGGATCTCGCCTCCAAAGGGTAAAAAGACCGTATCATCAACATAATATCACCCGGCCGACCGGAGGACGCCAAACTGCGCCCGTTTTCAATAACCG
Organism: Candidatus Solincola quzhuomuensis; assembly: GCA_015711855.1. GTDB lineage: Bacteria > Actinomycetota > Geothermincolia > Geothermincolales > RBG-13-55-18 > Solincola_A > Solincola_A quzhuomuensis. Next base: position 16,535 of record JACVJF010000022.1, on the reverse strand, counting down.
CCGCCGGCCAGGGAGAGAAGATCCAGGGAGGAGAGCTTCTCGGGAAGCGGCCTTCCCTCGCCATCCCACCCCCGCGCCCGGTAATAGAGAGGGAGCATCTCTTCCAAGAGCACCACCCTTCCCGCTGCCGGTCCTTCCTTCACCGGCTCCTCGAGGAGGCGCGACGGCAGGGTGTCCTCGGCCGGGTCGAGGCCCGACCCCAGGTTGTAAAGTCTTTCCAGGTTCCATATCCTCTCTCCCGCGCGGTGCAGGTCGACGGCTTTGTAGGGAACGCCGGTCACCGCCTGGAGCATGCGGGCAAAATATTCGTCACTCAGGGCGAACTGGATAAAGCGGCAGAGGACCAGGGAATCCACGGCCGCATTGAGGTTCTGGGCGAATATGGTAAGACCGGGCTTGTCCAGCGTGGAGTTCCTGTCCACCATTTTGGGGATGCCCAGGACCTCGGGACCCACCAGGTAAGCCCTCAAATGGCAGCCCCCGCGGTTGGAGGTGGCGAAGGATAATCCCTGACCTTGGAGTCCCCGGGGGTCGTATGCGGGCAACTCCAGGCCTTTCACTTGCATGGCGCAGTCCGGCGCACCCCGGATGGCGGCGAATCGCCGGGAACCCGCTGCCAGCTCCTTTCCCAGGCCGCGACCAAGGGCTATGTCCTCCACCAGATCCAGGAGGGCATCGCCGTCCCCGAAACGTGGCCCGCCTTCCAAAAGACCCCTTTCCGTGAGCTCCATGCAGCATCCGATGACCGAACCGGCGGAGATGGTATCCAGCCCCAGGTCGTTGCAGAGATAACCCGCCTGTACCACCCTTTCCAGATCCGCCACGCCGCACTGGGCTCCCAGTGCCCAGAGGGTCTCGTATTCCGGTCCTTCGCCCCTCATACCGCCCGCGCGGGTGACCCTGCCGCACCCTATGGGGCAACCCCAGCATGCCCTCCTCCTCACCAGGAAGCGCTCCTCCAGGGCCTCCCCGGAGATGTCCTCCGCTCCCTCGAAACGGGAGGAAAGAAAGTTCCGGGAGGGGAAAACCCCCAGCTCGTTCATGAGGTTGACCAGTACGGCGGTGCCGAAGCGGGGCAGTCCCACGGCGGTCACGGGATTGGCCTTGATCCATCTGCCGGCCTCGGAGACGACGAAATCCAGCCGCCGGCGATCGTGAACGTTCACCCTCCTCCTCCCCCGCACCACCACGGCCTTGAGATTCTTGGAACCCATGACCGCCCCCAGGCCTCCCCTCCCCAAGGCTCGGGCTCCGTCGTTCATCACCGCCGCGAACAGACAACCCGTCTCGCCGGCGGGTCCTATAACCGCCACGTTCGCCCCGGGATGCCTGCGGCTCAGGAAGGCCGTCGACCGCGACACGCTCGCTCCCCATATCTCCCCCGCGGGGTGGAATCGCACTCCTTCCGGGACGACCTCCAGGTATGTCGGTTCGGGTGCCCGTCCGCTCACCAGGAGGACGTCCAGGCCGCACCTTTTCAGACTAACCCCCCACCGGCCCCCGGAGTTGCAGTCGAACACGGTCCCGGTAAGCGGAGAGCGGGATACCAGGGAAAACCTCCCGGCGGTGGGGACGGGTGTGCCGGTAAGAGGACCCGTGGTGAAAATAAGCGGGTTCTCGGGATGGAAGGGCTCTACCCCCAGGGCCCTCTCGTACAGAAGTCTTACTCCCAGACCCCTGCCACCCAGCCATTCCTCGAGGAGTCCCCCCGTGAGCGCTCTTTCCCGATGTTTGCGACTCGTCAGGTCGACCTCCAGCATGCGTCCCATCCATCCGTCCACGGGTTGGTCCTCCTCCGGTGCCGTTCCGCCAATAAAGCCGACATGGTTAAGCATAACACCGGGCGGTAAGAGGGCGTAAGGAAAGGGTGTGGGAACCCCACCGGCCGGCACTTGGAGTCCAGGCCTGAAGGGAGGTTTGGAACTCGGTGTCCGAAGCAAGCCGTTTTTCTGTTATCATGGTGCGGGAAAAGGGCATGTATCTAGACTGTAAGGGGGAGCCGATGTCCAGCAAGGAGTCCGGGAAGAAAGCCAGACCGAGAGACGGCGGCAAGACAACCCCACGAAGGAGGAAAGTCCTACGAGGCGCTCTCTTGGCTTCACTGCCCCTTCTCCCTCCTCTAGCGGCACGGCTGGCGCAGATTGAGGGAGAGCGGAAGGGTTATCGCGTGGAGCAGTTCAAATTGACGGCCAGAGACGGAACGCGCTTATCCGCAGCCGTCTACGTGCCTTACGGGGAGGGTCCGTTCCCCGCCCTGATCATGGTCCATTCCTGGATGTTCTCCCGCTGGCAGTGTCATCTGTACGCGCCTTACTTCGCCTCCTCGGGATACATAGTGCTGGCTTACGACTGCCGGGGGTGGGGATCCTCCCGCGGAAGGGTCCAGTGCGCGGACCCTGACTACGAGATAAACGACCTCCAGGACGCCATCGACTGGCTGCTTGAGGGGAGCGGCCTACCCGTAAAACAGGGAGCCCTGGGGGTGACCGGGATCTCCTATGGAGGGGGGCATTCATTTCTCATCGCCCTTCGCGATCCCCGGGTGAGAACGGTGGTCCCCATGGCGGGTTGGACGGACCTGGCCCACAGCCTGGCTCCCAACGGCTCGGTGAAGCTATTTTGGGGCTTCTTTCTCGTCCTCACCGCCTCCTGGGCCACCCGTCTCGATCCAAGCAACGTCCTTTATCGGTGGACGGCCGCCCTGCTATTCGGTCGCGGAGATCGGCAGTCCTTCCGGGAGGACATGCACAAGAGGTCGTGCCTGCACCAGGCAAGGGAATGTCGCAAGCCTATGCTCATCGTGGGCTCCTGGAACGACGACCTCTTCGAGCCCAACCAGATGCTTCGATTCTTCCAGGAACTCGACGCTCCCAAGATGATATATTTCTCCAACGGGATACACGGCATAGATGCCGGTGTGGGACCGCGTTGGATCGGCCGGGATATCTGGGAACTCACCCGCCGTTGGTTCGATTACTGGCTGAAGGGAGAGGACAACGGCATCCTCGAGGAACCCCGGATACGTCTGTACCGTCCCTGGAAAAAGACGGTAACGGCCGAGGCGTCCTGGCCTCCGGCGGACGTCCGTTACCACACCATCTTCTTGGGGAGGGAGGAAGGCCGGCTCACCCTCTCCTCTCGCCCTAAGGGGTCGCGCGAGGAGATCGCGCTACGACCCCGTATCCTCACCCCGGCCAACTCGGGACCCTCCATCCTGCGACCCCCGGCCTTCGGTATCCCCGTCCCCGGACCGCGCCGGGAAGCGGGTGAGGGCTTCTTCTCCTTCACCACCTCGCCGGCCAAGAAGGACTTCGAGCTCCTGGGCGTCCCCCGGCTCGAGCTGATGGTGATCCCGCAGGATCGAAGAGTTCAGTTGAACGCCCTGCTCTACGACGTGCCCCCGGACGACCGTCTGCCCACCCTCATAACCTACGGGACGGCCACGCTGGAGGACGCGGAGCCAGGCGTCGAAATTCCCCTCTCCGTGGAACTCGTGGCCGCCGATCACTTCCTGCCCCGCGGCCATCGCTTCCGCTTGACCCTGGCCGGCTGCAACTCGCCCTTCGTCCTGCCGGTTACGGGAAAGGGGTTGAAGGTCGTTTTCGGCGATGGTTTGAGCCATATAGAACTGCCCCTGCGGGACAACCCCTCCTGAGGAAAGGCCGATATCTTACGGCGCGGATAATATTCCCACGTTTGGGGACAACCACCCTAAGGCGAGGAGAAAAGACCGAAGAGCGAGGTGAGGGAAGCCCCGTCGGTCCCGAGCCCCGGGGCGGGAAGGGCGTGAGTCCGCCTGGGGAGATGGGCGACTCCGGTGAGGAGGCGTAAAGAAACACCGTGCGGGGTGGTAGTTGCGCTCAAGTAGGAGGCGGTGAGATACATGGGACGGAGCGGGTTTCCCCCGGCGGTAGAACCGTGCCTTCCTGTTCCCCTCGGGAAACGCTCCGGTGTTCCGGAAAACCGCATGGGGTTCGATAGGAGGATGCGAATCCTTGCCTTTTATCCCGGCATATCGGCTATTCTCGTCCTGGCGGCGTCCTTGCTTTTCTCGGTCGCTCTCCCCGCATCGGCCCCGGCCGACGACGGGACCTGCGCCATGGGATGCAGCCACGCTTCCCGGCAGTGGTACTTCACCGAGGGATTCACCGGACCGGGATTCCAGGAATGGCTGTGCGTGCTCAACCCCTCCACGAAGAACAACCTCGTCCACCTGGATTTCCTGTACAACGGGGCCAGCCCCTCGGGGATGGAGATCGACCTCCCCCCTCTTTCCCGCAGCACCCTGAACGTGAACCACCTGGCGGGAGAGGGCCGGGAAGTCTCCGTCATCCTGACCGGGGCGGAGCCGGTGGTGGCGGAAAGGCCCATGTACTTCACCTATGGAAACAAGTGGAAGGGCTGCACCACGGGACAGGGCTCCGACCGGCTTTCCGAGCGATGGTACTTCGCCGAGGGGTGCACCCGGGAGGGGTTCGAGGAATGGCTCCTCCTGGCCAATCCCTCCCTTTCCGAGAACAGGACCAGGCTGGACATGGTCCTAGAAAACGGCCAGGTCCTGAGGCAAGAGGTTCTCCTTTCGCCCCTCAGCCGCGGGACCGTCTTCGTCAACGGATTGACGGGAGAGGGCCACGACGTGAGCCTCCGCGTGGAGGCGGACCTCCCCCTCTGCGCCGAAAGGGTGATGTATTTCCGATATCGGAACGCCTGGTGCGGGGGGCACTCTTCCTCCGGGTTCGTCTGCGCAAGGGACACCCATTACTTCGCCGAGGGCTACACCGGCCCCGGGTTCGAGGAATACCTCTGTCTTTACCTGCCTGGGGACGCCGGTAGGAGCCCGGTGGAGGTGACCGTGCGTTTCCTCTTCGCCGGCGGACCGCATAGGGAGCTCTCCCTCACGGTGGAGAGCGACCGCCGCTACACCCTGAACGTGAACCACTTGGTGGGAGAGGGACGGGAGGTGGCTATGGAGGTCGTCGGCACGGGCCGTTTCCTGGCCGAGCGGCCCATGTACTTCAATTATCGCGGGTTCTGCCGGGGCGGCCACGTGTCCACCGGCGCGGAAAGCCCGGGTAACTCCTGGTTTTTGGCCGAGGGGACCACGCGACCCGGATTCCACCCCTACCTGTGCATCCTCAACCCGGGAGGCGAGGAAGCCGACGTGGGCGTCGACCTCATCGGCTTTTCCGGAGAGCTTTTACGCCGTGAGGTCGCCGTTCCTTCTCTTTCCCGCTACACCCTGAATTTAAGGGAAATTCTTCCCAGAGGGGTCGACTTCTCCATCCGCGTGACCTCCGATCTCCCCGTGGTGGTCGAAAGGCCGCTGTATTATCCGACCGCGGACTTCGAGACGGCCAACGCCATGGAAAACATCCGACGTCTGAGTATGGACATCGGCCCTAGGGTGGAGGGGACAGCGGGCGAGGAGGCGGCGGCGAGTTTTCTTTCCTCCCTTCTGGCAAATTATGGTTACAAGGTCGAGATCCAGGTGGTGCCCCTGCCCAACGGACTTTATACGCGCAACGTCGTGGCCGCGCTCGAGGACGGATCGCTCGCCACCGGTGAACCCAGGAAGACCCTGGTCGTCGGGGGTCATTACGACACCAAGGGACGCACCGGAAGCCCGGGCGCCAACGACAACGCCTCGGGGACCGCCGTTGTCCTGGAGCTGGCCCGCTGTTTGTCGGAGAGGGGTCCGCTTCCCGGCCTCCGCTTGGAGTTCGTCCTCTTCGGAGGGGAGGAAAGGCTGGTGGACGGCACGGACCTGCACCACTTCGGATCCAGATACTACGTGGCCTCCCTGACCCCGGAGGAAAAAACCTCGCTCTACGGCGCGATAATCGTGGACATGGTGGGCGTGGGCACCCAGCTTTATGCACGCACCATGGGAATAGGACCCATGGATCTGTGCAATGCGCTGCTCGCCTACTCCTCCGGCATCGGAGTTCGGCTCCCCTATCTGCAGAGCGGGAATTACTCGGATCACGAACCTTTCGAGAAGGCGGGTATACCAGCCGTGTGGCTGGAGGTGAAGGATGATCCGTGGTACCATACGCCGCAGGACATCTACGAGAAGATCGACCCCCGTCACGTAGAGCACGTCGGTCGTTTGCTCCTGGGCTTCATAATCCAACAGGGGTCGTGAAGAAGGGCCGTGAAGAACGCGGCTTACCGGGACCAGCGGGATTAGGGACATAGGGGACGGTTCGCCTTCGTAAAGGATGTGGGAGGGAAAGGATGGACGCGAACATCGACTATCGGAAGAGGGTGGAGAGGGTCGCGGAGGAGATGCGGGCGAAGGGTATCGACCTGCTCCTGGCCACCCGAGGGAAGAGCGTGACCTATATAGGAGGGGCCTTCATCCCTTGGAGGAGCGTGCTCTTGATCTCCCGGGACGGTTATGTGGGACTGAACACCCTGCTCATGGACGCCGAGAGGGTGAGGGACGACTCCTGGTTGGACAACGTGGTGGGATGTGGGCCCATACCGGGCATGGAGCTCTGGGACGTCACCCTGCGCCAGATAAGAGAAAACGGATGGGACAAGGCGGTCATCGGAGTGGAGTTGGGGCACTCGCCGCGCATGATCGCCGGATACCTCTTCGCCACGGAATACGAATTCCTCAAGGAGAACCTGCCCGAGGCCAAGTTGGTCAACGCCTTAGAGATCATGGACCGGGTGACTTACGTCAAGGACCCCGAGGAGATCAAGCTCCTACGCCAAGCGGCGGCCATCGCCGACGCCGCGCAGCAGAGGGTGAAGGAGCTCCTGGAGGTGGGCTTGACCGAACAGGAGATCGCGGGAATCGGCGAGATGGCCATGCGGGAGATGGGCAGCGAATATCACTGGCCGGTCACCGGATCCTCGGAGATCGCCTCCGGCTACCGGACTTGGTATCCTCTGGGCGGCTGCACACCCCCCACGGACAAGATCCTCCAGCCGGGCGAGAACCTGCTGGTGGACCTGCATCCCACCTACCGCCGCTACTATTCCGATCTCTCCCACAATTACATACTGGGAAAGCCCTCTCCCGAGCAGAAGAAGTTGTCCGAAGCCTACCGGCGCACCGCCGAGCTCCTTATCTCCTCGTTGAGGGCGGGAAGCACCGTGGGACAGGTCTGGCAGAGGGTGTACGACGAGGTATCCGCCTTGGGATATGCCCAGTACACCCTTCCGGCCTTCGGCCACGGCATAGGGGTCATCGGCCACGAATGGTACCCGGCCATCATCAACAGCGACGAGTTCCGCGACCTGGTACTGGAGGAAAACGTGGTGGAGGTGGCCGCCCTGGTCATGAACGTCCCCGGCGTGGGGGGGATGCGCCTGGAATGCGTGGTCCGGGTGACTCCCGACGGTGGGGAGATGCTCAACGCCACCCCCCTGGAAATGACCGTGTTGGACCTGTAGTAAACCAGCGGGCGGGGTTCAATACTTGGGCGTCATGCCCGGGCGCCGCCTATTCTCCAACCACCAGCGGTAGAGGACAGGCAGGTAGTCCGGCATGCGTGGACATTCAATCCCCGTGCCGGCGAGGATCCGCCTGGTGTTGGAATCGTCGAACAAGCCCACGTGGTTCAGGTAGGTCACTGCGTGGGGATGGATGCCCAGCGACCGCCACAACCGTCCCAAGCGGCGGGAGCTCCAGTCCACGAGGGCGGTAGGTAGGGCGAGGCGGGGTTCCTTGCCCAGGACCAGCCTCCACAGGACGTCCTCCCACTCTCTCATGCGGGGAGGGTCGGGATCCACCACATGGAAACACTTTCCAACCGCCTCCTCCCTTCCGCCGATGTGCGCCGCCGCCCTCGCCAAGTAGTCCACGGGGATGAAATTGGGTCGGGCTTCCCCCTCGCCCAGATGGACAGGGGGAATCCTCAGCCTCTTCAGTAGATAAGCCATCCGGAACATGAGATACACGTTGTCGAACTTGTCCGTCTCCCCGGTTCGGGAGTCGCCCAGGATGCCGGCCGGTCGGACGATCACCGTGGGGAGGCCCTCTTCGGAAGCCCGCCTCACCTCCACTTCCCCCCAGAACTTGGTGGCGAAATAGGGGTTTATTAGGTCCTGCCCCTCGTCCAGTTCGTCCTCGTAGATGATGCCCTCCCTCTCCGCGTGCACCACCACCGAGCTGAAATGCACCAGGCGGTTGAGCCGCGGGCAGGCCCGGCAGAAATCCACCACGTGGCGAGTGCCCCAGTAGTTCACCTTCCGGGCCACCCCCTCGGGGACGTTCAGGTCGAACGCCCCCGCCAGATGCCACACCTCCGTAGTCCTCGCGGCACAGCGCTCGTATTCCTCCTTCCCCAAGCCCAGTCGGGGATCGGCGACGTCTCCCGCGAGAAGGGAGAGCTGTCCGGGCTTGGCCCTTCCCTCCTCCTCGAGCCGCTCGACGTCCGCCCTCGCCCGCTCCAGGAACTTTCCCTGCACGAGAAAGGTGACTTCCGCCCCGGGATCGTCGGCGAGGATGCTGCGCACCAGCCACCGCCCTATGAACCCAGGATATCCGGTGAAGAACAAATCCCTTTCACCCATGCCCGCTCCCTCCCCCTCCGGCGCGGTTAAAGACCCTTCTCCATTATATCGTCGAGACCCCGAGCCGCCGGCCCGGTATCCTGACGACGGCATGGCCGGACGGCATGAAAGCCGTTGATGCCGCGACGAACAGGGTTTACAATTTCCCCGTCCGGATAGTTCGACGAACGAGTCCATCGGTGCAGGGAAGGGAAATTCCAAAGGGGGTTCGACCATGAGCGTTCTCTACATTCCCAAGGACGACGGCACTTACGAGAAGGTCCCGGTTACCCCGGAGAACACGCGCCGTTACATCGAGAGCATACCCCTCTACCGGGACGACGACGATCCCACCTTCTGGCCACAGGAAAAGATCCGCGAGATGCAGGACCAGCTCTTCAGGCGCCAGATGGAGTGGGTCTGGGACGGACACGACTACTACAAGCGGGTCTTCAAGGAGCAGGGCATCGAGCCCGGGGACATACAGTCCCTGGACGACCTGGAAAAACTTCCCTTGACCTTCAAGAAGGACTACATGGCAGATCCGGAGGCTTTCAGGCTCAAACCCTCCAGCCCCAACCTATACGACTGGATATTCGAGGTAACCTACACGACCGGCTCAACCACCGGGGTACCCACGCCTTTCTGGAACACCATCCACGACGCCCATGGGATCTGGCAGATGATCTTCCGAGGCATCAAGCTGGGCGGTTTCCCGCCCTATTCGCGGGGCATCAATCTCTTCCCCCTGGGCCCCGTCCCCCACATCGGCTTTTTCCGCGCCCGGGACATCGGCATGATGGGCCTGGGGTCCCTCAGCATGTACGGATGTACGGGGATGACCTACCCCGAGTTCCCCGTGCACCGCTCCATGGACTACGCCATAGACTTGATCGAGAAGGGCAGGGCGGAGGTTTGGCTGGGCATCGCCAGCTTCATCCGCCGCCTGATAATGCGCGCCGAGGAACAGGGGCGGGACTTCTCGGCCACCAAGCACATCCAGGCCCTGGGGGAGGCTTGCCCCAAGGGGATGCGCGACGACATGAGGCAGCGCCTGATGAACATGGGAGCCGAGGACCCCTTCATCAGCAACTCCTACGGTTTCACCGAGATGCAGGGAGCCATGCCCGAGTGCACCGACTTCAGCGGTTGCCACAACCCAGCGCCCAACCTCTACTTCTTCGAGATCGTCGACGAGCAGACGGGCAAGCGCCTGCCGGACGGGGAACGCGGCCTCATCTGCATAACCCATCTCAACCGCCGCGGCACGGTTCTCCTGCGCTACGTCATCGGGGACATCGGTGCCATGACCCACGAGACCTGCCCCTACTGTGGCCGCAATTCGGAGAGGATAATCATTGCCGTGGGCAGCACCTATGCCACCCGCACCACCGAGCTCGTGAAGCTCAAGGGCACCCTCATCAACCCGGAAGTGCTGCGGGACGAGGTGGCCAACACTCCGGGGGTCAAGGAATACCAAATTATCTTCACCAAGAAAGACCCCAACGACCCCTATTCCCTGGACGAACTGGTGGTGAAGATAGCCCCTGCGGAGGAAACGAATCGCGGCAAGTTGGAGGAAGACATCAAGATGAAGCTGCGCACCGCGGTGGAGATGACCCCCAAGGTGGAATTCGTCTCCATGGAGGAGATATACGATCCCACCGTAGCCCTCAAGGCCTATAGGGTGATAGACCTGAGGCCCAAGGAACTGTGAACGGGCTCTAAATGCGGAGGCGGGCGGAGACGCCCGCCTCTTTTCCTTTCCTAACCTCCAAGGGAGATCGTTTACCTCCCCTCTCCTCCGCCCCCGGATCCCCTCTCCCGGCGATCGCCGATAATCCTGGCCGGCACGCCGGCCACTATGGCGAAAGGGGGCACGTCCCGAGTGACCACCGATCCCGCGGCCACCACGGCCCCGTCCCCGATGGTCACTCCTTTCAGTATGACGGCGTGAGACCCGATCCAGCAGTCCTCGCCTATGAGCACCGGGCCGTAGGTGCCTTTCTGGAAACGCATGGGTTCCCCGAGCTCCAGGCCATGATCCGCGCAGTTTATGTTCACGTAGGGACCCAGCATGGAATTGCGCCGGATGGTGCAGTCGTCGAAGGCGTTGATGATGTTGTAGGGGCCGATGGCCACGTTGTCCTCCAGGAGCAGGGTGGCTTCGTTGGCGGCGAACAGTCTGGCCAAGGTATCTAGGGAACAGTTGCGTCCAATAATTATACGGCCTCGGTCGTTGCCCCGTATCTGCACGGTGGAGGGGATAAAGGTCCCGTCCCCGATGCTGCATGTGGACTCGCCGGCCAGGGCCACGTCCGGAGAGGCGGAGATCCACACGTAGGGTCCGCATTCCACCCCTTTCCTCCGCAGCTGCCATTGGTGAAAGCGGATGGAGGGGTGAAGGATGGAGAAGCGCAGGCGGTCGAAGGTCTCCCTCAAGGGATTACCTCCAGTTCCGAAGCCGTCTCGCCGAAGTAACCCAGCCTGCTCCCCATATCCCAATACTCCCGGTGGTTGAGCACGTAAGGGTGGAACCGTTCCACCCGTATCCTTCCCCTTTCGCCCTGGCATTCTCGGGCCAGGTGCACGACCAGCACCAGACCCACGAAAAGGGTGTGGGAGCCGAGGGGCAGGGAGGCGTTCACCCGGCATTCCAGGTTCAGGGGACATTCCTTCACCAGGGGCGCTTCCACCTCGCGTCCCCTTTCCCGGGTCAATCCGGCCAACTCGAACTTGTCGCGGTCGCGACCCGTGACCATGCCGCAGAGGTCCACGGCTCGCCACAGATCGCCGGAGGGAAGATTTACCACGAACTCCCCGCTGGCACTTAGGAGCTCATGGGTGAAACGGGTCTCCCGCACGGACACCGCCACCTGGGGCGGTTCCATGCACACCACGTTCACCCAAGCGGCGGTCATCACGTTGTCCCTGCCTCCGTGGGCGGTGGTGATCAGGGCCACTGGCTTGGGCAGAAAGAGGGTGGACGGTCCCTTGACGATCTTGTCCATCCTACCTCCTTTTCCATTTTCTTCCATTCACTCAAGACTCGTCGGCGGTGTACCTTGAGCCCCTTCTTACTCTTCCGCGGCCTTCCTGCCGTAGCTGGAAGGAAAGACCCTCGGAGCTTACCTCCCGACCCCGGACCCGATCCGGGGCCGGTTTCAACGTCCACCCAGCTTCCTCTCGAACCCGGCCAGTTTGTAACCCGCCCAGAGGGCGTAGTAGAGGTGCACCTTGAGAAGCTCCCTCTCCTCCAGCATGATCATCCGTGGACCGTAGGCTATCTCCCTTATCAGGGATTCGGCCAAAGCCTCCACCCCTAGGGGCTCATCGGCAAAGGGCGACTCCTGCACCGCCTCTTCCTCGTACATGAGGCGCAGCCTCTCCACTCCCGCCTCCACCGAACCGGGGATATCGGGATGGGAATATATGTACGCCTCCGTCCCCTGGTCGTATGCCGCCCGGGCCAGTATGTATCCCTCCAGGAAGGTAGAGTCGATTATCTCTCCCACCTCCCGAAGCAGGCTCTTCGATCCCACGCGGGGAAAGCAGTTCCGGACCACTCTTTCTCGGAAGATGTCCAGCCACAAAAGCGCCATGGCCCGGGAAGCCAGGTCCAAGTCCTTGAACCTTATGTGCTGCCGGTATTCCTCGAAACGCTCCCGAAGGCTCATCTTCCGCCGGCGATTACCCCTTTCCCGTTCCGCTTCCGGGGGTTGTCCTCCCCGGAAGGATATGCGCTCTCATGCCGGAGTCAGCTCCACCACCCGGTCGGCGTAGGCGTCGTAGGCGCGCCCGCAGGTGAATATCACCACCTGCCTCCCTCGCGCATATTCCCGGAGGAGCTCCAGAGCACGTCGCATACGTTCTCCGTCGAAGGTGACGAAGGGATCGTCCAGGAGGAGGGGCGGGCGCAGGTCCCCGCATATGATATCCACCAGGGACAGGCGCGCCGCCAGGTACAATTGGTCCACGGTACCCCGGCTGAGCGATTCCGTCCCTGTCCTCCCCCCCTTTTCCGGCGACCACACGGATATGGAGAGGTCCTTTTCGTCCACGGTGACCTCGCGGTACCTGCCGCCGGTTATCCTCTCCAGGTATCTCCCCACGGACTCTCCCAAGCGGGAAGCCACGGAGGTGAGGCTCTGCCGGGTGGCCCGATCCAGCCAATCCATGGCCAGTCGCAACGCCTCCGCCTTGCGCCTCAACTTGGCCCTCCGCTCCACCAGCTGCTCCAGTTTCTCTTCCACACCGGCCAGGTCCTCGTCCACCTCCTCGCCCGAGAGGAGGACCTCACAGCGGACTCGTTCCTCCCTCAAGGCTTCAAGACGGCCGCGCAGCTCCTCGACCTCCCGCAACGCTCCCTGAAATCCCTCCGCGTCCAAAGTCCTCCCTCGCAGCTCCTGCAACCTCCGACGGCGGAGGTTGACCTCTCCGGCCAAACGCCTGGCCTCTTCCTCCACTACAGATTTTTCCATATCCGGCAATATGACCTCCAGCCTTTCCGCGATCTCCCTCCGGCGGGAGAGGAGCTTCCGGTATCCCCGCTCGAGCTCGTCGAAACTCTCCGGGGAGGAACATCCGGCCTTGACGATCAAGGCCCGCATGGACTCCGAAATCCGAGCTTCCTTCCTCTTTATCCCCTCCAGGCGACCCTGCAGTTCACGCAGGCGCTTCCCCCCGGTAAAGAAGGCGTAGTATCCTCCTCGCGCCAGGGAGTAGGCGGAAAGCAGGGCACCTCCCAGGGAGAAGAAGAGTAGATAAGGGGTGAGGGCGATGCCCGCCACGCCCACCAGGATAAGGGTCAGGCCGGTCGCCAGGATCCAGGGAGCCCACGCGGCGTAGGAAGGAGAGGCCACCTTGTCCAGCTCCTCGGCCAGAAGGCGTTTTTCCTTCGCCAATCTCTCGCGCTCCCCCTGCAGCTCGTCGAGGCCTTCTCCCTCTTCCTCCCGCACCCTCCTCAAGGCCCCGAACTTTTCCTCTTCTTCCCGCGCCAGCCTCTCATCTTCGGCGAGCAAGGCAACCGCCGTCTCCAGTAGACGATAACGCCGTTGAAAATCCTTTATGTCCTCCTCGATATCCATTTTTTCCCGCGTATCCCGTACCAGCCTCTCCAGCAACTCCAGCCTCTCTTGCCCCGCCTTCTCCTCTCTAGCGATCTCCGCCAGGCGACGCCGGGCCTCGTTCCTACCCTCCATCGCACGGACCAGCTCCTCGCGCTTCAAGTTCAGGCTGGTTATCTCCTCCTCTACCTGCGCCAAGGGACCCGGGTTCCGGGCCGGTCCCCGGGTACCCCGCAACAATGCGCTCAACTCTTGCGCCAGCGCATCGCGGGCCGCCAGGGCTCCCCTACCGCCTTCCGATCCGCCCACGGTAACCTGCAGGCTTTCGCTCAGCTCTCTCTTGCCTTCCGCGATAAGGGCCACCTCGTCCTGCTTTATGCCCGCGGTCGCCCGATAGGCGGCCTCCGAACCTACTCCCAGCCATCCCCTGACGCAGGCATCGATGCGCGCGGGGTCGGAGGTGGTCATGTCACCCCAGGTCAGCGAAGACCTCCGGGCATGAAAGTCCTTCACCAGGTGAAAGGGCTTGCCCTCCGCCCGTCCTCTGACCTCGATACGGAAACCTTCCTCATCTCCCCAGGTGACGCTATCCTTCACTTCCCTTCGGGTGGAATCCGCCTTCCAGAACAAGGCGGCCATGACCGCTTGGAGCAGGGTGGATTTGCCCGATTCGTTGGGCCCCCGGACCACGTTCAATCCCTCTCCCAGGGTAAAGGCCGCCTTCCGAAACCGCCGGAAGCGCTCAAGGGAGATCTCCTCTACGATCACTCTACCGCCCCTTCTTTCCTCGACCTGATCCTCTTAAGGTATCTGCGGCCCAGCGCTTAGGGAAAGCGACTCGAGAGGCACCTTCCCGACAGGTTGCCTCTCCGGCAGCTACCCCTTTCCCTTAAAACCCCGCAGGCGTAGCGGGGCAAAGAAGGCTCCCTTGGATGCGGACAGGGAAGTCGAATCAATCATCCCCGCCGACCAGATGAAAAAGACCGAGGCGGAGGGCTTCCTGAGCCACTTGGAGATCCTCGCCCTGGAGTCCGGACATCTCCCTCTCGGCCACCCGGATAAAGCGGCCGATCACCGTGCTCTCGGGGTAATCCTCCGCGCGTATCGACCCCGTCGTAGGGGCCTGGACCTCCAGACGAAGGTGAAAGAAGAGAGGCGCAAGCTCTTCTTCCATTTCCTCCCAATCCACGCCTATCCAGCTCTCTCCCCACGCCCTCCTTATCCTCACCGTGAGAGCGAGGTCCTCGTCCGCCATTCCCCGCAAGCGGGCGTAGAGATCCTCCGGACCGACCAGATCCGGTCCGTCGAGATCCAGACGCAGGAACCGCCGGCGGCCTACCCTCACGGGTCTTACGTCCACCTTGCCTTCCTCCCCCAGCTCCACGATCAGGACCTTCCCTTCCCCGCTCTCCGGACCCAGGGGTTCGGGCGGGCCGGGATAGAAGGCGACGACATCACCGCTGCTGTATTCGGCCAGCGAATGCCAGTGCCCCAAGGCCAGGTAGCGGAGGCCCGAAGCGGCTATGCTGGACCGGTCCACCCAGGTGTCGTCCTCCTCCACCCGTCCGGGCAGGCGGATTGAGGCGTGCAGGACCCCGACCCGGAAACGGGCCTCGTCGTCGGGGCGGAAACCGGCCAGAGGGTCCCGTCTTTCTCCCCACCAAGCCGCACCGTACACCACCAGATCCAGGCCGGGTATGGGGAAGGCGGTCAGGTCCTGCTCGCGAAAGACGTGTACATGGGGGAGGGACCGGAAGGCGGGGTTCTCGTAGACCCCCCCTTCACGCCAGGGATCGTGGGTTCCGGGCGCGATCAACGTCCAGATGCCCTCTTTGTCCAGTCGTCCCAACTGGTAGGCGACCTCACTCACCAGGCTTGTGCCCGGATAAGCGGTGTGAAAGAGATCGCCGGCGATGAGCACCAGGTCCGCCTGAGCGTCGATGGCCAGGCCGACAACGCGGGAGAAGGTGGCCTTGAGCTGCTCGCGCTGCTCCCTTCCCCTCGCTCCCAGAAACCCGAAGGTAGCCCCGAGATGGACGTCCGCGGTGTGCAGGATCCTCAGCAACGGCATTCCCTTCACTCGATCTCGACCTTCCGGCTCGCCCTCCGGACCTCGAGCTGAGTTTATTATAATCCAGCCCGGAGATACCTTCCCTCGCGAGCGGCGTGAAACGGCGTTCCTGAGCGGCAGGCGATTTTCGTCCCTCGGCGTCCTTGCCCACCTCCTTTGTTCCGGACTTTGGGCTCCCTTGGTATCATTGGACGCATGAAATCGATGGTTATCCTCGCATCGGCCATAGCGTGCCTGCTTCTTTCGACGGCCGTCGCCTTCAACCGCATGGTACGCCTCCGCAATAGGGTTCGCCGCGCTTGGACGGACGTCGACGTACAGCTCCGACTGCGCCATCAGCTCATCCCTCTCCTGGTCCAATCGGTCAAGGGATACGCCGAGCAAGAGAGGGCCGTCTTGGAGAAAGCGGCTTTGGCCCGCCGGGAAGCCCTTGCGGCCGAAGAGACCCTGGTGAGGGGACGTCGGGAAGAGACGCTGTCCGCAGCGTTGAGGGAGGTGCTGCTTCTCGGGGAGAGACATCCTGGACTGCGTGCCGACGATTCCTTCTCCCGACTGGCCGAAGAGATCGTCGCGGCGGAAAACGACCTGGCCGCCGCCCGCAAGTATTACAACGGGTCGGTGCGCGCTTACAACACCTTCATCCAGAGCTTTCCCATGAACTTGCTGGCCGCGGCCCTGCGCTTCCGTCCCGCCGAATACTTCCAGGAAGAAGACGACGCCCCCTGAGCGCGAAACGCGGTTCGCTCATCGCTTGTTCCCCCTCTTACAACGGGTCGGTGCGCGCTTACAACACCTTCATCCAGAGCTTTCCCATGAACTTGCTGGCCGCGGCCCTGCGCTTCCGTCCCGCCGAATACTTCCAGGAAGAAGACGACGCCCCCTGAGCGCGA
>JACVJF010000021.1 GCA_015711855.1 Candidatus Solincola quzhuomuensis | reverse complement strand
CCCCTTCCGGTAGGGGAGGCCCCACACAAACCGCATCCGCCTCCTCGGCCAGGAGGAGACCGAAAGTGGCGTCGGTCACGTAGGCCGCCGCCGCGCCGCCCCTTTCCTTCCAATAACGCAGGGCAAGGTATAGATTGAAGTGGTGCTCATGGCCTCCGCCCGGTTGCGCCTCGTCCACTCCTATAAAGAGAAGGCCCTCGCTCTTGGGCGGTTCGGCGGTCCTGGTCAGCCAGGTCAACATTTCCGAGTGGACCACCATGCCCGAGGGGCGCGCAGCCCCTTTCCGAGTCGGGCTCCGGTTCGTGCAATCGACCCCGGCCGCCGTCCCTTCGTGGTACTTCTTTCCGGGACCGGAAGCGTTCGTCCAACTCCCCAGTCGCCGACATCGCCGTTTCAGCTCTTCCAGGGTCTTTTTCGTCCCGTCGCCGAATTCCGACTTCCCGAATCCCTCCATCGCTCTTTGGGCCAAGAGCGCCGCCCGACCGGCGTCCTCGCCCCGCACCATCACCCTACCCACCGAGCGGCAACGCAAGGGGAGGTAACCCTCGTCCCTCTCCTCCTCCGGATAAAAGAAGCGTGGAAGGACCAGGAGGGCCTCCCCCGACCCGGGCCCAGGATGTGTTCGCCCCGTGCCTTCCAGGCTCTCCCCGTAGACCAGGGCCACGTGCTTCTTAACCAAGTCCTCTCCCCTCATCACCTCCACGAAGGGAGTCATGCGGCGGGGTCCCGGGTTGACATCCAACACGTAAATTGTCCGAAAGTCCGGGTTCGCCGCCAGCTTTACTTCCGCCAATCCCACCAGCCCCAGGGTCTCCGCGAGTTCCCTGCAGATTTTCCCAAGGGCATGACCGACCTCCCCGGTGGCGTCCAGAGGCGGAAAGAGGACCACGGAATCCTCCTCGTGCCGCGGGAGGGGCTCGAGCTGCTCACCTATCCCGACCACCTCCGACCGCCCACGGGAGTCCCGCAGTATGCAGGCCACGTATTTCCTCCATCCGATGAGCGCCTCTTCCAGGACGACCTCGTGATTGGGACTCTCCCGCAGGGAGTCCTCCAGGAGGCACGGCAGCTCCTCCAGGTTGTAGGCCAGTCCCGCTCCCCAACCGCCGCTGGAGAAATGGGGACGGGCCACCAGGGGAAAACCAGTCCTCTCCGCCGCCTTCTGACCCTCGCTTACGCCGTTCACGACGGAGAAAACGGGGTTGGGGAACCCCTTTTTCTCTAGGATCTCGCGGAGCAGGGAGCGATCACCGCAAGCGCGCAACAGCCGTTCGTCTATGTCGAGGGCTTTCAGGCCCACACTCTTCAGCCATTCCTCCGAGGAGAGCCTCAAGGCCAGCAGCCAACCCCGCCGGCCGGCGGCACCCACCCATAGGGAAGCGGCACCGGCATCTTCCGCAACCTTGGCTACCACCTCGGGAACGGGCGGTTCTATATACAGATCCTCGCCCTCTCCTCCCACGTCCATGAGGGTTGCCGGGTTGTCCTCGAGGACCACCACCTTTTTTCCGGCCTTCCTCAAGTACCGGCAGATCCTGGCCGCCGTGTACTGAAAAACCGCTCCCTGGTCCAGGGTGACCGGCCCCGGACCCAACACCAGAACGGCGTCCTCCTTCTTCTTCACGGTCTCCAGACCTCCTGCGTCACGAGGCTCCTTGCCCCGTCTTCCCTCTCCTGGCGCGTTTTTCGCCCCCACGCGGACATCACAACACTCCTTCCATGCGGTGCACGACCCGACCTCCCTTCAGGGTCAGGACGACCCTGCCCCGGACCCTCCACCCATGGAAAGGGCAGTTCCGCCCCCGGGAGGCGAAGGAATAGGCGTCTATGGTCCATTCCGATTCCAGGTCCAGGACAACCAGGTCGGCGCGCGCACCCACGGCCACGCCTCCCCCATATTCCGGAGGCCGCAGGCCCAGCACCCTCGCGGGTCCGCTGGTCAGCCTGGTGATCAGCCGGACTAAGTCCAACACCCCCTTTTCCACCAGCTCGGTGTGGAGAACGGGGAAGGCGCTCTCCATGCCCACCACACCGAAGGGTGCGTAATCGAACTCCACCTCCTTCTCCTCCGGGGAGTGAGGGGCGTGATCGGTGGCCACCGCGTCAATCACCCCTTCGGCCAGAGCGCGCCGCAGCTCCTCCACGTCCTGCCGCGTACGCAGGGGGGGGTTGACCTTGAACACTGGGTCGTAGTCGCGTATGTCCTTCTCGGTCAGGACCAGATGGTGGGGCGTGACCTCGGCGGTAACCCGGACCCCCCTGGCCTTAGCTTCCCTCACCATGCGAACCGATCTCGCCGTGCTCAGATGGGCCAGGTGCAGGCGGGCTCCTGTCTCCTCGGCCAGGAGGAGGTCGCGGGCCACGATGACCTCTTCCGCCAGGGCCGGAATTCCCCGCAAACCCATGGCCCAGGAAACCTCACCCTCGTTCACCTGTCCCCCCAGGGAGAGGTCGGCGTCTTCGGGATGGGAGACGACGACGCCGTCGAAGGCTTTCACGTACTCCAGTGCGCGACGCATCAGGCCGGCGTCGGCGATGCCGTCTCCGTCGTCGGAGAAGGCCCTCACCCGAGCTTGGCTCCGATGCATGAGCCCCATCTCGGCCAACTCCCGACCTTTTCTTCCCTGGGAGACGCATCCCACGGGGAAGAGATCGGCCAGCCCGAGCTCCCGCGCTCTCAGCACCAGGTCCTCCACCAGGGGGGCGTTGTCCAAGGGCGGTTCGGTGTTGGGCATACAACACACGGCGGTGAAGCCGCCGCGTACCGCCGCCTCCAGTCCGCTCCGCAGGGTCTCCTCGTCCTCGCGTCCCGGCTCTCGCAGGTGCACGTGGAGATCCAGGAAGCCCGGCGAGAGCACCTTTCCTTCGGCCTCGATAACCTCCCTCCCCTTACCGGGCAGATCCTTGCCCACCTCCACCACCCGTCCTCGGGCGACGACCACGTCCAGAACCTCGTCCAGCTCCTGGAAGGGGTCAATCACCCTCGCCCCGCGGATCAGAAGCTCGGGCACCTCAGACACCCCCTTCCCCGCTTCCCAGGAGGAGGAAAAGCACGGCCATGCGCACGGCCACCCCGGCGGCCACCTGGGAGGTGATGGCCGCATGGGGGGCGTCAGCCACCTCGGAGGCTATCTCCACCCCCCGGTTCATGGGCCCCGGGTGCATGACCAGCACCCCGGGGCGCGCCTTGCCCAGCCTCTCCATGTTCAGCTGGTACAAAGAGACGTATTCCTGCAGGGAAGGGAACCTCCCCTCCGTCTGCCTCTCCTTCTGGATGCGCAGGATGTACAGGACGTCGCATCGGGGGAGGACTTCGTCCAGGTCATGTTGAACCTCCACCCCCGGGGGGACAAAAGAGGGCAAGAGGGTGGGTGGAGCCACGGCGATCACCCGCATGCCCATGGCCAGGCAGGCCTTGAAGCCGGAACGGGCCACGCGGGAGTGGAGAATGTCTCCCACGTAGGCTATGGTCCTACCTTCCAAGCCGCCCAGCCTCTCGCGCATGGTGAAGAGATCCAGGAGAGCCTGGGTGGGATGGGCGTGCATTCCGTCTCCGGCGTTGATGACGCATACGTCCAGCCAGCGCCGTAGGAGCCAGGGGGCTCCGGCGGCAGGGTGGCGGACGATCACGGCATCCACCCCCATGGCCCGCAGGGTGAGCGCGGTATCCTTCAGGCTTTCTCCCTTCTCCACGCTGGAGGTGGAGGCGGTGAAGTTCAGCACGTCCGCGCTTAGTCGTTTGGCGGCAACCTCGAAGGACAGACGGGTACGTGTGGAGGGCTCGTAGAAGAGGTTGACCACCGTCTTCCCCCGCAGGGAGGGGACCTTCTTGATGGGCCGCCGCATGACCTCGGAAAAAGAACGGGCCGTCTCCAGGATGTGTTCCATTTCCTCGCCTTCCAGGTCGTCCACGTCCAGGAGATGCCTTCTTCTCGCCAACTCGACAACCTCCTCCCGCTGATACTTACGCGCCTTCTCCGTCGCAGCCCGGTTCTTCCGCGTGCCCCCGGTCACCTCCCTTACCCTCGCGGGTTTCGGGGGTGGCACCATCGGGTCAAAAGGCAGGCGTCCATAAAAATCCCGCCCCGGGGGCGGGAAGCTCATTCCTCGTATCCGATGAGGACGCCGTCCTCTCCGTCCACCTCCTTCAAGAGTACCTTCACCTTCTCCTCGCGCGACGTGGGCAGGTTCTTGCCCACGTAGTCGGGGCGTATGGGCAGCTCCCGGTGACCGCGGTCCACGAGCACGGCCAACTGGATGGTCGCCGGGCGTCCGAAATCGATGATGGCGTCCATGGCGGCCCGCACGCTCCTCCCGGTGTAGAGGACGTCGTCCACGATGACCACGTTCTTGCCGTCCATATCCGGCGGGAGGTAGGTCTCCTTGACCACGGGCTGTCCCAGGGTGTGCAGGTCGTCCCGGTAGAGGGTTATGTCCAGGCGCCCCACGGGTACCTCGACTCCCTCTATATCCGCAATAGCCTTGGCGATACGCTCCGAGAGGGGAACGCCCCGCGTACGGATGCCTAAAAGGATCAAGTCCGCGGCGCCCTTGTTCCTTTCCACTATCTCGTGGGCTATGCGGCGCACCACGCGACGGATATCCTCCTCCTCCATGACCTTGGCCTTGGGAACGAAGCCCATCTTTCCTCCCGTACAAAAGGCCTCCCTGCGGCCGGCGCAGGAAGGCCTCCAATATCTTCACGTTTCCCTTGCCAGCCTCACGGGACTGGTTTTAAAGGTCACTTCATCATCATAGCACCGGCATCGCCGGGCGGCAACGATTCCCAGTAGAAGGTTCGCCCAAACCGACTCGCATCCCTTCCCCCCGGCGTCATATGCGGACGGTTCTTTTGCCGGAGATTAGCGCGGTTTCGCGCGCCGCTCCCGCCCCCGAGCATAAAGCGCCCTCCAACGGGCCTCGCTTTCGGGGTCAGCCTTCGGAAAGCCGCTCACGGACCAGACGGCCCAGGACCCCGTTGACGAACTTACCGGAGTCCTCGGTGGAGAAGACCTTGGCCAGTTCCACGTACTCGTTGACCGTGACGCTGGGGGGGATATCCGGCACATAGAGTAGCTCCGTGCAACCCAGACGCAGGAGGTTGCGGTCCACCATGGGCATGCGCTCCAGGGACCAGCGGTCGGCGTAAGAATCGATGAGGTAGTCTATCTCCCGGCGGTGTTCCAGGTAGGTGGCCACCAGTCGGTGGGCGAACTCGGGTATCTCCCGCGGATAGATCAGGCTCTCCGAGCCGAAAGAGGAGAGCTCCTCTATGCGTGCGTCCTCTCCCAGGAGGAGTCGAACCCTGTCCCAGGAGATATCGGGGATGCCGTCGGGAGGCGTCGGCACCTCCTCGATGCCTTCCTCCAGCATGCGCCGAAAACCCTTCGTTATCTCCTCGGCGTCTTCCCCGGTGAGGTCCATCTGATAGAGGATGTCGCAGGCCAGTTTCCTGGCCAGGGTACGGTGGCTGAAGGGACGGGGCTCGCTCAACTAGACCGGGTTCACCCCCACCACGTTGACGTTGACCGCCTCCACCCGCCATCCGGTCATGGATTCAACGGCTTCCTTGACCGCCCTCTGGACCTGCCGGCCCACGACATGGAAGTCCCTGCCGTAGTCCATGTGCACGTCCATCTCCAGGGTCACGGAATCCTCCCCAGCAAATGCCTTGATGCCCCGCGTCAGGTTTTTCCGCTTCCTCAAGTCCTCCGGGTTGTCCCCTCGCACGCCCACCCCCGTGGCTCCCTCCACGGTGGAAAGGACGATCCCGGCCACGAGCTCGAGCATGCCCGATCTCAGCTTATACTCCCCCGCGTCAAGCATCGCGGACCCCCCTATTCCACCCGCTCCACGTACTCTCCGGTGCGGGTGTCCACCCTCAACCTGTTTCCCACCTCCACGAAGAAGGGCACGCTGACCACCAGGCCCGTCTCCAGGGTGGCCGGCTTGCTGCCCCCGCTGGCCGTGTCCCCCTTCACCCCCGGTGCGGTGTCCACCACCTCCATGTCCACGAAAACGGGCGGCTCCACGCTCACCGGTTTTCCCTCGTAGAGGGGGACCTCCACGGTTATGCCCTCCACCAGGTACTTGGCCGCCTCGCCCACCTCCTCCTCGGATATGGGGAGCTGCTCGTAAGTTTCCAAATCCATGAAAAGGTAGTTGCTTCCGTCGCGGTAGAGGTACTGCATGCGCCGCTTGTCCAGGACGGCCAGTTCCACCCTCTCCCCGGCGCGGAAGGTCTTCTCGATCACCGCCCCCGTCTTGAGGTTCTTCAGGCGGGTACGCACGAAGGCCCCTCCCTTTCCCGGCTTCACGTGCTGAAAATAGACCAGGGTGTAGAGGGTGCCGTCGAGATCCAGGGTTATACCGTTCCGAAAATCCGCGGTGGTTATCATGCTCTCTTCCTCCCCGACTCGACTTACGCGTCCCATTTTAACACACGCCGAACTCAGTAATCGGAGGGGTCAAGGGACCGCGAAAGCATGGTTAGCACCTCCGCCCCTCCCCTAGCCACCAACACCATGTCCTCCACCCTAACCCCGCCTACCCCCGGGATGTAAACCCCCGGTTCCATGGTTACCACCATTCCTTCTTCCAGTACGTCGCGGCTTCGGGGAGATAGGTTGGGCGCCTCATGGATCTCCAACCCGACGCCGTGTCCCAGACCGTGCCCGAAGGCCTTCCCATACCCCGCCTTCTCCAGCACCTCCCTGGCTGCGCGGTCTACGCAGCTCGCCCGCACGCCCGGCCTCACCGTCTCCAAGGCTTTTTCCAGAGCTTCGAGCACCATGCGGTGTGCCCTTTTCAACTCCTCTGGTACACGTCCCAGGGCGAGCGTGCGCGTACAGTCGCTGCTGTAACCGCCGTGGATGACGCCCCAATCCACGACCACCGCCCCGTCGAGTCTGGCATGGGAGGGTCTGGCGTGTACCAGCGCGCTCCTCTCACCCCCAGCCACGATGGTCTCGAAGGCCATGGACTCCGCTCCCCGACGGCGCGCTGCGTAGTCCAGCTCCAGGGCCAGCTCTCGCTCGGTTACACCTCTTTCCAGCCCGCGCAACGTCTCCCTAAAGGCCGCTTCGGCCAAACTTATGCCCCTTTTCATGAGCTCCAGCTCCGCTGGCCGCTTGCGGGACCTGAGGCGTTTAATGTCCGTCCCAATGGGCACCAGGGTCACCAAGCCCTTCAGCCTCTTCCGGTAAAGGGAAAGTTCTGCACAGGTGAGGGTGTGGGGGTCGTATCCGATCCTCAGGAGTGGGGATCTATCCCCCTTATCTCCACGAGCGAGAGAGTCGCCCCGATCTCTTTCGCCTCTTTTCCACGCCTCCGAGCCGGCCTCCGTGTCCCCCTTTGCCCGGACGAGGATGCTCCTCAACGCCCTTCCGATATCCTCCTCATAAATTACTGTGCGGAGGCCAAAAACCTCCTCCCTGGACTGTTCCCGGTAGCGGAAATCGGTGAGGAACCAACCCGAGCGGGAAAGGAGAAGGGCCACGCCACTGGAGCCACTGAAACCGCATAGATAGCGCAAGTTCGGCGGACCAGTCACCAGCAATCCGTGCAATCCGCATTCTCGCATCAAATCCCGGAATGCCTTACGCCGGAATGCGTACTCTCTCGGCGCGAAAGTGCCCTCTTTTCTGTATTCTTCCATATGGTTACCTCCCAGAGCGGCCCTCTCCGGGCCAGGATATTCCGCTGGCCATGGCGAGGTCACATCCACCGGAGCCCCAAACGCCGTTCTATGGCCATTTAAATGTATAACAACACGGTCTTTTATCCTCCTCGTAAAGTCAAGTTACCTTTGGACAAGGGAATCCAACACGGACGATCCGTACCTGTCCTCTCATGCCCATGGTGACCACATTGATGAGACGGCCCGCTCCGTGCTGGCATCATGAGGAATGCTCTGCAAGTTATATCCCCCTCTCCCTTGCGCCCGATCACGGGCGCACTGGCCGGTAACCGTGACAATCCATGGCCATGGACCATGAGGTCAGCGGCGACGTGGGAGTCGATTCCGCACGGCACAGCATCGTGTAAAAAGGGTGAAGTGGACGAAGATCCGTTATCTCCATCCCCTCCGCCGGACTGCCCTCCCCTTCACGCTCGGTAAGCAAAACACCTGACCCTTGAAACTTTTTGCGTCTCCGGGCTGGAGCCGATCCACGTATATTCGTTTTTCCGTGCCCGTGTAAAAGGCTCGTCGGCGTGATACGTCCGAGAGTTTAAGAACGCTCCGCGGCGTTTTGCTTCTTTCCGCTGTATCGCAGGTAGAAGATGGCCAGACAGGCGACCACCGCGGCCCAGACCATGTGGGCCAGGAACTCGAAGACGTACCAGTCTATCCAGGCCAACACCCCGCCTTTTGCCGCATGAGGCAGGAAATATACACGGTCCACGCCGAGGATAAACATGAGCAGCACCACGGCCACGAGATACCAGCCCAAAAGGCGCAGCTTGAAGAGTGTCACCGGGAGTCGATCCTCCCGGCGCGGGGTCAGAGCGAACCCCACGCCGAAGAGTATGACCCCCAGAGCGAGTAGGTTGCCGTTCACCGCCAGCCAGGGCGAGAAAGCCGCCACCCAACCGGATACCCCGTGCAAGACCACACTCTCCCCGTGGTCCACCACCTCTCCATCCTGGCACTGGGGCTCCTTTAAGACCGTCAAAACGCCTTTCCCCGCCAGGTCCACCCCGTAGATCATGTTTATGATCAAAGTGATGGTGAAATAAGCCAGCAGCAACAAGCCGGCGACCATGAGGAAGCGAAAGAAACTTTTCTCCCCGCCCATCTCACCACTATCCCCCTTCTTCTCAAAGGTCTGGACAAACCCTTCTCGCCACTCGTCGCCACGGTAGGGACATAAAACGCTCTCGGGCTTCCTCTCGCTCCTTCTCGCCTTTCCCTCCCTTTCCATGGCCACGAGGAAATGCCATTCTTTCCCAACCGCCGCATATCTCAGGCCACGAGCCTTCAGACGGCCGACGGCCTTTAGATTGTGAAGACGACGTAAGCAGGCTCCCACAAGGTGTTACCGGCTGCTTTTTATCTTCAGGGCAACCCTTTCTTTTCTCTCCACCGCGCCGAAATATTCCCGTATATCTTTTTGTTTTACAACCCCCTATGACCCCTTCCAATCACTGCGCGTCTTCCTGCGCTTAACTTTAAGGATCCCCCGACTTATCCCGGTGACTCCCGCGCACCTCACATTCAGGCATCTAATTCTTCAATTCCCCACCCCCTCCTCCCTTCAACTGCTCCTATAAGCGGATATCCACGAAACGGATGTAAACTCCGGAAGACAAAATACCCCTCGCGGGGCACAGGTGCCGCCTGATACCGCCGAACGTCCTCTCTTAGATCTCCTTCCAGGACTTGACGGTGAAGGGGATGCGAAAGGCCTCGCCTAAAACGGCTGGGTTCTTGAACCTGATAGCGTGGTTGTAGAGGCCGATCTTGAACTTGGAGCTGTTGGAGTTGATAACTATGTCGCCGCGGGCGGTTATCTGTCCTTCTATAGATCGGAACCAGCCCATCTCGTATTGCACACTCAACGGGTCGGTGTTGGGATTATACGTCTTATGTGCGGCATATATGAACATCTTGTCGTTGTCATCTATGGCCATGTTGAAGTTGGTCTCGTAGGTGACCTTGTTCCCGGCGATGATCTGGAACTCGGCGTCCCCAGCACCATGACGGCGGAGTTCCTCTTTGAGGATCACGTTTCCGGTAGCCACGAAGACACCTTTACAGTTCACCGGGACGTTAACGGTTCCAATTCCCAAGTCGCCCTCCACGAAAACAATGTAGAGGCTGGAGGATATCTGCCCAGGAGCGATGTCCAAATCATTGACGCTATTGGGGAAGTAATGTTGCTGCCCGTCCTCCAGCTCCTGTTCTTTGGCTTTCTCTCGATAATAATCGAAGTCACATTGCGGCATGAGCACCTCGTTGAAGGGGACGGGTGCGAAGGGATCGGAGGCCGACGGGACGTTGAAGGTCGCGGGTAGCTGGGCTTGGCTTCCATCCACGGTCACGTTGCCAGAGATGCTCGGAGTCCCTCCGAAACGACGTGCGTCCCGGTAATCCCTGATGCTAGCGTTATTCCCCGATGCGGCTAGAGTCATTGCGCCATTGGAGAAGATGCCCTGACCAGGCAGTCCTGCGGGAATAGGCACGCTCCCACCAGCAACGTAGACGCGCGACGAGTTGAAGACCCCGTTTTCCTCGCTACTTACGGTGACGGTGGACTCGCCGTAGATGTTACCGGACACAGTGGTGGTGCAGGTACCGAAAGAGCCGCTTTTGTTGTACAGGTTAAGGGTGCCACCGTCAGCGTAGATGTTGCCTCCCACCGAGTTGGCCACCGTCCCCCCTGCTCCCAGCTGTGCGGACAGTTTCACGTTCTTTCCGTAAACGTGTCCCGCAACGTTGTAACCGCTTGGTGTAAGAGCCCCCACTCCGTAGCTCAGGTTCACGTTCACATCCCCTTTGGCCTGGATGTCGCCGCCCACACGGAGATAGAATGCGGTGAGTGCGTTGCAACCGCCGGTGACGCTGACGTTTCCCCCGGCATATATGCTGCCGTTGACGTTGTAGCGCACGTCGGCCCCCACGGTTATGTCCCCCACCACGGTTACGTTCTGACCGCTAAATATGTTGCCGTTCACGGTAATAGAGGGCCAGGCGAATACCAGGGCCCGGTTCTCCAGATAAACACTGCGGTTGGATTTGATGTTCCCTGCGATCTGCAGATCCGAACCGGCGCCCACCCGGATGCGGTTGTATATCCGGACGCCGTAATCGTAGTTCCGTAGCCTTCCGTGAGCGTTAATATCCCCGGTCACGTTGATGGTCCCCCCGCTCAAGATGCCCTTGTCCGTCTCCAGGTTCACGCCTCCCCCCAAGTCCCCAGGCTTGGTCAGTATACCGCTGTAGATGTTGCCGTTGATTTTAATGTCCGAGGAAGCGAAGGCTATGGAGCGGTTGTGTACCAGCACATCCCCCCTCTCCGTGATCACGTTTCCGTTGATTACGAAGTCGTTAGCCCCGATGAGCTGAGCCGAATCTGCCAGGGTAATGTTCTTCCCCGCGTAGACCTGTCCCTCCACCTCGCATTGGCCGATGGAGAAGGCGGAAAAATCGCCGTCCAGGTTGATGTTTATATTGCCCTCCTTGGAGAAGAGGACATAGTCGAAGGCGTTGTAATAGCGCCCGCCGGCGAAGGTGACCACCTCCTCGATAGTACGGTAGAAGGTCCTGTCCACGCCCTGGATATTGGTACGATATTGACCGTAGGAGGTGATCTTCCAGTCATAGGGATCCCCGTCCCCGAAGTCGGGGTTCTTCTGGACGTACACTTCATAGGTTCCCGCTCCGCCCCATAGGGAACCGGTCACCGGGGTGTTGATGGTGTCCTCGATGGTCTCGGAGGCTAACATAGCGTGGACCACGTCCAGACCAGCCTCCGCCGCAGATAGGGCCCGCGCGGCCGGCGTCACGCCCACCGAGTTGCGCAAGGCAACCGCTGTATAGAGCAATATCAGCGCTCCGAGAATACCTATGACCATGACGGCGAAGATGACGAAGAGCATGGCAAAGCCGTTCTCCCCGCACGAAGCCGCCCGCTCCGTCTTCTCGGTCAAACGCTCTCGTTTAAGGAAGCGCTTTTTGCTGGTCCCGGCTTCTCTAAACCGGGTCTCATCCGCTCCTCTACCAACACTCATCGCCGCTCACTCCCAAAATACGCACTTCGCATCCGAAGCCTTTTGCTTATCATTTCCTCACCCTCACCTGGGTCTGAGCCGTCTCCTCCTGCCGGACTTTGCCGCTGGTCCTGGAGACGGTAAGCTCGATCTCCACAAGGGAGATGGACCCCAAGCTCTGGTTAGGGTTTGTCAGAAGGGTGCCGGCACTGCTGTAATAACGAAAAGCGATTCCGGTCACTCCGTCGATGATCAATTTGTCCCCATTAAAAAGGGCAGGGCAGTTCATATACAAGGAATTCCCACTCAAGAAGAAACGCACCGTCTGTTGGGTGGCGTTCCCAAGCACGTAACCGGTGAATGTTAGGTCATCGCTCCCAGCGTTGACGAAGGTACGGGCCGTACGCAGCTGGTCCACCATGGTATCCATGGCCGTACGCAGGTCCTCGGCGATATCCGAGCGGGCGATCACCGTTCCGCTTTCCTCAAACATCGCGTCGAGCAACCGGAAAGTTGCCAGAACCAACATGGAGAGTATGAGTACGGCCACCAATAACTCCGGGAGCGAGAAGCCGTCCTCAACCTTCTGCGGAGCACATCTGCCCGAAAGACATGCTGTGAACATCCGCACCATGTTATACGTGACTCAACCCTCCCTCTTGAAGGCAATGCGGTTCACGTACCATTCCTGCCAAAGGCCACTGCTGTCGTTGCGCAGGCGTATATCGCCCATGCCACCCTCATCGGGACCCGAAGCGGCCTTCATGCTTTCGTTCATCTCCACCCACACCTTGGCCTGGGAACGATCCATATACACCGGAAGCCCGATCCATATATAGTTCATACCGGTATGTGGCGGCGCATTGTCATTCTTTACTTGCACGCTCAAGGTGCTCCCTTTATTGAAGCCCATGCCTCGAATCTCCGCGAAATACATCTCCCCCTGCGTCCGATACTCTACCGTCCCATGGGCGGGGTCGTTCTCCCAAGCCCAAGCGTTGTATATATTGCCCCAAGGCGGGATGTTGGCATAAGTCCCCTCCACACTCTGGTACCAGTCGCTCCAGCCATTCCACAACCCACCTATAATTGGATTGTAACGGCTCATAATGATGAGGGAATACAGCGCCGGATCGGTGGGAATGGTCGCGGTGCGCAGCACCGGGACTCCTTGGGTGATGTCCAGGTTGGTCAGGTAAGTGACCGGGGTAGGCCGCAGGGTGTCTGTGAACCCGTAATCTGTAAGCCCCTCGGGAAGGGAGAGGCCGTAGAATATCCACTGCCCAAGGTCACAGTCCACCAGGTTGATCCTGGCATCAACGTGGCGGCCGTACTGAGATGGTGTCGGGTCCCCCATGGCCTCCGTTGCCAACCAGTCGTTGGCCGGATTGGCGATCTGTTGTATTCTTAACTGGAAATCGCTGCCCACCAGTGGATCGCGGTCGAAACACTCACCCTCGACAGCTATCTGGATGTCGAAATAGTTTTGCCACAACCCGTAGGTCTTCACCTGATAATCGTAAATGATGGGCGCCGGCCTCCTGATCTCAAAGGCGGGCGCCAGCGCGTAGCCATAACCATTGCTGTTCTGGGCATAGAGCCAATATTTTCCGTAATAGCCCGGCCCTACGTAGGGGGCGAAGTCGAAGACCGCCTCCAAGGTATGCTGGTCTATCCAGTTAACTCTCACCGCGTCGAAGACCACGTCTCCGTTGGGGGGTGCCGAGGAACCGATACCCATCTTCAGGGTCACAAAGCTATCGAAATTCACCCCCTCGATGCGCAGCCAATACATATAGGAACGGTCGTCATATCCGAAAGACCTGGTCTGAGGAGTGGTACTCTCCACGTACACCTCCCCAGGTTCCACATATCCCTTTACATAGACGTCGAAGATGCCCGGTGGGCCCTCAAGGTAGTAGTTATCGCTAGCCGGTAGCTCGCAGTAGGTGTTTCCCATGACGTCGATATCCGGCGTGGCCCGCTCTATGCAGTTTATTATGCGCACTTTATAATAGCCGCCGATATGGCCGTTGAAGTTGAACCTGGCAGTTACCATCAGACCGCTCTGGTAACCCTTGTTCGTGGTGGGACTTATACTCAGATTGGTGCAGTTGATTACATCGACCGGTTCCCCGGTCTCCGGATGAGTCTCGGTATGTACCAGCTGAACCACGGCTCCTATCCCGGGGTTGGGGTAATTGTAGCTCAACAGGTCGGTAACGTAGGCCACATTGGTGAAGGTGAGCACCTCGTCGGTACTGCTCTCCCTTCCCGATTTGTTCCCGTCGCTATCGGAATAACTGGAGCCCGGGCTGTAGTATTCGGGCACCGGATATTCCACCACGAAGATGTCGCTGCGCACTGAAATGATATGGTTGACCACCAACCATGCATGCCAATACCCGGGCTTACGCCGAGGATACCAGTAGTTGTTGGACCCGGACTTGCCTCCGGAATCGAGGTTGATGGTCCCCTCCAGGTATTTACGGCCGCCCTCCTCCCCGTAGGTAAGATTGGCCGGTGAGATGTCGTTGTCGTCCACCCTCACCAGCTTAAGGTCCACCAAGCCGGCATTAAGTTCGGATTGGGTGAATCCCTCTCCGTAGGCGCGTATGGTGATGGAGCTCCTATGGTGTGGGGCACTTATACACTCCCCGAAGGCGTTGTAGCGGGTACCCAACTTGGTGTTATCCGGGGAGATGTTCACCACCTTATCGATGTACACGTTGGCCACCACGTCTGTGGGGGAGGCGTAGAGCTCCGTGTCGGAAAAGGACCTTCCATTGGTCATGGTAACTTTTATCTCGTAGAGTATGAGATTGAGGGCTTTTCCGGTGGAGGTCTTGGGGCGGTCGTATCCATAGAGGCTCATGGGGCGCCAATCGGACGCCAGGTCCGTCGACTCTGCGGCCTCGGCCAGTGTCTTTCCACTGGCCTCATCCTCGTCCACGTAGGCCATCCTGATGGTCACCGCCATGCCCGGGAAGGGTTCGGCGGAGCTACTCTTCATCACTATCTCCGGGGCATTGTCCCAGCTGTTGTTGTAGACGGGAGAACGATTTCCCCAGTAGAAGTCGTCCACGTCCATAGGTGTGTTGATGTCCTCCTCGGTGTGTGCGTAGTAAAAGGGGATGTTCTTGACCTTCTCCGTGTACAGGCGCAGACACTCCTGGGCCATGTTCATGTTGTAGGACACCCGAGAGACTTTGAAGGCGGTATCGAACATCCCGGCCATGGGAATGAGGGCGATGGCAAGGATGAGGAAGGCCACCATCACCTCAGAGATGGAGAACCCTTCCTCCCCGACCAGAACCTTCCTCGCTGTTTTAGCAAGCCTCACCTTCGTTCCCTCCTCCGCCGGTCGCACTTCCCATCCTCCCGGCTTGATCCTCGATCCGTAAAGAATAACTGGGTGCTGCTCTGCGGCACCTGTCAGATCACCTCACCAAGTTCGTTGCAGGTTACGGTGGCTGTGAGGTCCCCCTTCACCAAAGTCACCTGGAGAGGCCCTCCGGCAGGCTCCGTGCTCACCCTCACCACGCTCCCTTCCCTCCGGAAGAGCAACGTGACTCCCGACTGTACCTGCACTGCCCCCTCCGCCAGCTTGAACCAGTAGTGACCGTTGCCGTCTGTGACGTAGGCAGATCCGGGAAAGGGTGTCTCAGTAGGTCCATCCCCATCCCTCTCGTTGACTCCGCCGGGGTAGGCCCTATAGATGGTATATTGATTCGGGTGGGCCCCACCGGAGTTCCAGAACTGCAAGTAAACATCCACACCTTCCTCGCCGGCGATGCTCCGGGCTCGGTTTATGGCCCTCTCCACTTCCTGCACTGCACTGCGCAGCGCAAGCACCTTACGCGAGTTATCATAACTAACGGTCGCCATAAGGATGATTATCCCCAGGATGATAACCACCACGGCCAGCTCAATAATGGTGAAACCGGATTCTCTGTTTAGTTTCTTATCCCATCCCATCTTCCATAGCGCTCCCTCATCGGCGGCGAACCCGCGTAACGGGCACCGTTTACCTCACCTACACCGCCACCACGCTTTCAACCTCTATTTTTTACTCGAACCGACCACCTAAAAGCTTAATACACACGCGACCTCCCAGGGGTGAAATGTATGTTACTCGTGTTACGAAAATGTTACGAACTATTATGAGCTGGCAAAATGCCTCCGGGCCGCTCTCTCAACGGGGTTGCCGCGGGATATCCCTTATCCCCGGCATTCATCCTCTTCCGATTTCCATTGCCAGCCATTGGAGAGCCAGCAGATACCCTCTCGTGCCCAGGCCGATTATCACTCCCCTGGCCACGTGAGAGATCACCGAACGAGACCTCCATTCCTCCCTGGCGAAGATGTTGCTTATGTGTACCTCGACAATCGGCAAGTCCAGGTCCGCCAAGGCATCCCTTAGGGAGTACCCGTAATGGGTCAGGGCCCCGGGGTTGATCATCAGGCCCGCAGCGCGTCCCCGCAGCCCCTGCAGGTAATCGACTATGGCGCCTTCGTGATTGCTCTGGAAGAACTCCAGCTCCACGCCTATCTCCGCAGCCTTCTCCCGGAGCTCTTCCCTTATCTCCCCCCAGGAGGTCCTACCGTATAACTCCGGGTCCCTCTTCCCTAAAAGGTTCAGGTTAGGACCGTTGACCACGGCGATCAGCGGAATGTCCATCCTACCTCCTCCCCTCAGCAAGGCGACGAAGTCTCACCCGGCGACGGTCGCCGTCCATCGCCCGTATATCCATCTATCCCCGGAGGCGGCAAGCGATCCTTCCCTTCCTACCACATCAACCCCTCATGAGAACCGAGTGCTTTGTGGGCTTTCCTCTCGTCCTTTATTTTCTCTCTAGGCTCGGCCACTTCCGCCCTAATCGGGAATGGGATTACACGGATAAGAGGACTGCCGCCTTACTCCCCTTCACTCAAATCTCTCAATGACTCCTGCACCGCTTCCTCAACCAGATCTGACGCCAGCGATTCCACCAACACCGGGGATTGCCAATCCTTGAGCAGGACGAAACGGAGAGCTTGGCCCTTTTTCTTGTCCGCCTCCATGAACCTCAGGATCTCCCTCGAGGAGATGTTCAGAGGCCGGGGAACCTCCCGTAAAAGGGGAAGGAGCACGCGGAGGTGTCTTTCCACCAGCGGCGTCCGAGCCAATCCGCTCCATTCCGCAAGTCGGGAGGCCATGATCATCCCCAAGGCCACCGCCTCGCCGTGGCGCAGCATCCGGTATCCCAACGCCGCCTCCAAGGCGTGGCCGAAGGTGTGGCCGTAATTGAGGAGGGCGCGGATTCCCCTGAGATCCCTTTCGTCCTCCCCCACCACCCTTGCCTTGTGCGCCGCGCAACGGCGAACCAAAGGGGCGAAGTCGTATTCCCCCCCAGGCCTTCCCTCCGGCCAGCCCTCCATCTCCCGGAGGATCTCGGGGTCGTAGAGGAAACCGTACTTGGCCACCTCGGCCAGCCCGTTGAGGACCTCCCTCCCCGGAAGGGTAGCGAGCACCGAGACGTCGGCGATCACCGCCTCCGGGTGGTGGAAGCAGCCCACGATGTTCTTCCCCTCCGGAAGGTCCACCCCCGTCTTGCCCCCGATGCTCGAATCCACCATGGACATCAGTGTGGTGGGAAGCTGAAGGTAACGTACCCCCCTCATGTAAGTGGCGGCCAGAAAACCGGCCAGATCCCCCACCACCCCTCCCCCGAAGGCCAACACTAGGTCCTCACGGGTGAAACCCTTCTCCAGGAGAAATCGGTAGCCCGCCATCACCGTCACCAAGGTCTTGTTCTCCTCCCCCTCGGGAAAGGTGAACCATATGATGCGTCCACTCGAGGGCAGCCCCTCTATGATGGCCTTCTCCAGAGCCCCCCCGTGCATCTCCTGCAGGGCGGGATGGCTCACCACCGACACGCAGGCCGGTTTCAGGCGGCGCATGATCCCCGGGACCGCCTCTTCGTAGGTCCCCTTCCCCACCAGCACGGGGTACTCCTTCTCCCCGGCGCGCACCATCAGCTCTGCAGGCATATCCTCTCTATCTCCTCCGCCACTTCTTCGGGTGTACGACCGTCGGTGGCCACGACCAAGTGGGCCGCGCGCTGGTAGGCTTCCTCCCTGCGAGACATCAACTCCTCCACCCTCTCCGCGACATCGCCAACCCCCAGGAGGGGACGTCCCTCTCCCCCACCCACGCGCCGTAGAATGGTCTCCCTCCTCGCCTGGAGATAGATCACGGTACATCTCTCCCGCAGGAGGCTCACGTTCTCCGGACGGAGGACGATGCCTCCGCCGCAAGCCAGGACCGTGTCTCGCTCTTGCAAGTTCTCACGCAGGGCCCGGCTCTCCCGCTCCCGGAAACCCTCCTCGCCCTCACGCTGGAATATCTCCGACACGCTCATGCCGGCCTTTCGGGAGACGACCTCATCGAGGTCCACGAACCGCATGCCCAACCTGCGGGCCAAGATGTTCCCTACGGTGCTCTTTCCCGAGCCCATGAAGCCGATGAGGGCCAGACTCTTCCTCCTTTTGCGCATTCCTTTCTTCCTCCTCGAAGAAAGTGGAGGCTGCCCGTGCCTTCCCGGTGCCACAGGGGAAAGGCGTCTCGCTACAGGCGCCATCCTCGGTAAAGCCGCGCTATGAACTCCGGCCTCGGTGGTAGCGTGAGCGTCGATCGCCGCTGGAGAGCTCCGTTATAACCCGCCGGCTCTCAGAAAGTTCTGTGACGCCTTACAAGAACCCTGTAGCGTTCCCTGATCTCCTCGAGGCTGTCGCCGCCGAGCTTCTCCAGCATGGCATCCGCGATGACGAAAGCCACCACGGCCTCTGCGATCACCGCCGCGGCGGGGACGGCGCATACGTCGGACCTCTCCACAGCTGCGGTCACCCTATCTTTGCTCACCAGGTCCACGCTCTCCAGGGGTGAGGCCAGGGTGGGGATGGGTTTCATGGCCGCCCTTACCACGACGGGTTCCCCGTTGGTCATCCCACCCTCAAGTCCCCCGGCGCGATTCGTCGGCCTGTAGAATCCCCTTCTCCGGGAGTGGCAGATGTGGTCGGCCGCCTCCGATCCCTTGATGCCCGCCAGACGGAAACCCTCCCCGATCTCCACTCCTTTTATCCCCTGGATGGACATGACCGCTGCCGCCAGCCGAGAGTCGAGCCTCCGGTCCCAGTGCACGTGGCTCCCCAGACCGGCCGGGACCCCGTAGGCCACCACCTCGAAGACCCCACCCAGGCTATCGCCCTCGCGCCGGGCGCGGTCGACCTCCTCCCGCATGCGCTTCGACGCCTCGGTCTCCAGGCAGCGCAGGGGATCGCCGTCCGAAACGGCCATCTCCTCCCGGCTAGGCAGGGACTTCCTCTCCGACACCCTCACTTCCCCTACCTGCAGGACATGGGAATGCACGTGTATGCCGAGGCAGGAGAGCAGGGACTTGGCTAACGCGCCGGCACACACCCTGCCCACCGTCTCCCTTGCCGAGGAGCGTTCCAGTATGTTTCGTATGTCCCGCGTCCCGTACTTCAACGCCCCCACGAGATCGGCGTGACCCGGACGCGGTCTGGTGAGGGGTTCGGCCTCCACGTCCCCGAAAGCCGACATCACCTTCATCCACTTCCGGTGCTCGGCGTTCCGTACCAACATGGCCACAGGACTGCCAAGGGTCAGTCCGCCTCTCACCCCGCTGAGGACCTCAACCTCGTCCCTCTCCAGGGTCATGCGGGGACCTCGTCCATATCCCAATCTCCTCCGTGCCAGCTCGGATTCGATGAATTCCCTGCTCACGGGTATACCCATGGGCAAACCCTCCACAACAGAGATGATTCCCGCACCATGGGATTCGCCCGCGTCCAGAAACCTCAACATACTCCGTCCCTCCGGAAACCCTACACACTTCCGGTCCTCGCCGTCTTCCTTTTCCCTGCGGGGAACCGAGCTGGTGGCCGTCAAGGCCTATCCCCAATACCGGACAATAACTCGTACTGACGCCTAAAGCATGCCCTTCAAATCCATCAGCGTCAAATGTTTGGAATCATACACCCTTCCCATATTGCATAAAGGGGGCGGCACCCAAGCCGCCCCCTCTCCCCTCGTCCCGAATTTCATATTTTGCGCAGCTGGTTCACCTTTAGTTCATAGGATTCGTCCCCGCAGGTGAAGACGACCGTCTGCTCGTCCTTTATCTCCTGCACCTTGAACACCTCGGCGAAGGTGCTACCCGCCTTCAGCTTCTCATAGCGTGTATCATTGACCTTGATGTCCGCATAGCGTATACCCCTTATCTCGTAGATGTCGGTTACCATCACCACATGCTGGGAGAGGCCGGTGGTCACCGGGGTCGCGGAAGGCGCAGAGGTCACTGGAGCTCCTGTCGCGGTCCCGGTCGTTGTGGTGCCGGTCTGATAATTGGGGAAGCCCAACATTTGCCATTCCTTGCTGGCAATGTCACCGCTGTTTTGGAGGAGATTCCCTACCTCCCCCATGAGGGGATAGAAGGGGTCGTTGAGCACCCATACCTCCACGTAGGGGATCTCTCCGGGCTGTTGCTCCGCTTCCTGCGTGTGGATCTGGAACTTCTGCTCGACGACGCGAGAGGCCATCTCCCGGGAATTCAAGCTCAGCTCGCCCCTACCGGAGAGGACGGCTTGCGATAGGGAGCTCCGCCCTCTCCCGGAGCCGGGGTCCACGGCCATCACCAAGACGGTCATGACGGTAAGGGCGAGAGCCATACCCATAAGAAGCCTTATTTGGGAGCCCTCCAGAGAAGAGGCTTTCCTCGTCCTCTTCTCTCTTCTTGCGTCGTCGCGCATCGAACCGCTCATCTCGTCCAGGTCCCTTTCCTATTCTTCTTGCCCGCCGCCACCGCCACCGCCCGTGGGTTTTGTCACCAAATTCTCGATTCCCGTGGTGGAGGTGAAGAAAACCCGCAGGGTTATGTTGGCCTTGATGTAGGGAAGGCCGGCGTCTGCCTCCCCGATCTGCAATTTCACCACCTTTACCGAACGCGGGAGCCTTTCCACGTGGTTGAAAAACTCCACCAGATTGAAATATCTACCGTTGAGCACCACCTCACAGGTCATCACGTAATAATTCTGGGCGGCCACCGGGAGGGAAGGTGTGAAGGAGTAAAAGTCCATCCCCGCCTCCTCGGCGGCGTAGTCGATAAGGTCGATGACCTCGGCCAGCCCCACGTTCTCCGGGATGCGCCTTTTGATGACCTCGATCTGCCTGGTGAACTGCTCAGGGTCCTTTTCCAGCTGTCTAAGCTGGCTCAGGCGGTTCTGCTCCACCTGGATGTCGGACTCGACTTTGTCTATCTGGTCCTCCACCTCGCTAACTTTGTTCCTCTGAGGGAAGACGACCAGAAAAAGACCCAGTACCAGCACGATCACGCAGATCAAGGCGCCGACCAGCAACCACAATCCCGCTCCGACCTTGATCCTCACTTCTCAACCTCCCGTGCTCCCGGAGGTCTCCTTGCTCCTGCCCCAGATGGCTTTTTCCGGATTCCACTGTCCGGTTATGGTGAACTGAATGGCCCAGTCGCTGTAGGTCTCTTCCTTCGGCTCGAACACGCCGGGAGAGGTCTCCACGGTCACTATCCTCTTCTCGGATATTGTGGTCTGCTTGGCCTGGGTTATCCACAGGTTGGACCACTCCTCCATGTTCTGTAGCCGCACGTAGAATTCGGCCACCTTGGGATGGCCCCGGAAGTAATAGTAGTAAGGGTAGGCATCCAGAAATCCCTTGGCCTTGAAGTCGCCGGCCCTAGGCAGCCAGGTCTGCACGCACAGCCAGGCCGGCGTGGCGTAACCCTGTATGCTAATAGGCGTAGTCGTACCGCCTTGCGCTCCTCCGGCGGCGCCCCCGCCCGCCGATTCCAGCGGTTCGGCATCTATGGTGAGACTGGTCAACCAGATGGTGGGGGCCCGTGGGTTGGAGGCCGTGGCCAGCCCCTCTGGGACGTACATAGCCAGGTCGTTGAGCATCTGGGCCCAAGCGACGCGTCCCGCGTTGGCTCGCTGGTACATGTCCTGGAGGGATTTCAGCTCCCTCTGCTGTGCCTCGAACCTCTCCATGGGCTTGGTCTGTTTCTTGAGCTCCTCCAGACGCGCTTGCTTCTCCCGCAAGGTGTCCTCCTTGCCCGCCTTTTGAGCATGGAAGAGGAAGTACAATCCCACCAGGATGGCCAGGGTCATCAGCCCCATTAGGATAAACCACGGTGCCAGCCGGGGCCGAGCCGCCTTCTCCTTTATCTCCGGAGGTAGGAGGTTTATCCTGGTCATTATTCAACCACCTCCCTGAGAGCCAAGCCCACGCAGACGGCCACCGAGGGCTCCATCTCCGCCAGTTCCTCCGGAGTATAGGGAAGTCTGCCCAGTTTCACGTTCTGGAAAGGTCTGCCGATCTCCACCGGAAGGCGCAGACCCTGGTTCATCTCCCGGGGAAGGTTCACGGTCAGCGCTCCGCTCCCGGAGAGGATCACCTTGCGGAAAGCCCTCTCCTGGGTCTGCGATATGTAATAATCGATAGAACGCCTTATCTCTCCCACGAAATTGATGATCTCCTGCTGCAACACGGCCAGGGCATCCTGGTTGGCGATCTTGCCCCTGCGCACCGCCTCCGCCTCCTCCCACTGCATGTTCATGCGGTTGGCGATGGCGCGCACGAAATCGTCTCCCCCCCGCAGCAGGAAACGAGCGAAGCGGGGCACGTTTTCCTTGAGGATGGTGATGTTGGTGATCCCCGATCCCACGTTTATCAGGCATATGGCCTCCGCTTCCTCGTAACCGGCCTGCAGCTCGGCGAGGGGGATAAGGGAACGCGGAATGGCGAAGGCTTTCAGGTCGATGGCCCCCGGGGAGAGTCCCGCCGCCCGAAGGACCTCGATAAAGCTGTTGATCATCTCTTTGTGGGCGGCAACCAAAAGAACGGTGAGCATCCTCTCCTCGTCGGCGGTCATGAACTCCTCTATGATGTCGAAGTCCAGGATGGCGTCCTCCACGGGGATGGGAATGAATTCCTGCACCTGAAAACGGATGGCGCTGTCCAGCTCCTCTTTTTCCATGTAGGGCAGCTCTATGGGCCGCACGATGACCTTTTGATTGGCAACGCCGAGAATTACCGTCTTCTCCTTTATCCCGGTAAGCGCCCATAGCTCCTTCAGGGCTTCCGCCAGGGCGATCCCGTCCTCCACCTCTCCGTCCCTGACCACTCCTTCCGGAATGACCACCATGCCCAGGTTGGAAAGGATGGGTTCTCCCTTTGTGAGGGTAACCTCCGCCACCTTCACGGAGTTGGAGCTGATGTCCAGCCCCACGTAAACCTTACCCTTTTTAGCGCTCATATAAATATCCCCGTCTCAGCTCTTCTCCGCTTTCTGGGTTCCCCTGGAAAGATACTCGTTTACGTCGCTTTCCTTGATGCGGTAATTCTTGCCCACTCGGATGGCCGGTATCTGCCCGCTTTTAACCAGCCGGTAAACGGTCATGTTGGACACCCTTAAGATATTCGCCACTTCGTTTACCGTCAACAGCTTATTTCCAAAAGTTTCCGCCAAGGCCCGGCCTCCGAAATCCGTAAATTCTCCTTTTGCGCGATAGAATCTTTTTTCTCTCCGCTTTGCCGCATTTCCGGGAACCAAAACTCTCAATCAATAGCAATAATATACATCGCCAACATAATTACCCAGCTTTAGCACTTTTTTATATTACCAACAATTTAAGCAAATAGTAAATTTTTTTAATAATAATTGTCAATAATTTAATCTTTCAACAAAATGTTGGGGATGGGCAACTGAGGTCTTACAACATATTGCCTCCTATTTTGCCGACCAAGCCGAAGGGACATGCCCGATCTTTTCGTGGGAAGGTTTTGCCATAACCCGGTATTACCGGGTCAATCCAGCTTTTCTTCCTGTCCGTTTCCCCGACCGCCGGACGCTCAGGCCTGCCTGGAGAACTGGGATATCAGGGAGAATATGGGCATGTACAGGGAGATGACGATGGTCCCTACCACCACGCCAAGAAACACCATGAGGACCGGTTCGAGGAGGGAAGTCAGGGCTTCCACGGTGGCCGCCACTTCCGAATCGTAGAAGTCGGACACCTTGTTCAACATGGTATCCAGAGCTCCCGTCTCCTCCCCGATGGCCAGCATCTGGGTGACCATGGGAGGGAAAAGCGGGCTCTCCGCCAGGGGCGCGGCGATGGATTCACCCTCCTTTACCCCTGCCCGCACGTTGTCCACGGCCTCGGCCACGAGGACGTTACCCACCGTGTTGGAAGTTATTTCCAGGGCCTGCAGGATGGGCACCCCGCTGGCCACCAACGTACCGAGGGTGCGCGAGAAACGGGACAAGGACATCTTATGGAAAAGGTTTCCAAAAACCGGCAGCTTCAGCTTGAAGGAATCCAGTTTCCTCCGGCCAGCCGGGGTCTTCGTCCACCGGCGAAACATCACCAACCCCCCTATCACCAGGATGAGCAGGACGAAACCTTTCCAGCTGGCCAAGAAGTGGCTGACGCTGACGATGATCCGGGTGAGGAAGGGCAAGGTCGCCCCCATGTCCCGGAACATCCTCTCGAAGGTGGGCACCACGAAGATGAGCATGATGAAAAGCAGCAGGATGGATATGGCGAACATGGCCGTGGGGTAGGTCATGGCCGACTTGATGCGCCGCCGAATCTCGTCCTCGTTCTCCAGGGTGGCGGCGATGCGTAGGAGCACGTCGTCCAGGACACCACCGATCTCCCCAGCCCTGACCATGCTGGTGTAAAGGTCCTTGAAGACCTCGGGATGTTTGGCCAGGGCGTCGGAAAGAGACCTCCCCATCTCCACCTCGTGTTGCACGTCGGCGATGACCTCGGTGAGCACGGGGCTCTCCGTCTGCTCGGAGAGGATGCTCAGGCATTTCACCAGGGGAAGGCCGGCGTTGATCATGGTGGCGAACTGCCTGGTGAACACGGTGATGTCCTTGGGTTTCACCCTGGGCCTGAGGAGGCGTATCTCCTTCTTGGAGATGGGGACGCGTTCCTCCTCCACCCCGATGACGAAATAACCCATTTCCCGCAGCCTCTGGGATACGGCCGCTTCGTTGTCCGCTTCCAGTTTACCGGTGATTATCTTTCCCTGGCGATCCCTGACCCGGTAAGAATAGGTATGCGCCATGATCCTACTCCTTCTTTTAAGCCCCCGGCCGTGTCCGTCCGACCACGATTAACCGTCGCTTACCCCCGCCGATATCGTGAAATCTCCTTTTCTTACAAAGGAAGAAAGACCATATCTATTTACATAATATATCGTATTTTAAACCGCTTTCTTTATATTGCTCCCGATTCCGGCTTGAACGACGCCTTACGAGGGCTCCCTCTTCGTGTCTCCACGGAACCTCAATATCCTTCTCGCCCCTCCGGGAAGACCTCGTCCGAATACCCGTTTATCCTTCTGACCAGGGACCGACGCTCTTCCGGCAGCAGCTCCTCCTCAATGAGCATCACGTATTGGCGGACGATCA
Source organism: Candidatus Solincola quzhuomuensis (assembly GCA_015711855.1). Classification (GTDB taxonomy): domain Bacteria; phylum Actinomycetota; class Geothermincolia; order Geothermincolales; family RBG-13-55-18; genus Solincola_A; species Solincola_A quzhuomuensis. Next base: position 6,706 of record JACVJF010000021.1, on the reverse strand, counting down.
TGTCCAGGAGATGCCGCCTGCCCTTCTCCAAATCTCCAAGCCTCCGATAGGCGGCGACCAACCCCCGCACGGTGGTGTGACGACTGGTGATGTTCGGGGTGAGCCGTAGGGCCGTCTCGAAGGCCTCCCCCGCTTCCCGGAAACGTCCCTCGTCGAGATACCATATCCCCAGGCTGAAATAGAGGTCCGCCGACTGCGGATTGGCCTTTATACCCCGCAGATTCAGATCCAATGCTTCCTGCCGCCTCCCGGCGTCGTATATCAGTCCGCAAGCCAGATAATAGGCATCCACATAATGGGGGTCCAGGTAGGTGATGATAATAAAGTAGGGGATGAGCTCGGGGTTGGCACCGTAGAGATGGTAGAGCTTGTCCGTTTTTATGAAAAAAGTGTAAGCGAAATACTGCCTGATGCCGCCCAAAAAGCGCGCCAGGCTGGCAGCGGACGGGAAATCTCCCGCCCTTTCCCCCGACCCCGCCGGGGTCCTGTCGAGGAAAACTTGGCAGAGGACGGAAAAAAGAAGAAGCAGCGCCAAGATCAGAACCGGCGCGGAAATCGTTCGACCTATATCGCTTCCTCTTCTCCTCCGCGAGTTAACGCTCATCTCTTCGTTCATGCTTCCCAAACCCTTCAACGCATCACCTTTTCCTCCAGGGAAACCTTACCCGCCCAAGCCCGGTCCTCCGCCCTCTTCCCATAAATTTCCATACAAGCACCGGGCTCTCGTTTCCCGCCCGTTCCTCCTCTCCTTCCCCTCTCGCGCTCGGGCCCTTCTTCCCGCAGGACTTCCCGTTCAAAGGTCCTTTCTCTCGAAGACGTACATCCCGATCCCCGTGAAAACCGCGGCGAAGCAGACGGCCAATCCGGTCAGGAGAAGGAGCTCCGCGGCGCCTACCCGAAACACCCTCTCCCCGTGAGCCACGGTCTCGTTTATGTTCAGACGCTCCAAGTTGGGGAGCACGTAATAGAGAAAGCCGGCCAGTCCGCGTAACGCACCCGGGTTGGATACGTCCACCATGGCTCGATAGAGGAAATCCCCCTTCACGTGGCAGACGACATAGAAGAGGCCGGTCAGGAGCACGCAGACCAGGGGACCGAAGTGAACGGAAGCCAACATGGATACGGAGGCCAGAACGGCTCCCTCCAGGAAGATGGTGAATAGGGCTTTGGCCGTACCCGGACTGAAAACCCGAAATTTGGCCGCCAGGAAGGCCAAAATCACCAGGTAGTTGAGGATCAGGGCGGCAGCCAAGACGGCCAGAACGCCCAGCAACTTTCCCAGATAATAGATCTTCCTTCCCACGGGACGCGAAAGAGCGTTGTATATGGTGCGCCTTCCCATCTCCCCGGGAAGAATGGAGGCGGCCAGGATCACAGCCATCAGAAAGGCCATTATACTAGCCAGCCCCAAGGCCGCCTCGCGAGCCAGGTCCAATTGAACCCCCACCTCCGCGGTGGGCAAAAGGGGAACCAGCAGAATGAGGATGAGGGTGAAGGCCAAAAGGGCATAGAAGACCTTTCTGTGGAGGGCATCCTGCATCACGCCCCAGGCCACGGTGAGAAGGCTATACATCCTCCCCCTCCCTCGCCGGCTTGACCCTGGAAAGGAAGAACTCCTCCAGGGTCATCCTTCGCGGTGCGACTTCCTCCACCCCTATCCCCGCGTCGATCAGGGACCTAAGGACCCGGCTCAAGCTTTCCCTTTTCACGTAAAGGGTGCGGCCATCGGAGGACCAGGAAGCGGAGGGAGGAAGGAGCGGCTTTTCTACCAGGAGGGGCCCGGCCAAGACCACGCGGAACTCGTCCTTAGACCTGAGTAGATCATCCAGTCCTCCGGAAGCGACGTTCTCCCCTCCGGAGATGATGGCAACCCGGTCACATACCTCCTCGACCTCCGAGAGTTGATGGGAGCTCAAAAGGACGGTCACCCCTTCCCGTCGCAGCCCGTCCAGGATCTCCTTGACCTCTATCTTCCCCAGGGGATCCAATCCGGACGAGGGCTCGTCCAGGATGACCAGCTCTGGCCGGTTCAGTAGAGCTTGGGCCAGCCCCACCCTCTGCAGCATTCCCTTGGAGAATTTTTCCAGTCGGAGATCGGTTACGTCTCCCAATCCCACCAGGTTCAACAGGTAGGGGATACGTTCCCTGATCCTCTCGGAGGACATCCCCGCCAAACGCCCGTAATAGGTCAGGAGGCGGCGGGGCGTCATGTACAGCTCAAAATAGGGCTGCTCGGGGAGAAAACCGATTCTGGAACGCACCGAAAGATCATCAGCCTGACGTCCCAAGACGGTCACCCTTCCGGCGTCCGGCCTCACCAGGCCCATGATCACCTTGAGGGTAGTGGTTTTCCCCGCGCCGTTAGGGCCGAGAAGTCCGAACACGCTGCCGCGCCGTACCTCGAGGTCCAGGCCTTTCAGGGCCGGGCGGGGGGGGCGGCGCCGGCCGGTGGCATAGCTCTTCCGAAGGCCTTCTATTTGAAGGACCGTCCCCATCGGCGATCAACCTATAAGCCTCTCTAGCTCGTCGCGGTCGTTGCACCGGGATATGGCCACCTCGTAGGAGATGATCCCCCTCTTGTACAGCGCCGCTATGGACTGGTCCATGGTCTGCATCTTATACTGTCCCCCCGCCTGCATGGCGGAATAGATCTGGTGGGTCTTCGCCTCCCGGATCAGGTTGCGGATGGCCGAGGTGGCCACCATGACCTCCACGGCCGGCACCCGCGACTGTCCGTCCTTGGTGGGCAGCAACTGCTGGGTGACGATGGCCTGTATGGTGGAGGCCAGCTGCAAGCGTACCTGTTGCTGCTGGTAGGTGGGGAAGACGTCGATGATACGGTCTATGGTCTGGGGCGCGTCCTGAGTGTGGAGGGTGGCGAAGACCAGGTGGCCGGTCTCCGCCGCGGTGAGCGCCGTAGATATGGTCTCCAGGTCGCGCATCTCCCCCACCAGGATGACGTCCGGGTCCTGACGCAGCACGTACTTGAGGGCGTTGGAGAAGGAATGGGTGTCCCCTCCCACCTCCCTCTGGTTGATGATGCTCTTCTTGTGCACGTGTAAAAACTCGATGGGATCCTCCACGGTGATGATGTGTAGGTTGCGGTTCTCGTTTATGACGTTGATCATGGAGGCCAGGGTGGTGGATTTCCCCTGCCCCGTGGGCCCGGTGACCAGGACGAAGCCACGGGGAAGCATGCAGAAATCGTAGAGCACGGAGGGCAAATTCAACTCCTCTATGGTCTTGATGCGATAGGGGATGATGCGGAAAGCCGCCCCGATGCTGTTTCTTTGGAAATAGGCGTTCACCCGGAATCGCGCGCTCCCCGGGACGGAATAGGACAGGTCGTATTCCAGGTTGCTCTCCAGCTGTTCCCTTTGGCGCGCGGTGAGGATGCTGTAGACCATATCCCGGGTGTCGTTGGAAGTGAGGCGCGGATATTCCTCCAGGCGCACCAGGACCCCGTTGATGCGCATGACTGGTGGGGCACCGACGGTTATGTGCAGGTCGGAAGCTCCCCTTACCAGGACCTCTTCCAGCAGTTCGTTGATATCCAGTTTGGCCAAAGTGACCTCCTCCTCCTCTCCTTTTAGAGTATTTCCAAATCAGGTTGGTCCTCGACTTTCATCCCGGTCCACGGATCGGATCCGCCATCATACCACGTCGTAATTCCGCCGCCGTACCGTGAAACATAGCGATTCTTCCGGTCTCCAACCTTACATGATCACCCTCAACACCTCGTCCAATGAAGTTATTCCCTCCCTCACCTTGGCGAAACCCTCCTCGCGGAGGGTTCGCATGCCCTCCGATTTGGCCATCTCGGCTATCTCCACGTGAGGCGCGTTCCTGGCCACCAGGTACTCTATGCTCTCCGTGACCTCCAGCACCTCGAATATACCCACGCGGCCTCGGAATCCCGTGTTGTTGCAGGCCGGGCAACCCCGGGGGCGGTAGAGCACGTGTTCATCCTCGTCATCCCATACGAAACCGATCTTCTCCAGGTATTCCTCGTCCGGCTCGTAGGGTTCCTTGCACCGCTCGCAAAGCCGACGGGCCAAGCGCTGGGAGCTGACGCAGTCCACGGCGGAGGCGATGAGGAAGGGCTCGATGCCCATCTCCAGGAGGCGGGTCAGAGCGCTGGGTGCGTCGTTGGTATGCAAGGTGGAGAGCACCAGATGGCCGGTGAGGGCCGATTCTATGGCGATCTTGGCCGACTCCGGGTCGCGGATCTCGCCGATCATGACAATATCCGGGTCGCAGCGCAAGATGGAACGCAGGGCGGCGGCGAAGGTCAAACCCGCCTTGTAATGAACCTGGACCTGGTTGATGAGGGGCAAACGGTACTCCACGGGGTCCTCGACGGTGATGATGTTCTTCTTGATGGTGTTGAGGACGTTCAAAGTTGCATAGAGGGTGGTGGTCTTTCCGCTTCCCGTGGGACCGGTGACCATTATGGCACCATAGGGCTTGTTGAAACTGCGCGAATATTTGTCCAGGGCGTCCTCGCTGAACCCCAGCTCTTCCAGGCTCATAAGGGAAGCGCTCTTGTCCAGTATGCGCAGCACCACCTTCTCCCCATGGATGGTGGGGAGGGAGGCAACGCGAAGGTCCACCTTTTTGCCCATGACCTCCACGGAAGTCCTCCCGTCCTGGGGAAGCCTCTTTTCGGCGATATTCATGTCCGCCATGACCTTTATCCTGGCCACCACCCCGGGATGAATCTGCTTGGGATTGCGCCTTATCTCGTGGAGCACCCCGTCTATGCGGAAGCGTATACGCACGTCGTTTTCCATGGGCTCGATGTGCACGTCGCTGGCCCGGTCGTTAACCGCCTCGGTGATGAGGAGGTTCACGTACTTGACGATGGGGGCTTCCTCCACCTCGGCTTCCCCCACCTCCTCGGATACTTGTTCCACGAATTCCTCCATGGATATGTCCATGTCCGCATCCGTGCGGCAATACCGGTTTATGGCCGACATGATGTCCTCCTTGGTGGCCACCACCGGCTCAATCTCCATGCCGGTCATGATGCGCACGTCGTCCAAGGCGAACACGTTGGTGGGGTCGGCCATGGCCACCAGCAACTTGTCGTTCTCGAAGCCGATGGGTATGAGGGTATAGCGGCGAGCCGTCTCCGCATCGATCAGGGAGGAAGCGGAGATGTCCACGTCGTAATTGGCCAGATCCACATAGCGGAGGCCGATCTGGCGGGCCAGGATGGAGGTGAGGGCCCCTTCGCTCACCATCTTCATCTCGATGAGCACCCGGCCCAGGGACTCGCCCGTCTGGCGCTGTCGCTCCAGGGCTTGCTGAAGCTGTTCCTCGGTTATTATCCGGTTCTTCAGGAGAATCTGCCCCAGTTTCTCCTTCTTAGGTTTCTGCATGCTCTCGCTCTCCGCCCTCCTCTTTTTCTGTCAGTGCCTCGCGCAAGGCCTCCCGCATCACCTCCAGGGGAGCGGGTATGCCCGTCCACAAACGGAAAGATGCAGCCGCCTGATGCAAAAGCATGAGCCTGCCGTCCGCGGTCACCGCCCCCCGCGCCGCCGCCTCTCTCAGGAAGGCCGTCGGGGTGGATCCGTACTTGAGATCCACCGCCCACATGCCCTCTCTAAAACTCTCGTAACGCAGTGGCAACTCGTCACGATCCACGGCTCCCAGAGGGGTGCAATTCACCACCAGATCGCATTCCTTAAGGACTCTTGCTCCCTCGGGACCAAGTTCCTCAACCCTTATGTCGGTCGAGGTCCCGGAGCTCTTTAACCGTTCCCTCAGGTCCTCCGCCCTCGACGGGGTTCGGTTCAAGACGTAGATACGAGCGGCCCCCTTTCGGGCCATGACCAGCCCCACCGCAAGCGCCGCTCCTCCTGCCCCTATCAGGCAGGCGACCTTTCCCGACACCTCTATCCCTCTCTCCGCGATAAGCATCTCGAAACCGTGGACGTCCGTGTTGTGGCCCGAAAAACCCTCTCCTTCACGCACCAGGGTGTTGACCGCGCCCGTCGCCGCAGCATCCCCCTTAAGCTCCCCCACCAGCTTCGCCGTCTCCAACTTGTGGGGCACGGTGACGTTGGCTCCCCGGAAATCCAGGGCCAGGAGGCCTTGCAGGGCCTGAGCGACCAGTCCGGGTTTGACCCTCAAAGGGACGTATATCCAATTCAAGTTGAGGGCGTGAAATGCCGCGTTGTGCATAGCCGGCGATAGCGTACCCTCTATCCCGTATCCGATTAGCCCTACCAGTTGCGTCCGGCCGTCGACCTGCCTCTTCTCCACTTCGGAATCCATCATATTTACCTCTCCCGAGCCGCATCAGCGGCCGTCCGAACGATGTAGGAAAGCGCTTAATACGTCGCGTAAATTATAATCCTGTACGGCAGGGCACGATTCAAGGAGTTACGGAAAAGGCCCGGAATCCTCAAAAGCGTCACTTGTCGAGCGTCTTGAGTATGTCGTAGAGAAGCCCTAGGAGGACCTTTTTCACGTCCTCCTTCTCCAGGGCGTTGCAGGGGATTATCTGGATGTTGCCGTCGATGTTCAGTTCCTCGCGTATCCTCTCGATGATGGGGGCGGGATCGCCGTCCGGCATGCGAGTCGCCCCGACCACGAAGGGAGCGTCGGACAAGGTGGAAAAGAATTCCAGAATGCGCCTTCCCTCCGGGAACGTCTCGGGGCGACTGGCGTCGAGCATGAGTATGTACCCGAGCATGCC
>JACVJF010000020.1 GCA_015711855.1 Candidatus Solincola quzhuomuensis | reverse complement strand
CAGCTGGTTGCGACGTTCCATGTTCCGGTGCTCCTTTCCTCCTTTAAATTCCCTCGCCCACCTCCACTTCCAGGACCAGGACCTCCCCGAACCATCGGAACCCCTCATTGGTAAAACTTACCAACACTCTATACCTTCCCGGGGTGCCCGGGGGTCGGAAGAGGGTGGGCAGGACCGCCGTCTGTCCCGGCGCCAAGTCGCAAGGAAGGGTACTTCGCTGCTCCTCCCAAGGAGGCCCGTCTCCCTCGAACTTCACGGCCAGATATACCAGTCCCTTCCGGTTTTCAACCTCTTCCTCCCGGGTCCTTCTCGCCGATATCAAGTAGGTGTCCCCGCTATTGGTGACCCTGAAGGAGAGGTAGAAAAGCCCATCGGTAACCGGGATCCTTATGGGGTTTGCCCCCAGGAATTCCACCTTCCCGTCCACATGAGAGGGGTCCTCCGAGACCGGCATCTCCCCCACCTCCAGGGTGCGGGTGAATTCCCTACCCCCCAGGACACCTCCCTCCAGGATTATCCTCAGGGTATAAAGGCCGGGCAGGGAGGGAGCCTTCTCCGAACGCAGGGTCAGAGCCTGGCCCTCCCCCGCTTGTAGGAAAAAGGGCGCCAGGTATTCCCCCTCCGATTGGAGGACCGTCTTACCCTCCCCGTCCAGGAAAAGGAGGCGAAATTCCTGCATCTCCTCGTCCGAGATCACCAGGGGGAAGTTCGAGGTGTTGGTCACGCTGATCCCCATGTTGAAGGGCCGCCCGGGCAGGATCTTCGCGGGGACCACCGCTTCCACCTCGAGGTCGTCGAGGGTGGCCGTCTCCCCCGTTCCCACGGCGAGGACCCACTGCTCGCCGAAGTCGGCTAGGAGATCCGTTCCCGGAAGGGAGAGCAGGCGTTCGCGATATTCGCCGACTTTTTCCGCCGGCACCATCCTCCAGTCCCACAGCACGTGGGTTATGCCCAGGCCGCGCAGAAGTTCCAGGGATCTGATCGACGGGAATCCCTGCATCTCGTAGAAGATCCGGTTGTAGTGGTAGGGAAAATAGCCACTGTAACCGTTGGCCGTCTGCTTCCAGTGATAGGTGGTGTAATATACCCGTAGTCCCTCTCGGGCGCTGTAAGCGGGAGGGTCGGCGGGATAGAACTCCAGCTGCCGGTCGTAGCGGTGCAGCTCGCCCCAGGGCTCGGTGGGAAGCTCGATGATCCTCGCCTCTCCCTGCTCCGCGAGCCAGCGGTAGACCTGCGGGACTTGTCTTCCCGTGGGCACCTCGGCCATGGACACGGGGAGGTTGATGTTCTCGGCCAATACGACCGCGAGGAGGACCGCTCCCCAGAGCCGTAACGCTCGCCTACCGCCCTTTCCCCTGCCCACCCTTCCCGTTATCAGGGCCACCCCGTATCCCGCGAGCACGGCCAGGGCCAACACGAAGACCACGTGAAAGCGGGCCGGCACTCGTATGAACCTCAATACTCCCATCCAGTAAGGCACCAGGTATAGGAAGTTCCGCCGGCTGCCGGCTTCAGGACCCAAGGTGAGCATCAGGCTCAACGCGGCCAGCAGGAGAAAGAAGGCGGGGAGATATCGCTCCGCTCTCCCCGTCCGCCGCCCGCCGCCCTTGCTCTCTCCGGCGGTCCAGGCCAGTCCCAGAAGTGCCAGCACGACCACGGCCAGTCCGGGAAAGAGCGCTCTTTCGTTGGCCGTCGTCAGCGGACGAAAAGGGGAAAAGCCCTTGAAGTAAAGGGCATTCCCCTCATAGGCGGAGAAATAGTCGGAGAACTGCGCGGAGAACATCTTTATCTCCCGCATGCCGCGCTCGAAAGCGGGCAGCCGCGCATGGGCGCGAAGATAGGGGAGGGCGAAGGGGGTGGTCAGGACGAGGACCGCCAGAAGCGCGGCCGCCACCCCGCCGAGGCGCGCCCAGTCGGCGCGGGAGCGGGAGAAGAAAGCCCACCAGAGGAACATGAGACCAGAGACCAGGTAACAGAAAACCAGGTAATGCCAGGAAGAAAGGGACTGGGCCAGCAGGAAAAGGCCGAAGAGGATAAGATGGCGGCGGCGTCCGTCTTGCAGGTAACGGAGCTCGTAGAGCACCGCCAGGGGCAGGAAAGCGGAAAACATTATCTGGATGTGAGTGAGCTGGCTGAACTTATAAGAGCAGAAGGCGAAGAAAAACCCGGAAACGAGCGCCGCCCACCTGCTCCCGGTCAGCTCCCTGACCAGCAGATAGCACCCGAAGGCGGAGACCACCAGGCCCAGGAGGACGAGTATGTTGTAGGCCAATACGGGGTTCCGGGAAAGGGCATAGATGGGCGCCGAAAGCAAGGCCATGGTGAAGAGGTGTTCGGAATAGACCAGGACGTCCCGGGATGGATACATGATGTTGGCCTGGAAGAACCGGGTGGGAGAGGTGAAGATGGTCCGCGCTCCCCAGGACATGATCCAGGTGTTGAGACAGGGGTCGCCCGTGTCGCCGGGGATGGACCGGTGGAGGCGGAGGGCCAGCGGCCAGGTCAAAACCAGGGCGAGCACGATGAAGAGCGATACGACTACTAAGGTCTCCCGGTGTTTCCGGGAGAGAAAATCCTCTATCCGATCCTTCGCCATGTCCATCCTCCCGTAAAACTATAACATCGTCAACGGTCCCGATAACTGTCAAGGAACCTCGCTCCGCTACCAGGGCCGTCCTCCAACGTTTTTTCGAGGTCTTTTCCCTCGTCGCTCTTTGGAACACCCGGCCGAAAGCAAATATACTCCCGTGCTTTCCGCAAGACGCATCCAAAACGCTTTTATCCCCTACACCGCGGTACCTGGAAATAATGCGAAACAAGGCGCTTCCAACCCATGGGATGGAGGATTTGGTGAATAGGTTTAGAATTTAATCCTAAAATGGTCCAATACCGAATGGTCCCATGGGTCGGGCGATGACCTCGGCCTTGCAGCCCGATGTGGCGGCGTTATCTGAACCGCCCGCATGGACGGCGGTTGGCAAGAGAAATAACGGGGGTGAAGCTCCCGGTGATGGAAGCGGCGAGGCTCTCGCGGTGAGGGCATGAGGGTTTTACGGGAACATCTGCTGGTGATCCTCTTTTTCCTCGTGATAACCTTCCTCTTCACCCTGCCCTTCTCCGTTCACGTCCACGACCACATACTGGCCATCCCCGTGGACAACCTGCTCAACGCCTACATCATGGCTTGGGACGCCCATGCCCTTTTGACCAACCCCTTCGCCCTCTTCCACGCCAACATCAACTACCCCTCCCGGGACGCCCTGGCCTTTTCCGAACACCTCTTCACCTTGGGCCTCCTCAGCCTGCCCCTCCAGGTCCTCACCGGCAACGCCATCCTCGCTCACAACCTGATCCTTCTTTTGGGGTTCGCCCTCTGCGGATATACCATGTATCTTTTGGCGAAATATCTCACCCGCAACCGCTTGGCGGCGCTCGCGGCGGGGTTTTTCTTCGCTTTCGTCCCCTACCACTTCTCCACCATCGTCCATGCCCACGTCACCCTGTACTTCTTCCAACCCCTCGTCGTCTTCTTCCTCATCCGCTACTTCGAGGAGGGCGGCAAGAGAAACCTTTTGGGTTTCGGTCTGAGCTTTCTGGCCCAGGCCCTGCTCAGCTGGTATCAGTTGGCCTTCTCCACCCTTCCCGTGGCCCTCATCCTGGCCTGGAGACTCCTCTCCGTGAGGCGGCTCCGCCATCTGGCGGCAATTTTCAAGGTGGCTGCGGTGCTCCTTCTCTGCCTGCTCCTGGTGGTCCCCTTCGCCCTTCCCTATCTGCGGCTGCGACGGAACGTCCTGGAGAGCGAGAGCTCTCCGGCGGAGAACCCCGTGGTGGAGGCTCGACCCGCCGATTTCCTGCGGACCATCGATGAGAACCTCCTCTACAACAACCTCGGCATACTCAACAAGGGCCACATCGGGGAGGGAAACGCCCTGTTTCCCGGCTTCGTCATCATGCCCTTTATCCTTCTGGCCATCCTTGCCCTGTTCTTGGGAAAACGGGGAATCGGCATCCTCGCCCCTCAGAAGGCGGGGTCGCGGGAAGGGGCCGAAGAGAGCGGGGGATCATGGCCAAACCGTAGCTCGTCCGACAGGGGAGCCGGCGATCAGGAGTGGAGAAAGGCGCCCGGGTCGTACGTCGTCTTCTTTCTCGTCCTCGCCGCCCTCTGCTTCCTCCTCTCCCTGGGAAGGAGGTTGATGGGCCACGAGAACTCCCTCTTCCGCGTCCTTCACAAGCTCCCCATATATACACTGGTGCGCTTCCCCATACGCTACCATATAGTGGTGCTCCTCTCCCTTTCCGTCTTGGCCGCATACGGACTGGCCTACATCCACCGCCTCCTGGAGATCCGGGGTCGGAGCCTGGCGGCTTTCGGGACGGCGGCGGTGGTCATCACCCTCCTCTTCATCGAGTTCTCGGTATCCCTCACTCCTTTCGAGCCCGTCCCCGTCGGCGAACGGGTCCCCCAGGCATACCGGGACCTGGCGGACCTGGAACCGGGTGTGCTCCTCGAGGCCCCCACTCCCGCCTTGGTCAACTTCCGGAACTACGAGGATCCCCTGGTCATGGATTACGGGACTTTCGAGAACGCCCTGGCGGCCGCCTTCCACGAGCAGGCGGCGGTGTATTTATCCACCTATCATTGGCATAAAATGGTAAACGGCATGAGCGGTTATTACCCGATCTTCTACCGCCGGGCCTTGGCGGAGATGCTCTCCTTCCCCGGCTCGCGTTCCCTGACCTTCCTCCGCGCCATGGGCGTGAGGTACCTGCTCGTGCACTGGGAATATTACCGGGAATACTATCCGGAAGGAGAGGATGACCGGGTGCGGGAAATACTCCGGAGCGCGGAGGGAGTGGAGTTGGTACGGGACTACCCTCCGGACCTGACCCTCTACGCCCTCCGAGGACTGGAGGCCGCCCCTCCCTTCGCCCTGGAGACGAGGATGATGCTCCCGGAAAAGGTCCTTCCCGGCACCCGTTTCCACGCCTCTCTGGAGATCGCCAACACCTCCTCATCCCCCTTCGTCAACACCGAAGAATACCGCCACCACTTGATGCTTTCCTGGTCGGACGGCGTCGGTAGGGTGGTTAAGTCGGAGGAGACATTTTACTATTTTCCCTTCTTCCTGCCCCCGGGCGAGGAAACGGCGGCCGTCCTTCGGGCCGAGTCGCCCCCGGTTGCAGGGGACTACGAGCTCTCCGCCCTCGCCCTGGACGGGCCGCTGCGGGGGCAGGAATGGAGAGGGCGGGTGGTGGTGACCAGCGACCAGGTAGCGGAAGGCGAGAACGACTATGCGGGCACCGTCTACCTGGACATGGAGGGCCTGGCCCGAAGGGCTTACGCGAAGGAGGGATTGCAGGGGAGAACCGCGGCTCCGGTCCTGCGCCTCCGCGCCGGAGAGCTCTTCTCCTTGCCCGTGGAGGTGGCCAACCTGGGAAGGGCGGTATGGGTCAGGGACTACGAGGACGAGGCGGGCAGGGTGGAGGTCACCGCTTTTTGGGACGAGGAAGGGCCGTCCGACGAGAGCCTCGTGCAGCACGGCATGCTCCCCTGCGACCTCTCCCCGGGTCAGCGGGCCAACTTCTCCGTATCCCTGATGGCTCCCCGTAAGAAGGGCATCTATTACCTCAACCTGCTCCTGAACCGAATCTGTTACGATCCCATCGGAGATCCGGTGACCATCCGTGTGGAGGTCCTATAGGAATCTCGGAAGGGCGGGGAACTATAGAAGGGTCGGTACGAAACCAAGGGGGCAAGATCCGCTTTAAGCCTCGAGGAGCGCCGGCGTTGCCCAATCCCGCGCACCGTGAAGAGAGGCTTCAGGAGGAGACCCTTTCCAGGAAGCCGCGGAGCTTCTCCTCGGTCCTTGCGGGCTCGAACTCGCGAAAGCGCCTTTCCGCGCGGGCGCCCAGCGCCTCTCGCAGGGAGTCGTTCACGATCATCTCCTCCACCGTCTCGGCCAGCAAGGGGAGGTCCAGCTCACGGAAGGTGACGCCCGCATCTCCCAGGGTGTAGGGTATGGCTGCCGCGCGACGAGCCAGAATGGGCAGGCGGAAGTACATGCTCTCCACGAGGGGCACGCAGAACCCCTCATGGAGGCTGCAGGTCAAGAAGAGGTGCGCCGCTCGGTAGTAGGCGTACAGGTCCTCGTCGCTCACCCCCGTCTTTCCGCCGGGGATGAGCACCCTTCCCTGCAGCCCGTACCTCCTCACCCTGTTGGCCAGCTCCAGCGTGTAGTCGGTGGACCATGAGGTGCCCACCACCAGCAAACGGGAACGCACGTTGACGTAATGGTGGTACACGGCGAACAGGTCGATGAGGTCCTCCACTCCCTTGCTGGGGACCAAGCGCCCCACGAAGAGGAGGTTGGCCGGCCCGTCGGAGAGCTCCTCCACCAGGCGGCGGTTGTGGTCGCCCTCCAGCTTCTCCACATCCAGGAAAATGGGCAGGACTCCCGTCCTCTCCTCCGGGAAACCCGCCTCCACCAGCTCCAGGCGGTTGTACTCCGAATCCCCCAGGGCCAGGTCGCATCGGGCGAGCTTCGGCAGAAGTTCCCTCCCGCGGCGGCAGAAGGTCGCCAGATGGGTGTCGAAGGACTCCAAGAGCTCGGGGGGGGTGATGTTGTGGTAGATGAACACGCGGCGGTTGCGGGTCTCCAGATAGAGGCGGTGGTTGTCGTCGTATACCGAGTAATGGAAGAGCAGCACGTCCTCCTTAGACCCCAGATAGCGTCGGTAGGCCTTCAGGCCCTCGTTGACCGGAGCCATGGCCTCGTCGCTGCTCGAGGCGTAAACGTGGCTCTCGTGCCCCCAGGACAGGAGCAGCCTGTGGATGTGCAGGACCTGGTTGGTGACCGCATCCCCGAACTGCAGCCGAGCGCATATCTGGTGTATCCTCACGTCTACCGCACCTCACCCCTCGCCCATCCTCAAGCCCACCAGGAAATCGATGTTTCCCAGGCGGACCTTCTCCGACTCCAGGTTGTGCCGGGCCAGCAGGGCCCGCAGGTAGGCCGCAGCCCAGGGGCGGAACCTGCTCTCCCTGCTCACCAGCCCTATCCGCGGCGGGGAATTGAGGGCTAAAAATATCCTCCCGCCCTCTTCCAGATTCTCCGTCGCCCAGGCCGCCAGCCGGTCCAACTCGTCCCCGGCAAGGAGTTCGGGATAAGGTACCACCACCACCCCCACCTCATCCTCCAGGAACCCCAAAAGGTCCATCGGCCGTGCGTTGTACCAAGCGGGCAAGGCCCTGGCCTGAGACTTGGCCGCCGCCTCGTCCGCGAAATCCAGGGCCAGGACCAATCTGCCCTTCTCCCGGACGGCCTCCAGGAAATCCAGGGAGGGGATGCCCACCACCAGCACCTTCCTGCCTCGGCACTTTTCGCTGGCCTCCTCCGTGGTCGGCCCGTCCCACTCCACGCTACGGAAGAGGCGCCCCTCCATCCACCCCTCGACCCTGCCCGGCTCCCCGGACTCCTCGCGCCCATAGAGCTGCAAGAAGGATAGGATTAGGCCCCTGCTGAAGTAGGAGTTGAAGAACTGTTGCTGTTGCACGTAACCCTCGCAAACCGCCCGGATGAACCTGGTCTGTGCGCGGCGGAGGAATGATTCTATCCGGCCCTTCTTCTCCCCCGGCCTCGCCAGGTCGGGAGGCGGCTCCAGGTTGTTGCCGCTCTCGTAAAGGGAACGGTTCAGCTCCTGGACCTCCTCCACCATGGCGCACTTGCTGTCCTCAAGCTCGTCCCGGGCGCTCCTCTCCAGGAGGCGCAAGAAAGCGGGGGGGTAGGATCCGTTGCGCTTTCTGGCCTCGGACAACCCCGATAGTCCGTGGATGTCTATCTCCCTTCCGTTCACGTACAAGCTCATGGGGACACCTCTCCCGTTGCCTCCGGGAGTCCCGGGGTCTCGCCCTCCGGCCGGGCAAAGCGGTCCAGCACCTCCCTCAACTTGGCCGCGAAGACCTGAGGACGGAAATCCTCGAGCCTACGGTACTGGGCGGCCACGATCCTCTCCCTCATCAGCCGGTCCCGGTCCAACCTCCCCAGGAACTCCGCCAAGAGCGGGTAATCCTTCTCCTCGAAGACCACCCCCGCGCCTCCCATGGTCTCGGGAACCGCCCCCGCGGCGAAGGCCAGGACGGGCACCCCGAAATGGAAGGCCTCCAGGAGGGGCACGCAGAAACCCTCGTGCTCGCTCATGGAGATGTAGTAATGGGCGCCCAGATAGCAGGACTTGAGCCGTTGTTCGCTGACCTTCCCCAGGAAATGTACCCTCTCCTGCAGACCCAACCTCTCCACCAGGGACAGGAGCGCCGTCTGGTAGGTGGCCAGCGGACCGCCCGCGATGAGCAGTCGGGAGCGGGCGTTGACCCCGTAGTGATAACAGGCGAAGAGCTTGATTATGTCCTCCACGCACTTGTTGGGGACGATGCGGCCCACGAAGAGCAGGTTCACCCTCCCGTCGCTTATGCGGCGCAGAAAAGCGCGGTCCTCCTCCACCCGGTCCAGCTTGTCCAGAGGGGGATTGATGGGCAGGACGCCTGTCTTCTCCTCCGGGAATCCCGCCTCCACCAGTTCCCTCCGGTTGTAGTCGGAATCCCCCAGCGCCAGGTCGCACTCCTTGAGGTGGGGGATGAAGTCCCTCCCCAGGCGACAGAGGCGCATGGCCTCCGGGTAAAAGGGGTCGTAGAACTCGGGGGGCGTGATGTTGTGGTAGATGAGCACCCTCCGGTTGGCGGTGCCCAGGAAGTATTTGTGGTTGTCGCAGAAGATCCCATAGTGGTATATGACCAGGTCCTCCCGGTTGTGCATGAACTTCCGGTACTCCGTGTCGAAGGCGGCGAATCTCTTCCCGTACTCGTCCATGTCGTAGGCGAAGATGCGGGATTCGTAACCCCAGGCCTGCAGCAGCTCGTGTATGGCCAAGACCTGGTTGCTGATGGCGTCCCCCGGGTCCAATCTAGCGACCAGCTGGTGTACCCTCATCCCCTCTTCCTCTCTCCTTCCTCCAGGACCTCCCGGAAACGCTCCTCTATCGCGTCCCAAGAATAATTTTCCAGGAGATACCGCTTTCCCAGGCGGCCCATCTTCCTCCGAAGGTCTGGGTTGTCCAGCAGGAGGTCCAGGGCCTCGTGAAAGGTGGGGTAATCGTCGAACCACAGACCTCCCCCGCTCCTCTCCACGTGATGGCGGGTGACCGCGCAGTCTCCGTGCACCAGGCAGGGGACCTCCGCCAGCCAGGCCTCCAGCAGGACCAGGGAGAGGCTCTCCCGGGTGGAGGGCTGGCAGATCGCGGTGGCGGCGCAATAGGCGTCCCGCTTGTCCCTCTCTTCCAGGTAACCCAGGTCGATGACCTGGTTGCGGAAGCTCACCGGGATGTTCACCGAGCCGGACCCGGCTAGGATCAGTTTCACGTCCCGCCCGGTGTTCTCCAGGTAATTGCAGAAATATTCCACCAGGAGCGGGGTGTTCTTGGGAATCTCCTTGCGGCCGGTGTAGAGGACGAAGTCCCCCCTTATGGAGAAAACGTGTCGGAAGCGCTCCGGGTCCCCGCGGTAGGGATGAAAGGCCACGCCGCCCACTACCTTGCCCGGGATGTCCTCACCGTAAAGGCGACGGGCCAATTCCATCTCCGGTTCTGTGTTGAACATGATCCCCCGCAGGGAGTGCATCATGTGGCGGAAGATCTCCAGGCGGGCGTAGGGCTCGTCGTGCAGGCAGGGAATGAGATAGGACTTCTCCGGGACCGTCTTGATCCCCCAGTAGGTGGTCCCGAAGAGATAGGGAATGAAGACGAAAGCACGGTACTTTTGGGCGTGCTTCTCCAGGTAGGAGAGGAGCTCCGAGCTGCAGAAGAGCTGGCGGGACCAGGTCTCCTGCCGGGAAAAGGCGACCCTCTTCCCCTCCGTGATCTTCCGCTCCAGGCGGTGGAAGCGTCGGGTGAGCCTGGTGCGATCCCAGGGGAAGCGCCGCACGGTTATCCCGTTAACCACCTCCAACTCCAGGGCGAATCTCTCCTTGGACTCGCGCCGGTTGATGTCCACGGCGTCGGTGGTCAGTATTTCTACCGGCCAGCCGCGCGCATGCAGCTCCTCGGCCAGCATGCGGGCGTGGATCTCGGCACCTCCCACCACGCCCCTACCGTACCGCGGCGGGACGAAGGCTATGGTCTCTCCGCTCAAACGCACCTCACCTCGCTGCGTCCGTGAAAGATCTCCTCCCTTCCCGGTGGGTAAGCGCCCTCCGGTAGCGCCTGGCGTTCCCTTCACCCTCACCGGCGGTAAACTTTCTACCCCCGGCTACTTTCTGGCCTCCACCAGGTAGCGCCGTGGGGCGAAGAGCGTCTCGCGCAGATCCTGGAGCTCCAGGCCCATCCCCCCCAGGCGCTCCATCCACTCCCTCTCTTCGTCCGGCGAGAAACCGTCCAGGGAGGTCACCCGCAGGTCCCGAAACCCGGCCCCTTTGAGTAGGCCCTCCATGGTCTCCGGGTGGATGAGGCGGACCAAGCTGGGATCCACGAAGGCCTCCTCGGTGCCCAGCACCGAGCGTGGATGATGGTTGACTATGACGGCCACCCCGTCTCTCTCCAAGCGGGAGGCCAAGACCCCCAGCAACCACATCAGATCTCCCAGCTCGCCCCTTTCCCCCAGGTCCCGCAAAAAAACGGCGGGGAGGCTGTCCGCCGGCTGCCCTTCCAGGTAATCCATGGAGGACGCCTGCTGCACGCGGAGGTTCTTTCCCTGGCATATCCTCACCAGCCGGGGATCCTCCTCCACCCCAAGGGCTTCCCGGCCCTCTCGCCGGGCCGCTTCCAGGAACTCCCCCCTTCCGCACCACAGGTGGACTATCTCCTTGTCCGGGGGAAACCTCCGCGCCGCCTCTTCCAGGAACTCGCCGTCCTCTTCGGCCAGTCCCAGCTCCTCCCAGGCGTAGTATCTGTCCACCCCGGCCCGGTAGTTCCTCTCCCTCTCCCTGACGATTATCTCCTGGAAGACCTTCAGGGCTTCCAGTACCCTCATGTTGAACTCCCTCTGCTTGTCGAAGACCGCTTCCATATAGGGGGTCATGAAGCGGCGGAGGATTTTCTTGGCGAGCAGGATGAAAGGACCGAGGGGCGTGCGGCGGGCTCCGATGGGGTACCAGCTGCTGACCGCGGCGAAATGCCTGGCCAGCTCTATGTTGAAGATGATCTCGTGCAGGGGGTCCTGGATGGTGACCTCCCCTCTCTCGCCCACCCGCATCCTCTCCAGTTCTTCCGTGGGCAGCTCCCGGTAAAGCCCGGACTGCCGGCGCTCCTCCACCCTCCTCTTGATGTCCTCCATGATGCGGGGGACGTCCACCCCTTCCAGGTCGGGGGGAATGGAAATGATCTCCTCCGCCGTCTTCATCACCTCCCTTTTTCCCTCCGTCCTATCTCTGACACGCACCGTTCATACGGCGCAACCTACAGGGGGATGCCCGCGCGGATCTCCGCGCCCCCTCAACTCTCCGGCACCACCCTCACCCGACAGTCCATGGCCAGGTATCCCGCAGCCCGTACCGGAGAGGTCACGTCGAAGTAGTACTTCTTCTCCAGTAGGTGATAGTTGAGCTGGCAGTCCCGGGTATGGGCGGCCACGGTCACGTAGTACCTCCCGTCCAGCATGGACAGATTGGGTATGGCGAACTCCACCGTCCCGCTTCCCCGCAGCTCCGGTATGACCACATCGCCCAGGCTGGTGTTAGTACCGTAGACCATAAGGCCCAGTCGGTCGTAGAACCTGATGCTGAAGACGGGGTCCTTCACCGGCCTCATGGCCTGGTAGTGCACCCGAAGGACCAGCGGTTCCCCGGTGCGGAAGGCTTCCGTCGGGCGGCCCTCTCCGTCCAGGATCTGCACCCTGTCGATGACGATCTCCCTATTGCCGAACTCGCTGCCCTCCGGCTGGGTGCTCATGGCCTTGTGGTATTCCTCCACCACCTTCTGGGGATCTCCCAACATCCGCACCCTCCCCTTCTCCAGCCAAAGGACGCGGTGGGATATGGACGCGGCCATGTCCGCGTTGTGGGTCACGAGGACGATGGTCTTGCCCGAGCTCTGTAGGCGGGTTATGCGGTCGAGGCACTTGGCCTGGAAGGATTCGTCTCCCACCGCCAGCACCTCGTCCACCAGCAGGATGTCTGGATTGATGTTGATAGCCACGGAAAATCCCAGTCGCACGTACATCCCCGCCGAGTAGTTTTTCACCTGATTGTCGATGAAGGGCCCCAGCTCGGAGAAATCGATTATCTCCTGGAAGATGGGCTCCAGCTGTCGCCTCCTTATCCCCAGTATGGAGGCGTTCAGGTAGATGTTCTCCCGGCCCGTTAGGTCGGGGTGGAAACCGGCCCCCAGGTCCAGCAGTGCGGCGATGGTCCCGTGGGTGGTGATGCTCCCCTCGTTGGGCTTCATGATCCCCGTCATCATGCGCAGCATGGTGGACTTGCCCGACCCGTTGGGGCCGATCACGCTCAGAGTCTCTCCCTGGTAGACGGTCAGGTCCACGCCCCGTAGGGCCCAGAAAAGCTCGTAGCCCCGTTTGCGCCAGTTGATGATCTTCTCCTTGAGGGACCGGTTGATGTCCCGGTAGAGCCGGAAGCACTTCCCCACCCCCCTGAGTTCCAGAGCGGGTACGTCCGAGGCAGGGCGCATCCCGGTATCCGCTTCCAACATCATATGAACTCCGCAAACCTCCCTTCCAGGCGGCAGAACAGGTAATATCCGGTCACGAGCAGCAGCACCGAGAAAGCGATCACGTAAGCGAACCCCTCCACCGAGAAGTAGGCCGCCTGCGGCCCGTTAACCGGGGAGTTGTAGGTGATGCGCTGCCAGAGAAGCATCAGGTGGGCCATGGGGTTGAGCATGAATATCCCCGTCGCCCAGGCGGGGAAATTATCCCAGATGAAGGAGATGGGGTAGATCACCGGGGTCAGCCAGAACCAGGCCAGAAGGGCTATCTCCGTGAAGTGCTGTATGTCCCGGAAGAAGACGTTGAGGGCCGACAGATAAAAGGAGAGCCCTGCGGTGAAGACCAGCTGCAGGAGGAGGAGGAGGGGCAGGGCCAGGATCCACGGGGAGAGGGTCACCCGGAAAACGAGGAGGAAGACCACCAGCACCATCTCCTGCAGGAGGAAATGAAAGGCCGCCGCCCCGAGATAGGAGAGGGGCAGAACCTCCCGAGGGAAGTACACCTTCTTCACCAGGTCGGCGTTGTTCACCACCGCGCTCACCGACTGCAGGAGGCTCAGGGAGAAGAAGTTCCAGGGCAGGATGCCCGAGAGCAGGTAGAACTCGTAGCGAGTCATCCCCAAGGCGCGCAGCTTGAAGATGATGCCGAAGGCCACGTAGTAGACGGCGAGCATCATCACCGGGTTGACCATGGACCACAAAAAACCGATGAAGGAGTTCTTGTACTTGACCTTCACCTCCTTGAGGGTCAGGTTGTACAGGAGCTCCCGATAAAAGATCAGACGGCGCAGATATTCCCTCACCGTTTTCCTTCTCCGCACTCCTCCCTAATCCTATCTACTTATTTAACGGAGGAATCCCGACTCCTGCCTTCGATGCTTCTTCCCCACGTACCGGAGCTTCCGGGTGGGAATCCTCCGTAGCTCCGTGTTTTTCTCCCCAAATATCATGGTCTATAATATCATCCGCCGTCGAACCGCTAAGGGAAAGGACATCCGTTTTGAGCGACAAGCTTTTCGGAACAGGTAACGGAAGAAACCAGAATCCAGACGCCCTTGCCGGAAGAATCGCGCGAGGCCTTCGCCGCAGGCTCCGCAAAGCCCTGAACCTCCTTATGCCCAGCCGCGCCATCTACCGCAGGGTGCGCACGCCCGAGTTCTATTCTCGGAGCTATTTCGACCGGCAGAAGGACCCCACCCGGGAGAGCGGCTACGGAGAGGCTTTATCCTACAGGGACGAGTTCGATGAGGTCGCCGTGCTGGCCCGCGAGCTGTTCAATCCCGCGAGGACGCTGGACCTGGGCTGCGCCAAGGGCTTTCAGGTCCAGGCCTTCCGCCGAGAGGGTCTGGAGGCCTGGGGCGTCGACATCAGCGACTACGCGGTGAGCGAAGCCCCGGCGGAGGTGGTCCCTTTCCTCAAGGTCGAAGAATACCGCAAGATCCACTTCCCGGACGAGTACTTCGACCTGGTGCTGGCCATGGAGGTGCTGGAACACGTCCCGCCGACCGACATACGGACCGTGGTGGAGGAACTCCACCGTCTGACCAGCCGGTGGGTGTGGGCCTCCATCCCCTCCTTCGGGAACAACCCCTTCGGACCCGACGGCGTCCTGGAGGGCAAGGTCCAGCCGGAACGGATAGCCTATTATCAGAAGAACACCGTGGACCTGGCCGCCTTCCGCCACCTGGTCCGGGACATCAACGGATATCCCATCCACGGACACCTCATCGCCGCCTCCTTCGACTGGTGGACGGACCTCTTCACCTCCCTGGGCTTCCTGCGCCGTGGGGACCTGGAGAGGATCATCAACCGGCGCTTGAAGCAGGCCGCGGAGGGGGTTTGGAACACCTTGGTCTTCGAGAAGGTCCGGGGAATCGCGCCCGCCTCGGTCGCTCCCCTCGAGCTGGAGGAAGCGGATTTCCAGCCCCTGGAAAACGGCACCTGGAGGGCGGAGCTGCCCGTCCTCCCAAGGGGTGCGCACGTTCTGGACCTGCACCTGCGCATCAAGTGGATGAACTGGCGCAAGCCCGACGAGCACCGCCTCCTGTCCGTGAAGTGCTTCCCTCAAGAGGGGGAGTGTATTTATGGCCTGCGGCTGGTGAACTACGGTGAGGCTCGTAAGAACCGGAAGGGCGGCATGCTGGAGGTGAGCATGACCTTCGCCCTCCCCCGAGAGACCGGGGCCTTGGTGGAGGTCTCCATGGCCGACGAGAGCCGCCTTCTCCCCGTCCGCTCCGCCGTAGACCCCGCTCCCCTCACCGCCTGACACCCTGAGCGGGTACCGGTCAGGACCCTGTTTTATACGGGACGCTTCCCGGCCGGGACAAGGGGCCTTAGAGGGTGGGACGCTCACCCGAATTTCCGCCCCGTCATTCGAAGACGGGAGCTTAGCCAGGAAAGGCGATCACGACCCCGTGTAGCCCTCGGCGAAATACCAGGTCGTGGAGGTACGGGGCATCCCCTGCGACGAGTGGCCCCCCCTGCGCCCGGCGAACTCGAAATACATGGCCCTTTCCACCACTACGCCCTTTCCGCCCACCTCCTCCACCAGCACGGATACGTCATCCGCGGGGATGTGGTCGTCCACGTGGAGGGTGAACCGGGAACGCGGGCCCACTTCGATCAGGATCTCCTTCTGCAGACCGGCCTGTGTGAACAGCGAGATCTTCAACCGCGCCGCCTCCCCGCCGGGGTTTCCCACCAGAACGTACTCGTCGAAGCTTCCCCCGGTGTAGCCCTCGGCCAGGAACCAGCGGCTGGCCGTTTCCGGAGAGGCCATGGAGCAGCTCCCGTCCTCCTTGCCGAAGTAATCGAAATACATGGCTCTTTCCGCCACCACCGGTTCGCTGCTCTCCAGGTAGGCGGCCACCTCGGCGGAGGGCAAAAGATTGTCCACGTGGAGGGTGAACCGGGAACGCGGGCCCACCGTCGCCTCCACCACTTTCTCCGGTCCGTTCGCCGGGAGAAGATGGATCTTCAACGAAGCCGGTATTCCCGCCGGGTTCCCCACCAGGATCCAGGTGTCGAACCTCCCTCCCGTGTACCCCTCCGCCATGTACCATGTCGTGGAGAGCACCGGCGAGCCCTCCGCGGTGTGCCCTCCCCTCCTCCCTTCGCTATCGAAATACATGGCCCTCTCCACGGCCAGGGGCTGGTCGGCTCCCACCCGAGTGGAGAAAGCGCAGGCCTTGAACTCCTCCACGGCGTCGACGCTGATGGTGACGCGCGAGGAGGACGGCACGTCGAGTTCCATGGTCCGGGCAAGGCCGTCGTCTCGCAGCAATTCCACCTGGGCGTGGGCGTCCAGGGATCCCGGATTGTAGAGGAGGATCCAGGTGTCGAAGGAGAGGGCGGTATAGCCTTCGGCCAGATACCATTCGGTGGAGAGATAGGGTATGCCGGAAGAGCAGGACCCCCCGTCCATCTTCCCTGCGTAGTTGAAATACATGGCCCTCTCGGCCACTATGTCCCGGTCGGCGTCCACCCGGACGGCCACCTCCTCTCCGTCCAGGTAGTCGTTAACGTGGACCGTGCGGCGCGTGAAGGGGGGTACCTCCAGGGCCAACTCCGCCCTTCGCCCGGAACCGGAGACCATCCTCACCACAGCACCGGCCGTGCTGCCCGAGGGGTTGGCCAGGAGTATGTACTCGTCGAAGTTCTCCGGCCTCAGGTTGACCATGGCGCTGCGCAGGCCGAGCAGGGAGCGAAGCTTTTCCCCGCTGACGGCGGTGGAGCCGGCGCTCCCGTGAAAGACGGCCGTCCTGACCCTCCCGCTGGGGGTGCGGCTGGAGAGGTCTACGGAGTATAGGGTGCCGACGAAGGTGGACGGGGAAGCGTTGAGCCGGTTCTCGATGTCCTCCCGGGAAAAGGTGACCGTCCAGTGGGCATGAGGGTTGGCCTCGTCCATGCAGTAGGGATCGGGGACCCCCCTCAGGTAAGGTATGGGGGTGCCGCCCCACACGTCCTCGTTGTTGTCCGTGTGGCCCCCACACGAGGAGGAGTAGAAGCATTGCGCCACCTGGCCTCCGTAGGCCAGCACCAAACCTCGGGTGGCGCTTACCGCCTGGACCCATCCCGTGTCCTTCTCCTTGTCGTATCCCCGGTAGAACTGGCAGTGCACCTCGTCGCAGATGTCGTAGTTCGAGGAGGAGTGCTTTCCCATGGAGCGCACCGCATAGGAACGCGCCGCCACCGCCTGGGCTTTCACCGCCTCCTGGGGCCAACTGCCCGGCACCTCGTCCAGGCCTTTGAGATAGGTCTCGAAGTCGCTCACCAGGATGGCCCGCAGGGTGCAGGGCGATCCGTAGACGTTCAGCTCCAGGGGGGTTTCCGGTGTGAGGTGGCTCACCCTGCGGTTCCAGTTCTGGGGGAGCCGGAGCACGCTCCCCTCGGAGGCACCTCTTACGTAGAGGGGTTGGGAGGTCCCACCGTAAGGGACCCCGTTCAACAGGGAGCCGTCGGGCTTGTAGACCAGGAAGCGTCCGTCGCTGCTTGCCTTTATTTTCCAGCTACCGCCCTGCTCCATCACGCCCCCGGGGATGTCGCCACCAGAGGTGTAGAGCACGAAGGACCCCCCGTCCGCCACCAGCTGGATCTCCCCCAAGGACTCCAGAAGACCCACCCGGATGAGGGAGGGACACGGCCATCCGACGACCTGGGTTCCCCGGTAATAATAGGACAGTATCCCCCGGTAATCGAAACCGGCGGCGGCCATGCCCCGGGCCCCGTACTGGCACATGCCCACCCCGTGGCCCCATCCCGACCCGTCGAACACGTAGGTCTGGCGGAGGGCTGCCGCATCTTCGCCCCCCGGAAAGAGAAGGAGCGCCGCGGCCAGGCAGAGGGAGGCAAGCGCCGCGGCGGGGCGCCTCATGTTGCTTTCGATCGTCCCTCTTCCCGTCTCTTTCCCTCGCGACCATCCGCCGTCCCGCCGGTCATTTCGTCCAAGCGCCATCGTCTACCTCCCGCACCTCTCCGAGTCAGACACGTATCCCCGGCACCGCCTCTCGCGTGCCGTCCCTTACCCATCCCCTCGACCGCGTCGCCAACGGCTTTTCAGCCCTCCTCCTTTGACCCCTCCCACAGGCAGTCCAGTTCCTCCAGGTCCAAGTCCTCCAGGGAAATCCCTTTTTCGCGGCTACGCGACTCCATTTCCCGGAAGCGGCGGGCGAACTTGCGGGCCGAGCGCCGCAGGGCAAGCTCCGGGTCCACCCGGAAATGTCGGCACACGTTGACCAGGGTGAAGAGGAGGTCGCCGAGCTCCTCCTCCACCTCGTCCCCTTTAAGGAGGGCCTCCTCCACCTCCTCCAATTCCTCGCGGAGCTTGGGCAGCACGTCCTCCTTCGTTCTCCAGTCGAAGCCCACACGAGCCGCCCGCGTCTGCAGTTTGTAGGCGTACACCAAGGAAGGCAATCCCTCGGATATGCCCTCCAGAAGGGAGGGCTCGCCCCTTTCCTCGGCCTTTATCTTCTCCCACCGCGAGACCACTTCCTCCGCCGTGCGCAGATCTACCTCGCCGAAGACGTGGGGGTGACGCCTCACCAACTTCTCGACAATGCAGCGTAGCACGTCCCCTATCTCGAAAGTGCCCTCCTCGGCGCCCAGCTGGGCGTGCAGGACCACCTGCAGCAGCAGGTCGCCCAGCTCCTCCGCGAGGTGATCCCAGTCCCCGTGGCGTATGGCGTCCACCGCTTCGTGAGCTTCCTCTACCATGTGGCGGGCCAGGGATTCGTGGGTCTGCTTGCGATCCCAAGGACATCCCTCCGGTCCGCGCAGCTTAGCCACTATGTCCAGGAGCCTTCGGAAGTCGCTGATCTCCGCCTCGGGAAGCGGGGGTACCCATACGGTGGTCAGGTGGTCGAAGCGATCGGCGCGGTCCAGTTCTTCCAGGGTGAGCGTCTCCAACGTCTCCTCTGGGGTGCCGGCGGCCTTTACCACCTGCAAGGGATGGGAAGGAGGGTAGACCTCCAGGAGGAACGTCTTTATCTCCGATGCCTTTAAGCGCGTGTCCACCTGGGCCAGCATGACGCCCACCCTGGGATCCGTCACCCGTACCTCCCCCGAGGCCAACCTCTCCCCGTCCAAGAGCAACGTCCCTTCCAGGGCGTCCCGCCGTATGGCGGCGATGACCGCATCGAAGAAACTGACCGCGTTGTGCAGGAGCACCTCCACGTCCCTCTCCAGGAGCAACTGGACGGTTCTCTCTGCCACCAGGGGGTGCCCGGGGACACCGTAACACGTCATCCCTTGCTCCTTCGCCCGGCGCACTATCTCTTCGACCATCCCGCGGTAGGCCTCCTCCAGGGTCTCCGCCTCCTCGTAGAAGCGGTCCAGGAAAACAAGGCGCATGCCCCGCCGCCGGAGCTCTTCCACGCCGGGATGCCTTTCGGTGCGCAAAAGCACCTCGCCGCAATCTTCCATTATTTTCCAGCTCTCCAAGGTGATCAAACCCGCATCGCCCGGACCCAGGCCCACCACATGGACCAGCGGCCTATCTCCCTTCATCGCCTTCTCCCGTCATCCTTCATCCCCTCCGCGGGGAGGAAATTTCGTCCTTGCGCCCGCCAAGGCCATTATGCTGACCGGCGTGACGGGGGGCAACCTCGGCACGGGCTGCAGGCCCTGCCAGCCACCTGCGTATGGCCTCCACGTTTTCCTTTCCCCCGCTCGCCCAGGATCCGGGGGGGAAGGAGAGCACGATCTCCTGGAGGGCTCCGCGGAGGCGGGCCCTGTTCCAGGGATGGCCCTTGCGCTGGGCCTCGGACACGAGCTCGCGGGACCTGGCGGCACCTCGACTTCCCAGGCGGATCACCACCTCCTCGCCGGACCTTCCCACCTCCCTTACCCCCACTTCGAGGCAGACCAGTCGGAGACGTGCCGCGGCGAAGAGGTTGTCCACCTCCGGCGGCGGGGGACCGTAGCGGTCCCTCACCTCCCCTTCCAAGGAGGCGATCTCTTCCTCGCTCTCCGCCTCTCCCAGCCGCCGGTATATCTCGATGCGGCGGGAAGTCCGCGACACGTATTCCTCGGGTACGTAGGCGGGGATGGGTAGGTCGATGGTCACCTTGGAGCCCCGGGGCCTCCTCACCCCCCGTAGCTCGTCCACCGCTTCGGCCAGCATCCGGCAGTAGAGCTCGAAGCCAACCGCTTCCACGTGACCGTGCTGCTCCGGTCCCAGCAGGTTCCCGGCTCCCCTTATCTCCAGATCCTTGAGGGCCACCCGCAGCCCCGAGCCCAGCTCCGAGAAATCGCGTATGACCTTCAGCCTCAGGGCGGCCCCCTCGGTCACGAGCCCGTCGGGACGGAAGAGGAAAAAGGCGTAAGCCTGACGGTTTCCGCGCCCGATCCTCCCCCGCAGGTGGTAGAGCTGCGAGAGGCCCAGGTTCTCCGCACCGTCCACGATGAGGGTGTTCACGTTGGGTATGTCCAAGCCCGATTCCACGATGGTGGTGCACACCAGCACGTCGGCGCGGCGGGAGATGAAGTCCTCCATCACCCGCTCCAGCCTCCCCTCGCTCATCTGTCCGTGCCCCACCACCACCCGGGCTTCCGGGACCAGTTCCCTCATCCTACGGGCGGCCTCCTCGATAGTCTGCACCCGGTTGTGAACGTAGAAGACCTGCCCCTCCCGCGCCAGCTCTCTCCGGATAGCCTCCTGGACGAGCCTCTCGTCGAAGGGCCCCACGGAAGTGATCACCGCGTGTCGGTCCTCGATGGGGGTGTCCATGATGCTCATGTCGCGGATCCCCGAAAGGGACATCTGCAAGGTGCGGGGGATGGGGGTGGCGGTGAGGGTCAGCACGTCCACGCTGCGTCGTAGGGCCTTGAGCTTCTCCTTCTGAGCCACCCCGAAACGGTGCTCCTCGTCCACGATGACCAGGCCCAGGTCGGCCGGGCGCACGTCGTCCTGGAGGAGGCGGTGGGTGCCTATGATCACGTCCACTTCCCCGCTGGCTATCTTTTCCAATATCTCCCGCTGCTCCCGGTTGCCGCGGAAGCGGGAGAGGACCTCCACCCGCACGGGGAAGGGCTGGAAGCGCTCGGTGAAGGTCCGGTAATGCTGTTGGGCCAGGACGGTGGTGGGCACCAAGACCGCTACCTGCTTGCCGTCCATGACCGCCTTGAAAGCCGCCCGCACGGCCACCTCCGTCTTTCCGTAGCCCACATCCCCGTAGACCAGGCGGTCCATGGGAATCGGTTTCTCCATGTCCTCCTTGACCTCCCGGATGGCTCTTTCCTGGTCGGGGGTCTCCACATAGGGGAAGGAATCCTCCAGTTCCCTTTGCCAGGGATCGTCGGGAGAGAAAGCATGGCCCTCGCTTGCCATGCGCTCCGCGTAGAGGCGCAGCAGATCCAAGGCCATCTCCCTGGCCGAGGCCCGGGCCCGGCGCTTGACCCTCCTCCAGTGGTGGCCGGAAAGGCGGTGAATCTCCGGTTTTTCCGCGCCCACGTAGCGGTGTACCAGGTCGATGCGGTCCGTAGGGACGTAGAGCACGTCCCCTCCCCCGTAGCGCAGCACGAGGTACTCCCTTGTCGCCCCCTCCACCTCCCGCTCCACCAGGCCCCCGTATACGGCCACGCCGTGGTTGACGTGTACGACGTAGTCCCCTTCTTCCAGGTCCCACCAGCCCTCCACAGGCCGACCCGTAGGCGACGAAGAGACCCTCACCCGAGGCTTTAAGCGGCCGAAGATGTCCCGCTCGGTGAAGAGAGCCGTCCGGGTGGCGGGTAGTCGGAAGCCGTGTCCCCATCTGCGGACGGAAAGCCTAACCGAACCGGGCCCGGGTATCCCCTCCTTTACAACAAAAACGTCCTCTTCCGCCAGCACCTCCCGCAGCCTGTCCCTGCGCCCCTCCGACTCCAGGAAAACCACCGCTTCCCAGCCGTCCCTCAATAGTTCCCTTATATCCTCCACGAACTCCCTTACGCGGCCCCCGTATTCGCCCGCGGCCATGGCCGACAGGTGGAGGTGGGCCGCTCCGGCCATGGAGTCCAGTTCCACCACCGGGACTTTTCCGGCAATTCCTTCCAGTAAGATGGGTAGGTTTGCGCCTTCCTCCCTCCATCCCTGCCGGCAGAGGGTCGGCTGGACGATGAACGCCGCGCCTCCCTCTCCCAGCATTTCCAGGGGCGTGATGCCCTTTTCCACCTCCTCCGCCTTGACCGGATAGATCTCCACCTCCTCCACCGACCTCGTCGAGCGCTGATCTATGGGGTTGAAGAGACGCATCCTCTCCACCAAGTCCCCGAGGAGCTCCACCCGCACCGGGGCCTCCAAGCCCGGGTCGAAGACGTCCAGAATGCCCCCGCGCACGGCGAACTGACCCCTTCCCTCCACCAGGTACTCCCTCTGGTAACCCATCTCCACCAAGCGATCCAGAACCTCTTCCCGGTCGGCTGCCTCCCCTACCCGCAGGCGGAGGGGCCTGATCGTCGCGCCGATGGAGAAGGGATGGCCGAGGGTGCGGGCCTCGCAGACCACCACGGAGCGGGTCCCCCTAAAAAGCATCTCCAGAGCCCTGGCCCGCAAGGATACCGCCTCGGGGTCCTCACCCTTTTCCCCGGCTATGGCCAGTTCCCGGCAGGGAAGCTCCGCCACCCTTACTCCCGGAAGGAGTTCCCGCAGGGTTTCCGTCATCTCCTCCACGGCATCCCTTCCCGGCACGGCCAGGAGCAGCGTGCCTCGGAAACGTGGGAAGAGGAGGGCGATCAGGAAAGGGTGGGTCTCCTCTCCCGCTCGGATGACGAAACGTCCTTTCTCCGGGAACGGGTCGGGGAGCTTGCCGTCCAGGTTCGCCTCAACCGCTCGACACAACCTCTTTAGGATCTCCTCCCCCATGCTCTCTCGTCTTACCTCCGGCGTTATGCTCTCGCGTTCGTCGCCTCGGCGTGCGGTGCGCCCGTGCCTCCGCCCGTCCGCGGGGCCCGTAAGATTTTTAGGCAGGACTAAAGGGCCTCGGCGCGCAGCACCCAGGCCTACCTTAATTCTAACCCCCATCTACTACGGAGTGCATGACATCCCGCCTATCATGTCGGAACGGGAGCTTCTTTGCCGGCTTTTACCTCCCGGAAGAGACCAAGATCCTCGGGCAGGGATCCCGGTTTATTGGAATAACCTTAGCCCACTCCCATAGTTGGGGATCCCCAAAATACATTCTTCCAAGGGACCCCGGATTCTCGGAGTAACCTTAGCCCACCCCCGGAAGCTGCGTGGCCGTAGGCGTAAGTCCAAGGGCTTCGTGTTATCACGGCGCCTTTTAAGTAGCATAGCCTCGGCCGCCCGTTAATCGCTAATATCACAAGAGCTCCGAAAAGTGATGACTCGATCGGCCCCGATGGGAGAGAAGTGGATGGACCGCCCATCGCTGTTGCAGGGAGGGTGCCCTTTACCTATAATTGTTTAGTTGTCTCCGCCGGACGGCGGAAACGGGCATGACTCATAGACGAGAGGTGTCGGAGATGCAGATGGAACTGACGGCCGTTCCCCGGTCGGATAAGGGAAAGCAAGCGGCTAAGCGCTTGCGCCGTTCCGGCCTTATACCCGCGGTGCTCTACGGTCACCGTTTCGACCCCGTCCTGCTCGCCCTGGAGGAGAGGTCCTTCCTCGCCGCCCTGCGCCGGGAAAGAGGGCTGCACGGCCTCCTCAGGTTGAGGATAGAGGGGGCGGAGGACGGAGAACACACCGTAGTGGTCAAGGAAGTGCAGCGCGACCCCATAAAGGACCACATCCTCCACGTTGACCTGCAGAAGATCCACGCCGACGAGGAGCTGCAGGCGTTGGTCCACCTCCGCTTCGTGGGCGAGCCGGTGGGCGTGCGGGCCGGCGGCATCCTCAACCATTATCTCTACCAGGTGCATGTCCAGTGCCTACCCAAGGACCTGCCCGACTATATCGAGGTGGACGTCTCTCATCTAAATCTCAAGGAGAACCTGAGGATTAGCGACCTGCCCAAGCTGGAAGGCGTCAAATACCTCAACAAGCCCGAGGAGATCGTGGCCGCCGTCACCCCCAAGAGGGTACGAGAGGCCGCCCGTGCCGTTCGCGTGCTCTTCGAGGAGACCGAGGAGGAGGCCGCGGCCTCGGGAGAGGAGGAAGCCGCCGCGGAAGAGGCCGTGGAGCAGGTGGAGACCACGGAAGAGTCTCCCGCCGAGGAAGGGTAGCCCGCTCGAACCTTCCCGTGACACCGGCACTGCGGGTAGGGCGGCGCGGCCGCCTCTTTTCATAAGGAGGCACATCATGTTTCTCATCCTGGGCTTGGGCAATCCCGGTGAACATTACCGATGGACGCGCCACAACGCCGGTTTCTGGGCCGTGGAGCTACTGGCCCGCAAACACGGCGCTTCCTTCTTCCGGGGCCGAGGTTACGACCTGGCCTCGGCCACCTTCTACACCGAGGACGTTTATCTGGCCCGCCCCCTTACCTACATGAACCAGAGCGGCAAGGCGGCGCGCCGGCTGCGACGCAAACTGGGGGTGGAACCCCGCAACATCCTGGTCGTACACGACGATATCGACCTCCGACCGGGTACCATACGCATACGTATGGGCGGCTCCTCGGGCGGGCACTTGGGGGTGCAGTCGGTCATAGAAAGCCTGGGCACCAGGGAGTTCCCCCGCGTGCGGGTGGGCGTGGGTAGGCCCCCCGAGAGCATGGACCCCGCCGAATTCGTGCTCGCGGAGATGAGAGGGGAGGAATTGGAGGAGTTCCTGGGCTGGTGCGAGAGGGCGGCGGAAGCGGCGGAGAGGGTGGTCATGGACGGGTTGGATACGGCCATGAACCTCTTCAACGTCAAGTCCCCTCCCTGAACGCGCCCTTTCGAACCGGCGGATGCGAGGGAGTGCGAGCCGAATGAGCAAAAAGGGATTCTTCGTTTTCTCGCAGGGTAGTCTGGACTCCCGTTTCGCCGGGACGAAACCGACCGGGTCCAAACCCGGCAGGGATATCCACCCCGAGGGAGAATAAATCCGATGTGTAAGGCGGGGCTCGACCGAGGAGCGGAATTGCTCGGGGTGGAGCTACGGAGAATTTTCGGGATCCTGATCGTCATCGCGCTCCTGGCGGCCTTTCCGGGCTGCCGCGGGAGGACATCCGAAGCCCGTAACCTGGTGGAGGAAGCCTTGGAGATCGTCTCCTCCTCCCGGAACCTGCTCGAGGACCTCCTCGAGCTCAACGAGCGTTTCGACTCCCTGGGCCGCCGGTACTCCCAGGTGGAGGACACCCTGGCCGAGGGAAAATCCCTGGCGGAGACGGCTCTGGCGGAAGTGGTAGAGCTGGAATCTCGATACGGGCATGCCCGGGAGCTCCTGGAAAAGGCGGCGGCCGCGGAAGGCGGCGGTGAGTACCGCGAGTATGCCCGCCTGGCCCTTCAGGCGGTGGACAAGGAACTGGAAGCGCTTTCCATGAACCGTCGGCTTCTCAACGCCGTCTACGACCTCCTCGACGTGCTGCCCCTGGCGGAGAGCGCCGAACAGCTCTCCTACTACGTGGAGGAGATCGAGCGCCTGAGGGGAGAGATCTCCCGCCTCCTCCGGGAGGGAGCGGAAGCTGCCGCGGCGGCGGACGCTTTCCACCGGGAACATGGGCTCTGAGCCGTGAAATCTCCCGGGCAGCCGGAAGGAAAAGCTTCGGGTTCCCGATCCTGATCTCTTTCCATACGGAGGTGTTTGCGGATGCTACGCGGAGCTTTCACCGAGAGAACCCGCCGTGTCCGGGGAGCACCGCTGCGCGCACCGGCGGCGCTCCCGGTGGCGCTGATCATCCTGTTGTCCACGGCCTTGCTCCTGCCGGCAGGCTGCGGGTCCCGGGCGGAACGGTATGCCCGTGAGGCGCGCTCCGCCTACATAAGCGCCCGTGCCGTGCTGGCGGAGGTGAAGGGCTTTCCCTCCGAAATGGAGGAACTGCTGCGGCACGAGGACCTCGGCGAACTCCGGGAAAGGGCCCGGTCCCTGATCGACGAAGCCCACCGCCGGATATCCGCGGCCTCGTCCGCCTTCGGCACCGTCGAGGAGAAGCTCGCCCTTCTCCGAGGAGAAGGAGACCGGGAATTGGCCGTCTATGCGGACAAGCTGGAGGCCTTGGTGGGGATGAACCGGGAGGTCCTCAACGCCTTCACGGAATTCGTCGGCCTTTGCGCTTCCGCCCTGGAGGGACTTCCCTTCCGGCAGAACCCTCAGAACTTGATGCCCATCCTGCAGCGTATGGACCAGGTCATCCGGAGGGCCAAAGACCTTTCCGCGGAGATCGAGGCCCGGGAAGCGGAGGCCGAGGAAGTATTCCGCACGTGGGCCTCTTGAGCGCCCGAGCCCGGCACCCCGCCGTCAGGGCTGGTTGTCCCCGCCGAAGAGTTCGCTCACCGACTCGTCCTTGAAAACGCTGGCGATGGTGTTGGCGAACACGGAGGCGATGGAGATGATCTCCACTTTCTCGCTGCGTCTCTCCTCGGGTATGGGCAAGGTGTTGGTGACCACCACCTTCTTCAAGGGGCTGGCGTCTATCCTCTCCCGGGCCGGCCCGGAGAATATGCCGTGGGTGGCGCACGCATACACCTCCTTGGCCCCTTGCTCCATGAGCGCGGCCGAGGAGGTTGCCAGGGTGCCCCCGGTGTCTATCATATCGTCCACGAGCACCGCGGTCTTCCCCTTAACCTCCCCCACCACGTGCAGCACCTCCGCCTGGTTGTGAGCCGGGCGCCTCTTGTGCAGGATGGCTATGGGAACCCCCAGGTAATCGGCGTATTTCTTGGCCATCTTCACCCGGCCGGCGTCCGGGGAGACGATGACGATGTCGTGGTCGAAGTGACGCGAGATGTAGGAGGCCAGGAGGGGCACCGCGGTGAGGTGGTCCATGGGCCCGGAGAAGAAACCCTGGATCTGTCCGGCGTGCAGGTCCATGGTCAATATGCGGTTGGCTCCAGCCACCCGGATCATGTCCGCCACCAGGCGCGCGCTTATGGGCTCTCGGGCCAGGGTCTTCTTGTCCTGGCGCGAATAACCGTAATAGGGGATCACCGCCGATATGCGCTTGGCCGAGGCGCGGTTCAGGGCATCGATCATGAGGAGCAGCTCCATTATGTTGTCGTTTATGGGCTCCGAGCAGGTCTGGATGACGAAGGCGTCCGAGCCCCGCACGCTCTCCTCGTAACGAACGTACAGCTCCCCGTTGCTGAAGGTCTTCAACTCCACCTTGCCCAGGCTTATCCCCAGGTGCCCGGCTATCTGCCGGCCCAGGTCCGGGTAAGACCTGCCGCAGAAGATCATCAACTTCTTACGGGTTATCTCTTTCAAGTTCCGCCGCCTCCTTCTTACCGGTTCCCTTCCTGTATTCCGGGATATTTCTCTGCCTGCCGCGCTCCACCGCCAGAGCCCCCGGAGGCACGTCCTTGGTTATGGTCGACCCGGCGCCGGTGACAGCTCCCTTACCGATGCGCACGGGAGCCACGAACATGGTGTCGCTTCCGATGAAGGCTCGGTCCTCGATGATCGTGCGGTGCTTCTTCTCCCCGTCGAAGTTGCAGGTTATGCTCCCCGCTCCCACGTTGACCTCTTTGCCTATCTCCGCGTCTCCCATGTAGCTCAGGTGGGGGATCTTGCTCCCCTTGCCCACCACGGTGTTCTTCATCTCCACGAAGGTGCCCGCCTTGGAGCCGGAGCGGAGAATCGTACCCGGACGGAGGCTGGCGAAGGGGCCCACGCTCACGCCGTCCTCCAGCCGGCACTCGCGCACCACGGCCTCCTCCACCACCACATCGTCGCCCAGCTGGGAATCCACGATACGCGTTCCGGGTCCGAGGAGGCACCTCCTTCCTACCACCGTCCTCCCCTCCAGGATGACCATGGGGCGCAGGGTGGTATCCTGGCCGATGATCACCTCGGCCCCTATGTAGGCCGTTGAGGGGTCCTCGATGGTTACTCCTTCCTCCATCCAACGACGGTTGATACGCGCGCGCATGACCTCTTCCGCACGGGCCAGATGCACGCGGGAGTTCACTCCCAGCACCTCGTCGGCGTCGGGGGTGCACCACACCGCCAGCTCTCCCCCCTCCTCCGCCAGAAGGGCGAGGGCGTCGGTGAGGAAGTACTCTCCCTTGGCGTTCTCCGCCCGCAGGCGGGGTAGTACCCGAGAAAGACGTCTCCAGTCGAATACGTAGGTGGACGTGTTCACCTCCCGGATGGACTTCTCCTCCTCGCCGGCCTCCGTCTCCTCCACTACCCCCAACACCTTGCCCCTGCCGTCCCTTATGATGCGCCCGTATCCCTTGGGGTCGTCCATGAAGGCGGCCAGGATGGTGACCGCCGGCTTCCGGATTTCGTGTTCCCGGATGAGGGCGCGCAGGGTGGCGACGGTTATGAGGGGGGAGTCGGCGGTGAGCACCAGTACCTCGTCCTCCCGGATCAGAGGGGCGGCGGTCATGACCGCGTGTCCCGTACCCTTTCTTTCCTCCTGGAAGACGCACTCAGCGCGCTCGCCGACCTCTTCCCTGACGCGGTCCCCGCCGCTTCCCACCACCACCAGGATGCGTCTGACGAGCCCTTCCTCCCGCAGCACCTCCACCGCGTCCAACACCCAGGAGATCATGGGCCTCCCGCACACGCGGTGGAGGACCTTGGGGAGGTCCGATTTCATCCGCGTCCCCTCGCCGGCGGCGAGGATTATGGCCGTACGGTCCAATCCGCCTCCCTTTTCTCCGGACGTCCTTATTGTACCCGACCTCCGTGACGCTTGGCACCGCCCTCCGGACACGCGCGTCTTGCGGCGAGCCTCGGGGTTGGACCCGCAAAAGAAAAAGGCGCTTGGCGCCGTTTTCTATCTTGGCTGGGGCGGTAGGATTCGAACCTACGATCGCGGCTCCAAAGGCCGCTGCCTTACCGCTTGGCCACGCCCCAGGGGCAAAATACAGCTCATCCTTCTTTCTCCACGGGGACGGGCTCTCCCTTCTCCCTTTTCATCCTGAAAAACTCGTTGAGCACCGCTTTCTGGATCTTCTCGCGGGTTTCCGCGTTCAGCGGGTGGGCGATGTCCTTGAAATCGCCGTTGGGCAACTTGCGCGAGGGCATGGCCACGAAGAACCCGCGATCGCCGTCCACCACCCTGAGGTCGTGCACCACGAAACAATCGTCGATTATTATGCTGGCGATCCCCTTGACCATGTTCATGTCTATCTCTCGCACGGTTACTCTTGTTATCTCCACCGCTGTCCCCCATGTAGATATACCGACTGGAAACATATAAACCATATTATTCTTATCCATATATGTTTTCAAGAAAACGAGGCTCTTTTCATGGGGCACGACCCCCGACTCTCGGAATCATTTCCTCCCTTCGTCCACGATCGCCGCTCCGTGGTTGCAGAACCTCGTCCGGTAGACCAGGGGGACCTCCCCCTCCAGCGAGGAAGCCATCTTTTCGGCTTCCTCCTCGTCGGAGGCCAACACGAAGACCGTGGGGCCGCTCCCGCTGACTACGGGTTTTCCCCCTTCCTGGAAGATGATTTCCATAATCTTCCTCAACTCCGGGAGCAGCTCACAGGCCGCCGGCTCCAGGGCGTTGAAGAGAAAGGGGGCCGCGCCCCGCACGTCGCCTCGCAAAAGAATGTCCAGTAGAGTTTCCGGGCCTCCGGGAGGGGGCTCCACCGGTCCCAGTCGGTCGTAGCGTCGGTAGACCTCCGAAGTGGGCAGACCCGTACCGGGATTGGCCAGCACCACGGGAAGCGGCGGTGCTTGGGCCAGGGGTTTGACCCTCTCTCCCCGCCCTTCTCCCATCACCGTTCCTCCCACCAGGAAAAAGGGGACGTCCGATCCCAGCCGCGCCGCCATGCGGAACAGGTCCTCCCGCCCCAGGGCTTCCCCGGTGAGCAGGTTCAACCCGCGGAGCACGGCGGCGGCGTCCGAACTCCCTCCACCCAGGCCCGCCGCCTCGGGGATGTTCTTGGTGAGCACGATCCTCACCCCGAGGCGCAAGCCGGTCTCCTCCAGGAAACCGGCGGCAGCCCGGAAGCAGAGGTTGTCCTCGCCCTGCGGGGCCGTCCCCTCCACCTCCAGCCTAATGCCTTCGCCGCCCTCGAGGAGCTCCAGATCCAGGCGGTCGAAGACCTCCACCGCTTGGATGACGGTCCGCACCTCGTGGAACCCGTCCGGCCGACGGGCCCCCACCTCCAGGTAAAGATTGATCTTGGCCGGAGCCTTCACAACCACCCTTCTTCCCAACTCCGCCTCCTCCATGGCCCTTCTTCTTTCGGATCCTCTCGCCTCCGCTCCCGGCTCCCCTTTCCCAACCCTTCCTTTTTCTCCCGCGGCAAAGGACACAAATCCCTACGCGGGCACCCCCGGGCGGGCTCTTCCCGCGGACCACTTTCCACCTTATCACCTCAACGGTTATCATGGAAAAGTGGCTTGAGAAATCCCTGCTTCGTCGGTGAGGTGGAGATGGGAGAGCTGGCCAAGCCGAGCGTGGTGGCGGACTTATTGGAAAAATATGGTATAAGTCCCATGCGTTCCCTGGGGCAGCACTTCCTCGTGGACGGCAACGTGCTGCGGCGGATCCTGGAGGCCGCCGAGCTGGAAACCGGAGACACGGTCCTGGAGATAGGTCCGGGGATGGGTACCCTCACCGAGGAGCTCTGCTCTCGCGCCGGCCGGGTGGTGGCCGTGGAGATGGACCGCGGACTCTGCTCCGTCCTGCGCGACCTGTTGGGAAACCATCCCCACCTGGAAATCATCACCGGGGACGCCCTGCGCGTCGACCTGGCCTCCCTCTTCGCTCCGGACGAAAGGGTCAAGGTGGTCTCCAACCTACCCTACAGCGTGGCCACCCCGCTTCTCCTGCGCCTGCTTCGCGAACTGCCCCAGGTGCGCTTCCTGGTGATCACCGTGCAGAGGGAACTGGCCGACCGGTACCTGGCCGGACCGGGCGACGCCGCCTACGGCGCGGTTTCCGTAAAAATACAGAGCCTGGTCGAGATGCGCCGCCTGGCTAACGTTCCCCCCACTGTCTTCTTCCCGCCGCCCCGCGTGGAATCCACGGTGCTCCTCATGCACAGGAAAGCGCCGGAGCCCTCCGAGGGGGAGGTGGAGGCCTTCTTCCTCTTCCTCAACGCCTGCTTCGCCTCCCGTCGCAAGATGTTGGCCAATGCCCTGGGCGGGGGCAGGAACCCCTACTGTCCCCGGGAGGCGGTGGCGGAGGCGCTGGCCTTCCTGGGCCTACCCCCTACCTGCCGGGCGGAGGAGCTTTCCCGTCAACAGCTTCTCGCCTTATACCGCTTCGTCACCAAGGGGGGCAGTCCCGCGGAAAGGAGGCGACGATGACAAAGGGGCGGGCCTTCCGCCCGCCCCTTCACCAACCGCTCGGGTTTACTTGCGCTTGAGCTCGTTGATGCACTTCTGGCAGATGCGGTTCCCCTTGAAGGTGCGCACGTTCTCCGCACTACCGCAGAGAACGCACCCTGGCTGGTATTTCATCAGCACGATCTTCTCCCCGTCGGTGAAGATCTCTATGGGATCGCGCTCCTTGATGTCCAGAGTGCGACGCAGCTCCATGGGGATGACTATCCTTCCCAGCTCGTCAATCTTCCTCACGATTCCCGTTGCCTTCATCTCACGCCCACCCTTTCTTCTTCCTTTTCATGCCGGACTTGGCAAGTTATGGACTGTTCATCCTTGACAACGGCCGGCCGTTCCAGCCATATAATTATAGGGACGATGCGGAAAGGATGTCAAGAAAATTTTACCTTTTTTTACAAGTGAAGGAAAAAGATGAGCAAGACCTTCTACGTGACCACCCCCATATACTACGTGAACGACATGCCCCATATAGGCACCGCCTACACCACGGTGGCCGCCGACGCTCTGGCCCGCTACCACCGCCTCAAGGGCGAGGAGGTCTTTTTTCTGACCGGGACGGACGAGCACGGACAGCACGTGGCGCGGGCCGCCGAACGCAACGGCGTCTCCCCGCAGGAGTGGGCTGACCGCATGGTGGTGCACTTCACCGAGGTCTGGAGGCTCTTGAACATAAGCAACGACTATTTCATCCGCACCACCGATCCCAAGCACGTGGAGGTGGCCCGCCGGTTCATCCAGCATCTCTACGACAAAGGGGACATCTACCTGGACACCTACGAGGGATGGTACTGCGTGCCCGACGAGTCCTTCTGGCTCCCTTCTCAGCTGGTGGACGGGAAATGCCCCCAGTGCGGGAGGGAGGTGGAGATGGTCCAGGAGGAGAATTACTTCTTCCGCCTATCCGCCTACGCCGACCGCCTCCTGGCCCACATCGAGGCCCATCCTGAGTTCGTCCAGCCGGACATCCGGCGTAACGAGGTCATCAGCTTCATCAAGCAGGGCCTCACCGACCAGAGCATCAGCCGCAAGACCATCACCTGGGGCATACCCCTACCCTTCGACGAGAGCCAGGTCATGTACGTGTGGTTCGACGCCCTCCTGAACTACGTCAGTGCCATC
This sequence comes from Candidatus Solincola quzhuomuensis, assembly GCA_015711855.1. Lineage (GTDB taxonomy): Bacteria > Actinomycetota > Geothermincolia > Geothermincolales > RBG-13-55-18 > Solincola_A > Solincola_A quzhuomuensis. The sequence continues at coordinate 5 of JACVJF010000020.1, read as the reverse complement.
GACTA